>JALGVR010000141.1 GCA_025774605.1 bacterium | reverse complement strand
ACTGATATATTCATTTTTATTATAGGGCAACCCCCCTTCTTTTCCCCCCTGCTTTGCAGGGGGGAATGCCTTACTCTCCTTCCCTTACAGAGTAAGGGAATTACCCAACTTTCCCCCCCTGCAGAGTAGGGGGGGACTAAGGGGGGGTTACCCTGTTTCCAGCTCCTGATTCGCCGCTATAAACGTCGCCCGGCATCGGTCATGTTATCGCGCAATTCACGGGCGCGATTTCGTAGTTCTCCATGACCGTTGGTAACTGATATATTCATTTTTACCATAAGGTAACCCCCCTTCTTTTCCCCCCTGCTTTGCAGGGGGGAATGTCTCACTCTCCCCCCCTACAGAGTAGGGGGGGATTAAGGGGGGGTTACAAAGAATATACTCGGTATAAGATATGGTTACATTGAAACCCGGATAGCATAGCTACCCGTGCCACTCACCCTTCAGCCATATTCTCATCTTATAATCACCATCTTCGTTATTAATCTTTGCTGCGGCGTGTTCAGCCACAGATAGTACCGACCTGAAGGGAAGCCTGTCCCGTTCAGCAGGAAGCTGTGCTCGCCTGCGTGTAAAAAGCCGTCCGCCAGCGAGACGACCTTGCGACCCATTGGGTTGTATATGCTGAGCGCACCGTATGTGGCGACCGGCAGATACATTACCACCCGGGCGCTGCTGTTGAACGGATTCGGATAGGAAGTCAGGGAAAAATCATCCGGGAATGACGCCTGCGGCGGCGTCGAGTAGGGGATCGTCGACTGGTAAACCGAAATCCTGTCGATCAGCCAACCGTCCTCGTTGACGCGGTTGTCCGAAGTTGTTCTTAGACCCAATACGAGCCCGCCCGGCGCATCGATCACAACCCGCCGCCTGGTGGTCTTCCAGCCGGCCGGGAAACCGCTGAACGTCGCAAGTGTGACGATCTCGCCGCTCTCGGGATGCACCGCTTCCAGCAGCCCGAAATCCCTGCCGGGTTCGAAATACGGTCGGTGAACAATCTCTACTACAGTCATTATGTCCGGAGCGATTTCAACCTCCGTGTCCAGCAACAGCCAGGCTTCCATGTTGTTCGGATATGCCCCGTTCGGACTTTCGGTCAGCGCCCGTCCATCCCGGAGATTTACGATCCCCCAATCCTCTCCGAGTCCTCCGCGCTGCCAGCCCCGGTCGGCAAAGAAATCCTCGCGGTAGGCAACCGCCGATGGAAACATGTAAAACGTTCGATACATATCGCCATCAAATTCGATCCGCTCGACCAGCGGAACGTAGCCCGGCGAACTGACCTCCATTTCGTACACCCCCGGCATCAGCTCGCAGTCGCTTTGTCCATCCTCCAGATTGAACGGGTGCGCGCCGCCAAGATTGTCTGTAAATGTGACCAGCGCCTCGACTGCCTCGCCGTTGCGGATGTCTTCGCTGTGCAGATGACAAATCACGGCTCCCAGCGGCTCCAACCTCGCCTGGAGCTCAACAATCCCGCCGTCGGTGATCTCCAGCGAATCGAACCTGATCGGATCGTATCCGTACTGCGTTATGCTCACCCCGTAATCCCCGGCAGGCATGAGCCGGCAGAACAATCCGTTCAATTCGGAAGTGCGGCGCGGTTCCAACACCGGATCATCGAGCTCTTCCACGGTTATAAATGACTCGAGAGGCTCCTGGGAACGCGCATCGACGACATTTATCGACAATATCCCAAATCCCGGTAAACCAACCTGACCAAGCGCCAGGTCCATCATGAAGAATGCCGCGTCGAGATTGGCGTCCACGACGGCTTCCAGTCCGGTTGAATCGGGTTGGATGCTTCTGCCCGCTTCAATCAGATACATGAACGTCCCCGCAGCCTGGTAAGCCCATTCCTGTTCCTGCCCCACCCGCTGCCCGCTGCGGACGCAATCGTACGACCATTCGCCGTTGGCGCTGGGGATGAGCGCCGCCAGCGTATCACCCAGAGCATTAATGGCGCGATCGTCCGGCGGATACCTGCCGTCCCAGTACCACGGTTCGATGACCAGCTCGGAATTGTGACCCGATCGGGAGCTGTGATAATTGATTGAAAAGATAAACCGTCGGCTCAGAATCAGGTCGCGGACAGCCCTCGTCTCCGGCTCGGAAAACGGCTCCGGACCGCGATAGTAGTTATAGATATATTCGTTATTCAGCGGTTGAAACAGCGTGTCCCCCCGGTCCCAGTGAAGGCTGAAGTTGCGGTTCAGATCCACGCCCGACGAATCGCCGCCGATACCCTGAAGGTAACGGAAACGACCGTCGCCGACGTTGTCGCGGCAGTTCTTGCGGAAGGTTACGTCCTGACCGGAGTGCACAACCCTCAACCCCTCGGGATTGACCGTGGGAATGAAGTAGAGTTCGAGACCCTCCAGGCGGCGGCGGCATTCATCCCGGTCGAGGTTCTCAAGCAGTTGCCTCATCAGCCTCAGGACTATCTCAACGCCGATGACCTCCTCGGCATGAATCTGACCGATAAGGAGCAGCGCCGGCTCCGGCTCGTCCCGCCCGGGATTGTCCGACAGCTTAGCCATCATTATCGGTAAACCGTATTCGGAACTGTGACCGATCGAGTCGACGGTTACCCAGTCGGGGAAATCCTCTGCCAGACTCGCCAGTTCGGAATCGATCTCATCCAGATCGTGATAGGCCGGATCGAGCTCCTGGGCAGGAACCGCGGTCGCAGCCATCAGGATCAAGACTATGATCCAGTGACGGCAGGCGGCAGGATGATTGATTGTTTGATGAATCAAGGCGTTCATATGATGGGATCACTTCACCAGCTGGATCTTGCGCTCGAATTTCCTGCCGCCCGCTTCGAGCCTTACAACGTATGTCCCCGCAGCCAGATCATCGCCATTGATAACGGCATGATGATCTCCTGCAGAAACCCACTCCGACCCGGAGAACCGGATATACCGCCCGGTGATGTCATACAGATTCAGTTTGACGAGCGCGTAATCCGGCGTCGCATAGTTGATTACTGTCTGCGAGTTGAACGGGTTGGGCTGGACTGATAATATGCCGAATTCAGTAGCCATCGGGTCTGAAGCACCTCGCGTCGCCTCCGTCACGACAAGTCGGAAGTTGAGCTCCTGGATGTCGACGTTGCCGCTCCTGAATCTGTATTCCCCGGTTTCACGCAGGTTACAAAGCCTCCCGCCGGCTTCGTTCTCCAACATGAAGCAATACCGTCGGTCGATTTTATCGACCCCGTGCCAGCAGAGGATGAATTCGCGGTCGGGCAGGTTCACAACCCTGACCGTGAACTTCCAGGTCTTCCCGTCATCAAAATCCGTGGAACGGCAGTCCCATGTGTACCTGCCGGGTCTGAACCCCCTGTCCTCGTGGTCGAAATAGAGGTGAACATACGCCGGGCTCATCGGCGTGAACTCCCGCGCGTCGTACATGTCCCAGCCATCTTCGGAATGCGGATTGACGGCCGCCCTGTTGTCGGGATCGCAGTACCCGCCGTCAATTGAATGCAGCGCGAGCTGCAACGACCAGCCTTTCTCGCTGTCCCGGTCCGGTATTCCTCCTTCACCGCCGGGGGTGCGCGGCATTCCACCGACACCGGCCTGGGTGAAATTGACCGTCAGATCGGCATCCGATGTGTACGACTCAACCCATCCCCCCGACCAGACAGCCATCGACTTGGGGTCTCCACCGTCGAAGTTGTAGGTTATATATGCGCCCGCCTGACCCTGGTCCGGATCCCAGACGTAGAGGTGACCGTCCATCCAGCCGTTGCCCGCCGCCGTTGCGATGGGAACCGTCCCGCTCACGCTGTGGGTGATGGTTGTCTGGCTCCAGTCGTAACTGTTGTGGAAGGGGTTGGCGATCTGGGTCAGTCCGCGCAATTCACCGGCCGGATCACGGCTGATCGGGACGCTGAAGGTTTGATCCTCAGCCTCGAAGTCGGTCAGGTGATCCGCCTCGACGTCGATTGTACAGTTGCTGACCACCGACTGCACAATCCAGAAACCGAGCCCGGGAGCGAAGGGATCGACCCCCTGGTGGGGTCCCTCCTGGTAACGGACGTACCAGCCGTTTATCTCGTCGTATCTGCTCACCCGCCACCTGGGATGACCGGGCGCGCTGTCGTTGAAATCGTCCTGGAACAGCGTGCCGGCGTCGCCGTTGTCAACGGTGCAGGGTATGCCCATCATGACGTATTGACTGCGGGGGATGGGGTGATTGACGCGGTGCCTGTAAATATAGGCGGAACCGGCGTCCTGAACTTCTCCCGCATCCCCTGCCCAGGCTCCCACAGCCGCATAATCACCGTTTATGGAGACCGAGAATCCGAAATGGTCTGAATCTTCACCATCACCCGCGCTGATCTTCGCCTGCTGCGTCCAGCTTGCGCCTGAACGGTGAAAGATGTAAGCCGATCCGGCGTTGTAAACGCCTCCCGGGTCTTCGTTATTGGCGCCGACAATCGCATAATCTCCGTCTATGGAGACCAGGCCGCCGAATTCATCACTTGAACCCGCATCAGCGGCGCCGATCTTCGCCTGTTGCGTCCAGCTTGCGCCTGAACGGTGAAAGATGTAAGCCGACCCGGCGTTGTAGATGTCCGGATCTTCGTATTGTGCTCCGACAAGGGCATAATCACCGCTGATGGAGACAGTATTGCCGAAATAATCATCGGTTCCCGGATCAGCGGCGGTGATTTTCGCCTGCTGCGTCCAGTTTTCGCCGGATCGGTGGAAAATATAGGCTGAACCGGCTCTGCTGACGTCGCCCGGATCTTCCCATGGCGCTCCGACGATGACATAGTCGCCGTTAATGGAGACCGATACGCCGAAGCTGTCCCACGATTCGACATCACTGGCGTTTATCTTTGCCTGCTGAGTCCAATTCTCCCCGGAACGATGAAATATGTATGCCGATCCGGCGGCGTCCACACCTCCAGGGTTCTCGTATCTCGCTCCCACCGCAACATAATCGCCGTTTATGCAGACACCCACGCCGAACCAGTCGCCGCTCTCAGCATCGGAGGCGGTGATCTTCGCCTGCTGCGTCCAGTTTTCTCCGGATCGGTGAAAGATGTATGCCGATCCGGCTCTGTCAAGCCCCCCCGGGTCCTCCCACAATGCCCCGACGATGGCGTAATCGCCGCTTATGGAGACCGATTTACCGAATCTGTCCTCCTCTTCAGCGTCGCCGGCGACGATCTTCGCCTGCTGCGTCCAGTTGTTGCCGGAGCGGTGATAGATATATGCCGATCCGGCGCCGTTAACGCCTCCCGGGCTTTCATGCCTGGCGCCGACGATGGCGTAATCGCCGCTGATGGAAACCGACAAACCGAATTCGTCTAAAGCTTCCGCGTCGCCGGCGTTGATCTTCCTTTCCGGTAACGCATATATCTCACCGAAATCAACCATCAGGAAGCCGGTCAGCAAGAGCATCAGCCGAAGAATCCGGATCAGGGTGGAGGAAGGTTTGATGCTGATTTTATCTTCCATTGGTAAGACAATCCCTTGAGGCCGCATCTCCGCTATCATCTCTGAACGAAGAAACCGAGTATAACATACCGTCCAATAGCCCGATATTTTTGATC
This sequence comes from bacterium, assembly GCA_025774605.1. Taxonomy (GTDB): domain Bacteria; phylum Electryoneota; class AABM5-125-24; order Hatepunaeales; family Hatepunaeaceae; genus JALGVR01. Next base: position 257 of record JALGVR010000141.1, on the reverse strand, counting down.
TTTGAGAGTGTTAACTAAGTAGCTATTATAGTCTTACATTGTAGTAAACATCATTGTAGTAAGCATCGTTGTAGTAAGCATCGTTGTAGTAAATATCGTTGTCATTGCGAGCGAAGCGAAGCAATCTCAATAGCTTACTATGAGGAGATTGCTTCGTCACTACGTTCCTCGCAATGACAGATTCGCTTTATAACTACTACCTACTTGCATATATAACCGTTATTAAAAAAGTCACAATTTTGTCATTCCCGCGAAGG
>JALGVR010000140.1 GCA_025774605.1 bacterium | reverse complement strand
ATGCTATCACGCAATTCACGGGCGCGCTTTCGTAATTCATCCGTGACTGGTGGCAACTGATCTATATTCTTTTTTCTCATAATGTAACCCCCCTTCTTTTCCCCCCTACTTTGCAGGGGGGAATGAATGACTCTCACCCCCTACAGAGTAAGGTAACCCCCCTTCATTTCCCCCCTACTTCGCAGGGGGGAATGAATGACTCTCCCCCCCCTACAGAGCAGGGGGAATGACTGCCGATCTCCCCCCCCTACAAAGTAGGGGGGGACTAAGGGGGGGTCTCCTTAAAAACCTATATATACTGCCCGCCATCAACCTTGATAACCTCGCCCGTCACATGCCCGGCAAGGTCACTGCAGAAGAAGCTGACCACGTGCGCCACGTCCCCCGGTTCGCCAAGTTTCCTCAGCGCCGTCTCGTTCAACGACGCCTGCTTCGCCTCCTCGGGCATCGCCTCCATCATGTCGGTCAGTATCAGCCCCGGCGCGACAGCATTCACAGTCACGCCCCTGCCGCCCAACTCCTTGGCAGCCGTCTTCACCAGACCGATTATTCCAGCCTTCGACGCCGCGTAATTAGCCTGTCCGAACTTGCCGCGCAGACCGTTTATCGACGTCAGACATACAATCCTGCCGTAACGCGCTTCACGCATCACCGGCGCCACCGCACGGATGTAATTGAAATAACCCTTCAGATTGACATCCAGTACGGTATCGAACTGCTCCTCAGTCATCTTCCAGATCACGCCGTCCCAGTTGATGCCGGCGTTGCAGACCAGGATGTCAACCTTCCCCCACTCGGAAACCACCCTGTCGACCATCGCCTGGGCGTCATTGAAAGACGATACATCCGCCCGCACAACCAAGGCTTTCCGACCCATATCCCGGATCTTCACCGCCACCGCTTCAGCCTCATCGGAATGCTTGCGGTAGTTAAGCGCCACGTCGGCGCCGTCCGAACCCAGTTCAAGCGCAATCGCCGCGCCGATACCGAGCGAACCACCGGTCACGATCGCGGTTCTTCCCTCCAATATTCCCATCAGTCACTCCATTTACAGTTTTATTGCCGTTTCACTCGCCTTCGATCAATAACGCCTCCGCCTTCTGCGTCAACGTCGTCCGGATGGTTTCCTCGCTGACGAATGTCGTCACAATCGCCGGAATGTCCACCTCGATCAACACGCGGTCATCTTCAACCACAGCGCGACCCTTGATCTCCACACCCAGCAGACCCTTCTTCGCCCTGAAGGAGATGGTCATGACGTTTCCCGACCAACTCCTCCTCGGATTGATGATCCTGACCCCGGCCGGCAGTTCGCGCCCCGCCAGCCCGTCGAGGAATCCGTCGATCTTCTCGACAGCCTTATCCCTGCCGAGGTCGTGTTTGATTTCGATCTTCACGGTCAATCCCCCTTCTTCTCTGCTGATCTCTTCGCCGTCGACTCGGCAATACGAATCTCCGATGAGAACAGCCCCAGGTATTCACCGATCCTCTCAACCCCGCGGCGTTCTTTAAAATCCAGACCGTGCAGATACGCCAGGCGATAGAGCGACTCGACGATCTGTTCCGCCGCGCCCGGTCTCAACCGCGTCCGCAGCAGATGACAGGTCTCCTTCAAGCCGGCGTCCGAGCTGTGATGATCCTTGAAAGCGACCAGGTGGCAGACAAAAGTATCCACCCTCCCCGGTCGCCGTCAAGCCTTCGGCTCTGCCAGCACGGCTTCCATGAAATCCTCGTTGAAGGGATGCCCTTCCGCCTGCAACCGGCGGTACTTGACAAAGTCGATCACATCCCTGCCCGTTATCTTCTTGGTGTTGAAGGCATGGAAGCCGAGGAACGCCTCAGTCGCCATGTTCGCCGCCAGCCAGTGGCGGTTGGCAAGCTTGGTCTGATCCCAGAAGAACTTCTTCTTCATCCGGATGCCGTCGATCGACTTGATCAGGCAGCCCGGGAACAGATTCGTGAACGTCCAGATGATTCGGTCGACCTCGGCGTCAAGCTCACCGAAATCATATTCGGCTGATTTCAGGAAGTCCTTCGCTGACCTGGCGGCATCACCACGGAGAAATTCGCCGTAGACAAGTTCCCCGTCATCAACATAACGATCCGTGATCACCAACGGATTGCGCACCAACTTGTCGCCCTCCTTCAACACCGGCACAGCCTTGGAGATCAACCCCAGTCGGAGCATCTTGTAAGCCGACCACATTTCACATGAGACACAGTTCCACATTGCCTGTTCGATGGTTAAAAACCAGGGCAGGAAGTCGGTCGATCCGCCGTCCGGCGCGGAACCGTGGCGCGGTCCCGCCTGTCCGAATATCGCCGTATCAGCGGCAACGGCAAGGTCGCAAGCCATGCCGATCTCCTGACCGCCCGCCACACGCATCCCGTTGACCCGGCAGATCACCGGTTTCTTGCAGTTCAGGATCGCGTCGACCATGCCGTTGAACAGGTCCATGTACAGCCCATATTCGGTCGGACGACCGGCATAATACTCCGCGTACTCCCTGGTGTTGCCGCCGGTGCAGAAAGCCCGGTTCCCCACCGCGGTGAATACCGCCGCCACCACCCGCCGATCCATCGAAGCGCGGTGAAAACCGCTGATGACGCCCTTGACCATCCGCGTCGTATAGGAATTGAACTGCTTCGGATTGTCGAGGATGATCCAGGCGCTGTAAAGACCATCCAGCGGTTCACCATCGGGTCCGATTACAGGTTTCAACTCGTATCGAACCGTGGGCGCTTCACCGCCCAGAAATTCGTCCGTCCACAGGTCGTGGTCCTTAAGTTCTCCCTCGCGGGGCAGCCAGTCAAGACTCATTTCGCCTCCTCCTTTTCCCTCGATATTTCAGTTGCCGGCGGAAGTTTACCGGCATTTGGTTCATTAACCTGGGGCAAAACACCCTCGTTAAGCATCCGACCTATGGTCGAGGCAAGCTCGACCAATCGCAGCTCGGAAATTCCCAACCTATTGTATTCACGGTAATAAGCTTCATTAACCGTAGTAAACTGATCCGACCTGGTTCTCTTCTGCCGGGCATCCTTGACGAACAACGTGACCGCCTCAATGAGTTCGTCGTTGACCTCCACCCCGTCGCGCTCCAGTCCGGCGCGGTATTCGGGTCTCTCCAGCACAGCCTTGACGGCGCCCAGTCCGGTATGCTTACCGAAGACATAGCGGATCCTGGCGCCGACCATCTCGGGCGGGATCACCTGATAGATCGAGGGATCGATGAGCAGCCCGGCGGTGTGAATCCCCGATTCGTGCGTAAAGACGCCCTGGCCGATGATCGGCTCATGCGCCGAGACCGGAATGCCCGAGAAACTTTCCACCATCCGCCTGAGCTCACGCAGGTTCTCATACTTGAAGTGCGGCAGCGTAATGCCGTACAGCTGTTTCAACGTCATCACCACCTGGTGAAGCGGCGCGTTGCCGGCTCTCTCTCCCATGCCGTTGGCGGTGCAGGTCGGAACGTTGATCCCGTGGGACATGGCGCGGATGGTGTTGATATTCGCCAGACCGAAGTCATTGTGAAAGTGACAGACCAGGTCCTGCCCGGGAAATTCCCTGACGATGCGCGGCATGTAATAGTCGACGCCCTCGGGCGTGAAACAGCCGACCGTGTCAGGGAACGAATAGCGCGTGCCACCCGCCGCGTAACCCGCCCTGGCAAGTTCGATGGTATATTCCAGATCCGCGCGGCTGCCGTCCTCGCCGCCGAACTCGACCGCCTCGACACCCTGTTCCCTGGCATAGCTGATAGCCTCGCACATCATCCGGACGTTTGCCTGGCGATAGAACTCAACCGGCAGATCGAGCCATTCGGAGATGTCACGTCCCTCCCGCCGCAACAGCGTTTTGCCGATCTTGTACTTCAGGTGCAAATCGGAGCCGGACGTGAAGATGAAGAACGTCACCTCGTTGATGTTGACGTCGATCGCCCGCAGGGTCTGGATGGTGGCGTCGATATCCTTTTTATTCGACCGGCACATCACCAGCAGTTCCACATCCTCCCGTATCTCACCCATCCGTTTTCCCTGGACTATCAGCTGCAGCGCATGCCGGTCCGAAATCGCCGCGAACGGGAAGCCAAGGTCCATTATGTCGCAGCCGATGTCCGACAGCGCCTTGGCAAGCTGATATTTCTGACCGGGTGAGAACGCCACACCGGGCATCTGCTCACCGTCGCGCAACGTTGAGTCGTAGATCCTGATCCGTTCCGGCGCCGGGAAGTTCAGACCTGTCGTGAACTTCTCCGGGCGGTTGACCAGATCATCAAGCGGCTCTCGAAATTCCATTATTGAACCACAGTTTGATTTATCCTGACCCTCAATACAGAGTACTCACTTCTTTCACCAAGGGGTGCAGTTTAACCTTGACTCCCGCCTGGAGGATGAACATTCCCGGCGGACCTGTGCAATAACAGTACAGGTTTGCGAACGGACAGGAACGTCCGCCCTCCAGGCGTCAGACATAAAGTCATCGAGTTAACTGCACCATTTACCCGGACCGTTTATTGATCAGCGTTTAGGCGACTTACTGGAAGTCGAAGAACTTGTGCAGATGAATTCTGCCCGATCCCCCGAAGCTGACCTTGTCAAACATGATCTTCTGAATGTGATTGCGCCCGGCGAGCTCCCCGGCGCCCTTATACAGCTGTGAATTGACATTCAGGTGTTCCAAAATACTCAGTCTCCTGTAGGGAATTCCGTCACTGTCGGTCAGACTGAGCCGATCGCACCGTATCTTGTAATAGTATGACCAGGGTCCACAGAACTGTTTGAACTGGTAGTAGTCATCGCGCGCTTCGATGTCAGATCCGAGCACACACAGGATCGGCCGGGCATGGAGAGAGGTGTCGACGGTGCCGGTGAACACCCCGTTTTTGTTCTCCACGCTGAAATCAATCCTGATGTACCTGTAGAAGAGATCCCTCAGCACGTCGCCTACAACCGAACTGTCAACGTCCTGATCGAAAATCACGACGCCTTCAAGATAGAAGCAATCGCGGTCGGTGAGGTCGATCAACTTCGGCCCGGGCTTCTCGCCTTCACAACCGACCAGGAAGATGTTCCCAATCGCCAGAAGTACCAGCGATACAAGAACCATGACGCTAATCGGACGATTCATTCTCCGTCCCCTGTTTCCGTTTCGACTTCAGGGCGACAACCAGGCACAGCGCCACCCCTCCGTACAGCACAACGGCTGCCATGATCCCCAGTACTGCCGCGCTGATGTTCATGTTGCAACTTCCCTGTTACGATACTGCAGATAGAGAGAACCTGCAATCAGTACCGCCGTCACCAGCCAGCCGCCGACCCACAGCGACCAGACCGGGTATCCGCCGTAGGCTTTGGTTATCTCGGCGTACAGGTTCTGAACCAGCATAACCGCCAGGACCGCCGGCGTAAGCCAGCGGATGCAGAACGTCCACCATTTGCCGATCTTGAAATCGCTGACCTCATTAAGAAAAGCGCGCAGCTTCTCGATCGGAAACATCCAGCCTGCGACGATGCACTGCATAAGCCCGACGATCGCCAGCCCGTAAGCACACGCCCAGTGGTCGACGATGTCCAGGAAGTGATAGCCACCGGCAAAGCAGAACGGCAGCCCCAACAGGAAACCGATCGTGCAGATCAACATGGCGGCGCCCTTCTTGGACAGGTTCCATCGGTCGCGCGCCGCTGAAATAACCGCCTCCACCATCGCAAAGGCAGAATCGATGCCCAGCGTCAGCAGCATCAGGAAGAAGATCACGCCGACAACTTCGCGCAGGAACGGCATGGCGCTGATTGCGGTCGGGTAGGCGATGAAGGCCAGACCGAAGCCCGACGTCACCGCGTCCGGGACATTTACGCCCTGCAGCATGGCGAGGTATCCGACCGTCGAGAAG
>JALGVR010000036.1 GCA_025774605.1 bacterium | reverse complement strand
GGAATCCAGGCAACTTACGTAATATCAAATGCTTATCTGGATTCCCGCCTTCGCGGGAATGACAAAATTGTGACTTTTTTAATAACGGTTATATATGCAAGTAGGTAGTAGTCAAAACTGATGTTGAGGCAGATTAACATACTGATAAAGGGGGGATTGATTATTGGTGCATCATCTGTTTTCCTGACTGTCGGATGCACCGGGAAACCATTGCCATGCGACAGGCTCCTCGATTCGCTTGTCGACACAGTTTACGCCGGACAGGACCGCGAAGTCCTCCTTACCGACCTGACCGGCGGCTTCTATTACGATGATGCGTTCAGGAACCAGGCGCGCAGCGAATACGGCTTCAGCTACTGGGAGCGGAAACTGATTGCCGGCTGGCTGATTCTCGATCCCGACGGTAATCCTGCTGATGACGACCCTGACATCTGCCTCGTCCGCCCCGACCGAATCGAACGGTTGTACCTGAGCGGCGTCACCGAAACAGTCGAATGCCCACTCAACAGAACGGGCCTGCTGCTGACGGTCAAGCCCGGCGGAAAGAAGGGGATCATCCTCAGACCATACTTCGATTTCCGCCGCCTGGACCGGGAGGAAACGCCGCAATACGAGTCGCGCTTCGTTCGTGAAGCAAATTCGATTGTCGTCAGCCGGGTCGATCATTCGGGGGGCTGGCTGGCGTTACGGATGGACGCCGGAAACAGGATCATCAAGGCGACCGAGATTATCCGGATCACGCATCCGGTCAGTGAGCTTACCGGAAGGCCGTCCATCTCAGAGGTCATGGCGGCGGGCGACCTGGTGCACGAGTCCGGGAAACCGGCACGTTTCGCCTTCGGCTGGGGGCTGACTCGTAATGACGCGCTGGACAACGCCCGGGAGATTTTCGAGACCGAGGTTCAGTGGAGGGATGAGCGTCGGGAACGGATGATTTCAACGCTGGAAACCTTCAGCTTCGAGTGCGGGAACACCGGCTTCCAGAAGGCTTTCGCCTGGGCGCGGCTGTCGTTCGCGGGTCTTGTCGCGGCGCGCGACGACGGGAATTTCCTCATCACCGGCATACCGTTTCATCCATATCCCGACGGCTGGCACACGGCCTTGTCGCTTAATGCCGTCGCCCTGTCCGACGGCAACCCCGTGCGGGCTCTGGATATGCTGGACGCCATAGCAACCCGTCAGAACAGGGACAGCACCTCCGTGCATTACGGGATGTTCCCCGGTCGGATAGGCGAAGACGGCATCGAATACCGCATCCCTGAGATAGCCGGGCTGGCGGCTTTATGCTACCAAGACCTGACCAGCCGGTTGACTGCGGCGGACACCGTCCGCGACGATGAGTTCGCCCTCGCGCTGGTGCGCGACCTGCTGGGAACCGCCCGCTACCGGCTGCACGACTGGATGGTCGTAAGCGGAGCGGATGAGCACTTCCTCTGGGACGGGCCTGCGGCTCCCGACCGGGAGGGAGTTACCATCGAAACGCAGGTTTTATATGATGCCGTCAGGAACTTCCTGAAAGGATATAAACGTCTCAACCTGATTGCCGACGTTCACCCTGAAATGCTGCAGCGCGGGGCAACATGGCGAAAGGTCAATCACGCCGGTGAAATCAAGATTCCAAAGCTGCTGTCATACCGGGTTCTTGAGACTTACGACATTCCCCTGCCGATTTCGGAGGTGATGTATTTCCTCGGCGGCAGGTGGGATAAGCCCTGGGCGGACAGGCTCGTATACCATGCCGACGGGAGCGGCGGGCTCACAATTCTGCCTCCGGTCAGCGACACCACCAGGTGCGTTTCCATCCCGCTGGCTCTCTCGTGGTATCAGGGTCGCGGGCGGGTGAGGCTGTTAAGGGACATGGATAGGTTCACGTCCGCCGGAATGCTGACACCGTCGGGATTGAGAAGCCTTGCCGAAACTGAGGACGAATATCAGCCGGCACACCAGTATCAACTCGATGACGCGCCGTACGGCACGACCTCGCAGGGTGACGTCCTGCTCTGGACATCCGCCGCGCTGGTCGAGATGTACAGGTCGATCGGGCAGGACGACAGCATCCTGTCGCTGACCGGGAACCTCGCCGAACGCGTAATGTCGTCGGGCGTAATCGGCGGCATCCCGGAGGCTGAGAACGGTTCACCGGCGCTGGTGGGCGACAACAGCACGGGCGACATGATTCACTGCACTTCGCTGGCGGGCTTCATTCAGACCGCCGTCGAGGAGGTCATCGGCATCAAACCCGTGGCCGGAGAATACGTACACTTCAGGCCGCTCATTCCCGGCAGATGGGGAAATTACCGCATCGAGTCACGGTTCGCCGGAGGCGGTTTCACTATCGAACGGCTGGATGAGATGAGCTGGAGGATCTCGCAACGGGACATCGAACCCTTCCTCAGCATCGCCCTTGATTTTTCACTTGCACTGGGAAGAGACGCACAAAGATTTGTAAAAGTGCGACCGGGAGAACATATTGAAGTCAGGTTCTTCACCACAAGACAGGGGAAATGGGATACCGAGGTAAAAATTCTATGAGCGGCAGTTTATCAATTGGTATAGACATAGGCGGGACAAGGGTCAAGGCGGCGCTGGTGGATGAGAAGGGAGCCCTTTCCAGCGAGTTGAACGAACCGAGCCATCTTGACCGGGACTATCCGGCGTTCGTAAGCAGGCTGAAGGAAATAACCGAACGGCTGCGCGGGTTGAGCGATGTTGATGTCGCCGGCGTCGGGCTCGCCGTGGCGGGCTTGATGGACGCGGAGCGCGAGGTGGTGATCGAAGCGCCCAACTGCGGGATCCTGATAGGACGCCGCCTGGCGAGGGATATCGAACAGCTGACCGGCATGATGACGGTGATGGACAACGACGCCAGCGCCATGGCGCTGGGCGAGGGATTCAGCGGCGCCGCACGCGGCAGCCGTCACTATATCGCCATAACGCTTGGCACCGGCATAGGCGGTGCGGTTGTCTCGGGGGGCAGGCTGATTCGCGGTTTCGACGGCGGCGGCGGCGAACTCGGACATATCCCGATCGACCGCCACGGCCCGAGATGCAACTGCGGCGCTCACGGCTGCCTGGAGGCGTTTATCGGCAAGGCGGGACTCAGACGTTACATCGAACAGAATCACCCGCAATTCAGCGATACGGGCCTGAAGGAGTTGAACGTGATCGCACGGAACGGGGATGATGCCGCCCGGGACGTCTTCACCTATCTCGGCAGGACGCTCGGCGTTGCCGTCGCCGGCCTGGTGAATATATTCAATCCTGAACTGGTGATTGTGGGGGGCGGGGTGGCGCATGCGTCTGAACTGTTCATGGAGCCGCTCAGGGAAGAGGTCCGGGCGCGCGCCTTCAAATCATATCTCGGTTCCCTGAACATCCGTCCCGCCAGTCTCGGCAACTGGGCGGGAGTCGTCGGCGCGGCGACGATGGTCAGGCAATAATGTGTCAGTATTTCCTTCTGTCGGGGTGACTGGATTTGAACCAGCGACCCCCTGCTCCCAAAGCAGGTGCGCTACCGGGCTGCGCTACACCCCGAAATTCAGATGTACGCCGAAGAATGTGAACCGTTAATTTACAGACAAACCGTCAATATTCCTCATCAAACAGGTTTCCCTCGTTACATACGAAGAATTAATCCCTGAAAATCTCCTATATGCCATTTGGTCTTCCTCATGTTGATCAAGAGTTCACCAATGATACTGCCGGCGGAATTATCTGTGAAAAGGATGAGACTTCAGTCGTGCGCTTTACATCACGCCTGTTCAATTCTTGTGATGATCTCATCGACAGTCGGCAGTCCTTCCGGATATAGCCGGCATGAAAGATTTGGTGACTCCGGTACAGGTCGTCTCTCAAAATCCTCTCCATCGATCAGGAGTGTGGGAGAACCTCTGAAACCGACCCGTTTCGCTGTTTCAGGATCTTCAACCAGTACTTCAGTCATTTCTACGCGCTCGCCGTACGTGTCAACCACCTCTCCAAGGTTGTCCAGTAATTCACCGGTGTTTGGACATCCTCTGAAATATTGAATCTCAAGCTTGACCATTTTTACTGCCTCGTTGATTTGTCCGCAACTCCATGAAAGAGAGTTCGATTCCCCGACCGGTTTTAATCGGTAAAGAACCTTTTCTTGATGAACAGTGATACGGAGACCAGGCTGATTAATATGGGAACTTCCACCAGGGGACCTATAACGGCGGCGAAAGCCTCGCCTGAAGCAATACCGAAAACCGCGACTGTAACGGCAATGGCAAGCTCGAAGTTGTTTGACGCCGCCGTAAATGATAACGAAGCAGATTTGGAATAATCCGTGCCCATTATTCCGGCTATAATGAAGGTGATCAGAAACATGGCCACAAAGTAGATGACCAAGGGTATGGCGATCCTGACAACATCCAACGGCAGTTGAATGATCATGTCGCCCTTAAGGCTGAACATGACAATGATTGTAAAGAGCAGGGCGATCAACGTCACCGGACTTATTCTTGAGATGACCTCGCGTCTGTACCATTCCTCGCCCTTTAGCCTCACGAGGATGTAGCGCGTGAGAAATCCGGCTATGAATGGAATACCGAGGTAAATGAAGACGCTCCTGGCAATATCCCTTATTGTAATGTTAACGGTATATCCTTCCAATCCAAACCAGGTTGGAATTAATGTGATGAACACGTAGGCGTAAACCGAATAGAACAACAGTTGAAATATTGAATTTAGAGCCACCAGTCCGGCGGCGTATTCTCTGCTGCCTCCGGCAAGATCATTCCAGACAATCACCATCGCAATACACCGGGCGAGGCCGATCAGGATTAATCCGTTCATGTAGGGAGGATAATTCCGCAGAAAGAGAATCGCCAATCCAAACATCAGAACCGGCCCTATAACCCAATTGAGCAACAACGAAATTGAAAGTACTTTAACATTTCTGAAAACGCCCGGAAGCTCTTCATAGCGGACTTTGGCGAGTGGCGGGTACATCATCAGGATCAGTCCGATGGCAATGGGTATTGAGGTTGTTCCGACACTCATCCTGTCGAGACCTGCCGGTACGGCGGGAAACAGACAACCTATTCCCACGCCGGCAGCCATGGCCATGAAAATCCAGAGGGTCAGATAACGGTCAAGGTAACCAAGTTTCCGGGATTTTATTACTGCTCCATCCATTACAATCCAGTTCGTTTAAATGTAACCCGCCGCCGTTCACTTTTCAAATAGACTTCGCCAGGGTATGGGATCGGTATATATCGGTACTTCCAGGTCATTTCCGGCATCATCGCGACCATGAAGCATCAGGCTGATTTTTATCTTCTTCATTCCTGTTTCATGTGCTGCTTTTACCTCATTAATCAGGCTGGCGATCCGAGCGGTATCAGGCAGTCGGCAACTCCTTTTCTCATTATATCTGAGTCGCAGGGGCGGTGACAACTCAAAGCTGCCCTTAGCTTCATCAGTACCCTTTTCACCGCCAAACAAGGATTGATACCAGCATTTTACACTCACATCATAGCTGTGAAATTCGACGTCCCGCCCGTTGATTTCTTCGAGGAAGAATCTGCAGTCCAAATACCTTACGCGCTTGTAAAATATACCCGCTGATCCCTGCCTGACATTTAATATTTCAAGTGATCCTCCCAGTACTTTCGCCCTCTGTGCAAGGCTCGAAAACGTATCCCGGCAGGCGTTACTCCGAATTGAACCAATCATCCTCCTTATGAATGATCTGATCCTCTCTGATTTCATATCCGCCAGTTCATCCAACAGCTCGGTTAGATCCAAAGAAGCGGTTACCTGGTTGGAATCGTACATTCTGGTGTAAAGCACTTTACATTTGACAATCCCATCATCATCAGTTGTTGCCGAGGATTCGATCAAACCATGTCCTTTTGTAAGCTCGAAATGTATTCTAACCCCTTCGACAGGCCTCGATTTCCAGTCTACTTTGAATTCCAGGTAATGACGTTCGGGTCTGACTTCATTGTACGACGTTACACATTTGATTCGGAATCCCTCTATGATATCATTGATTCCATTCAGGCATTTGCGTATATATAAAGTCCGCTCATAAAAGAGTTTATCCGCTATGTGAAGTGCATTTGCATAATCTCTCAGACCATCTGTCGGATGAGCCGGTTCGTCATCGCGTAAAGCTGATTCAGCGCTCGACAGATACCCTTTAATAATGGACAGTCTCCTTTCATTCTCCGCAACAGTCAGGATTCTCAGGGTGTCTATCATTTCAGGAGTGATATTGGCTTTCACATAGAATCTGTAGAAGTCATGGAAGCTGTTACGGCCGGTTTGCTCTCTGCAGTGTTCCCAGTAGGTTCCTGTGATACTTGTGTGTATCTCTCGCAGGATTGCATCACCAATGATGTCCGTGTCTGTTTTGGACGACTCGGAGTAACTGTCATCGCTTTCCTGTCTTTTGCTGATGCTCCGAAAACTCAGTTCTATACCGATCTCACTGGCAATCTTCATCTGAAGGTCAAGAATTGCCTGGTCATAAGCCCTTTTCTTGTATCTATCCCTTCCAATTCCAATTATTTCATTCTCAAGACGATGAGTAATCCACTCGGGCTCTTCCAGGGGTGATCTTTCAATTACTGATACCATGTATATTGCGGAAGTACACCCAATTAGAAGGGATATCATCAGAATCGGGTTGATGATTATAAAACTCCCGGTTGATGTTAAACATCTACGGAGGATTATCATCCCATTTTCCTTCGATATCAGAGTTCTCCACCTGGTACGCCTTCAGAACAACCTCTCCAGCACCACGACCGTTTCTATTTCCGGGGTGTTGGGGAACATGTCAACAGGATTGATCGAGACGATGGTATAGGTTGACAGCGCGGCGATGTCGCGCGCCATCGCCGCCGGATGGCAGGAGACATAGACAATCCGTCGCGGCGCCGCCGCGTTCATCTGGCGCCTGATGCCGGAGCTTATCCCCGAGCGCGGCGGATCGACGATCAGCGCATCGAACAGCTTCATGTCCTGGTAGCGGAAGCGGCGATGATCCAGGTCCTGGTAGACATAGTTCACCGCCAGATGATTCCTGGACATGAACTCGCTTCCGGCATCGAGCGCCTCGCGCGACGACTCAACCACCATGGCTCGACCACCGCGCATGGCGTGCGCCAGCGCGAACATACCGAAACCCCCGTAGAGATCGAGTACCCGACTCCGACGCGGGATCGTCTCCAGCGTTATCTCAATCAGGCTTTGGGTGAGGAAGCGGTTGACCTGGGTGAAGACCGTCGGTTCGACCTCCAGGCTCGATTCGCCCAGTTCGAACAACACCTTCGGATTGCCCGCCTCCGCGATGACGGTCGAGAGGATCATGCGCGTGTCCATTTGCGGCGTCCTGCTGATCCGCCAGCCTGCCAGATCGCCGCCGTTCAGCCATTGAGCCAGGGGCTGGTATTCGGTGATCTGTTCCGATGGCGACACCAGGAAGAGCTGGGCTGTTGCCTCGCCCCGCCCGTTGTCACGGACCATGAGGCGCATCTCCCGGATCAATCCGCCCAGGTTGTCAAGCTGGAACCGAGCCGGGGTAAGGATTTGATCGAGCCCGTTGTTAAGGGATTTAAGGGCTTTCTGTACCGCTTCAACGGCGAGCGGGCAGTTTCCGACGGCGACCGGACCATCGGGGCCGTAGTACGCCAGGCGCCATTTGTCGTCCTTCCAAACAAGCTGGAGTTCCACCCGCCCCCGGTATCCCCAACTCTTCGGTGAAGGCAGGGGATCGGTTACCGGTGGATTGCTTATCCGGCCGATCCGGCGCAGGGTTTCGATAATCCGCTTCCGTTTCCAGATCAGCTCGGCTTCGTAGCGCATCGCCCCCAGAGGCGAAGCCGGGCAGCCTTCGGCGTAATGCGGGCAGGGGTGATCGATACGGTCAGGCGACGGATGGACGATCTCTTTCACCCGTCCGGGGATGGGACCCTTGTGTACGGCGCGGCCGAAAACCGCCGTTACCCTGTCGCCGGGAATCGCACCGGTGATGAAGGCAACCTGTCCCACGGCGTTACGCGTGACGCCGCGGCCGTCGGAGGATAGATCGGTTATATTGTATAGAGGATCCATTTAGAAATGATCCCAACCGTCAGGTTCCAGCGGGCGTCGCCCGCCGTCCGTATCGACCAGCCGGCAGCCGTCACCGGACGCGATGATCGTCCCGATTTCGGTTATTCGCGTGTCCGATCCGCGGCTGATGTCCGCCAGGATCGCCCTCGGTGTATCAGGTTTGACCGTAAACAGAAGCTGGTAGTCCTCGCCGCCGTACAGCGCCATTTCGCGGCTCTCCGCACCCAAAAAGACAGCGGCCTCCGCAAGTTCATCTCCGACGGGGATTCGTTCCAGTTCGATCTCCGCCCCCACGTCACTCGCCCGGCAGACGTGAAGAAGATCGATCGCCAGGCTGTCACTGATGTCGATCATCGCCGTGGCGAAACCGGATGCGGCGATCAGGCGTCCCGCTTCGATGCGCGGCGCAGGTTGAAGATGCGCCCGTACCAGCTTTTCAAAACGGTCGGGATAAGACCGTTTGTACTTCTCAAGAATCATTAATCCACCTTTCGAATCGCCCAGGTGACCGGTGACAAGTATCCTGTCGCCGGCTGCGGCGCCGGAGCGCGTAAGCATCCGTTTCAAGCGCACCTCACCGAGCATGAATATGTCAAGCGTCAGTCCGTCCGGCGTGCGGGCGAGGTTGCCGCCGACGACATGAGCCTCGTTGTCCGCCAATTGATCTCTTATACCGCGTATAATGTCGTCGAAGCGGTCAACCGGAAAATCGTCCGGCATTGCACATGAAACCAGCGCGACAGTCGGCCTGGCGCCCATCGCCGCGATATCGCTCAGGTTCACCGCAGCCGCCCGTCGACCGAGCTCGTATGCTGATATATGTTCAAAGCGGAAGTGGACATCTTCAACCAGGATGTCGCCGGTCGCAACAAGGGCGCGCTCCCGGTCGATCTTCACGACCGCGCAGTCATCGCCGACGCCGAGGATAATTTCCGGCGGAGAGGTTGACGGGAGTATTCCACTGATCCGCTCAATCAGCGCGGCCTCACCGAACGCCCCGACACCCCTGGCGTCGGGATCCAATTGACCTTGACGCTTCAACTTCTCCATGAACCCGGCATAAGATTCAGTCCACCAGCTTCGATTCGGAGATGTTCTCCCTCTTGATCGGCAGCTTGAACTGATCGGGACGGGACTTCAACACCTCGCGCCGCCAGCTCTCAGGATAGCCCCTGCCTTCGGGATGCCCCTCTTCGTTCTTGATGTAACCGTCGTTGTACTTGGTGATCAACTGTTCGCCCAGCTTGCGCCAGCGCCTGACCAGCATCTCTCCCCGGGATACTGAATAATCGGTCAGGTAACGCGTCATGAGTTCCGGATCGGATCTGGCGAGATCGAGCGCTGTTTTCTCCACGGAGGGCTGCAGCGCCAGAAATCCGCCTTCGAGCTGGCGTTGAACCGCCCGTATGTCCTCTACCATGTGGCAATACTTCAGGTTGGCGAAGTTGGCGACAAAGTTGAACACCCACCAGGCTGAATCCCATGAGAACTCGTCCAGGCTGCCGATTGTGTAGGATTTCGGCAGGGCGTTAATTCCGCAGTAAAACGGTACGTAGCAGCTTGTGTACGTGTCATCCAGGCCGTACCAGAGAACGCCGCCGACCGCGTCCGGCAGCCACGACCGGCACTGGGAGACCACCGAAAAAGCGGTCTGCTGGGTCGAGATCGGCCGTTCCCAACTGTACTCGACGCTGTCAACCGTCCAGGTGATCGGGCGCCAGCGGTTGGGCGTGCCGTACGGACCGGCGTCGACCCCTTTAGTCATGTCGTAATCGGTCCCTTCGTAGTGGTCGCGCATCAGGCTGAAGACGTCCGACACAGACAGCTTCTCATCCGGTTTGATCCACAGCGGGTAAGGCTTGGCCCCCTTGACGGCGCGGTGGTAGTCCGGTGAGAGATTCATCGACGGCGCGGCCCTGCGGAAGATGCTCCAGACGCGCGCGTCGGCATAGCGCCGGTTCTTCGGCGTCGCCGGGCAGTACGCGTCGCGGTAGCGGAACGGCTCGCCGGAATCAGGGTCGTAATAGCCCTTCTCGACGGCGAAGGAGATCACGTTGTCCGAATAGATGCAGTTCTCCGGATCGTTCAAGGGAAATTCGCCGATGCGTGCCTTGTTGGCAGTGCACGATATGTAGCCGTCCGGCACCTTTACGGCGACCCATAGAGCGCCCTCGCCGCCGGGTCCGGGTCCGATCATCTCCATCAGCCATGCCTCCCTGGCGTCGGCGATGGAGAACGATTCGCCGGTCGACCGGTAGCCGTAGCGGTCGACCAGGTCGGTCATCACATCGATCGCTTCGCGGGCGGTGCGGGCGCGCTCCAGCGCGATCCGCATCATGTGCCAGTAGTGCATCATGCCGTGCGGGTTGTGCAGCTCCCTGCGACCGCTGAAGGTGGTTTCGGTGATGGTCAGTTGATGTTCGTTCATCAGACCGACCACGCTGTAGGTATGAGGAACCTGGTGTATCCTTCCCTTCAGCTTTCCCTGCCAGTCGCGTATCTCGAACGAATCCGACTCCGCATGATCAGAAGCGGGCGTGTATTCGAGATGCGGGTGGAATTCGCCGTCGCAGGTGTAGGTGATCATCACCGAGCCGTCGGCGGAGGCTCCCCTTGTCACCAGCAGGCTGGTGCAGGCGTCGGCGCCACCGACCGCGAACAGGACGACGCCGATATTGATCAGGGCTGTAACCGTATTCATCTTTCCGTCTCTGTTTCAACCGCAGTAAACCTGTTTAAGGATACACAAAATGAGCCTTGATTACAAGGGAAATATATGAACGGGTCATATATCGATCGTCGGACATGGTGAAAAACAGCCGATAATGGAGACGGAAATTGCATTCCAACGCATTATTTTGACAATTATCAGTGTCCTCTTCGTGAGACCGCCTATAAATCAACCGATACCTTGACAATATTTACCTTTTCTATTAATTTAGCAAGATGCACATGGCCAAGGAACATGGATATTTTTACCAGGGTGTCCGAATACATAAGGGATTACAGATCCGGAGTTTGTCCCGTTCATTATCAGCGGTGGCGATACTGTTTTTCAGTCCGTTGACGGCATTCTCTCAGGGCTTGGCAATCAACGAGCTGATGGCGGCGAACAGCTCGACGGTTGCCGATGAAGACGGCGATTACCCGGATTGGATCGAGCTCCTCAATACGGGACGGTCTGAAGTCCATGTCGGCGGTTATGGGCTCTCTGACGATGCGGATGAACCCTTCAAATGGATCTTTCCCGATATCGCCATTCAGGCGGGGGAATTCCGGGTCATCTTTGCCTCGGGAAAGAATCGCACTCCGCTTGAAGGCCGGCTGCACACGAACTTCTGTATCAGGTCCGCCGGCGAGGAGATAGTCCTCACCGATCCGGAAGGACGGATGATAGACGGGACGCAACCGGTTGAGATGGAGTCCGATGTCTCGTACGGCCGAATCCCCGACGGCGGAGATGAATGGTTCTTTTTCTATCAACCCACGCCCGGCGAGCGCAACGGCGACGAACCGCCTCACCAGCCGGCGCCGGCGCCGGTTCTATCCCTGCCAAGCGGCTTCCATCGACCGAACACGCTGCTGACGATAACCTGTCCCGACAGCAGCGCTCGCGTCCGGTTCACCACCGACGGCGCAATTCCCTCTGACACTTCCGACATTTACACCGACCCGCTTCCGCTTGACAGCGTCATCGTCATCAGGGCGGCCAGTTATCGCGAGGGAATGATGCCCAGCCGGGTCGTCAGCCGCACATATATAGTCGGCTACGATACGGAACTGCCGGTGGTTTCACTCATAACCGATCCGCCGAACCTGTGGGACTGGGAGTCCGGCATCTACGTCGAAGGCCCCGGCGCCGAACCCGATTACCCGCACTTCGGCGCCAACTATTGGCAGAATTGGGAGAGGCCGGTTTACATCGAATTTTTCGAACCGGATCGGCGCCTGGGCTTCTCGATCAACGCCGGCGTCAAGATATTCGGCGGCTGGACGAGAACGCTGCCTCAGAAAAGCCTGCGCATCACGGCACGAAACGATTACGGCTGCGACCGCATCGAATACCGGCTGTTCCCGGATAATCCGGTGAGCTCCTTCAGATCGGTCATCCTCAGGAATTCAGGAAACGACTGGGATGGAGCCATGATAAGGGACGGGGTGATGACCGGACTGGTCACACACACCGGGGTGTCGCGCCAGTCGTATCGCCCCGTGGTTGTGTTTATCAACGGCGTCTACTGGGGCATTCATAATCTGCGGGAGCGACTCGACGAGTACTATCTCGAGGATCACTTCGGGGTGGACAGGGAAGATGTCGACCTGGTTGAGAACTACGGCGATATCGAAGCGGGCGATCGCAGGATGTTTGATGCCATGATTGACTTCGTCCTGAATCATGATATGAGCGAAGCCGCCGCATACGATTCGGTGCGGTCCATGATGGACGTCGAAAATTTCATCCGCTACCAGGCGATCGAGATCTACATCGTCAACACCGACTGGCCCGGGAATAATATCCGTTTCTGGCGTCCCAGAGAGGCGGGCGGGCGTTTCCGATGGCTGTTGTACGACACCGATTTCGGCTTCGGCTTGCGCCATAATTATGATTTTAACGTCCTGGAGCTCGCCACCGAGCCTCACGGACCGGGCTGGCCCAATCCACCGCACTCAACCCGGCTGTTTCGCGCCCTGCTTGAGAATGACCGCTTTCGCGCCGACTACATCGTGCGCGCCTGCGACCTGATGAACTTCCAGTTCCGTACCGAGCGTGCCCTCGAACGCATCGAACTGCTCAGCGGAGCCATCGCCGATGAAATGCCGAACCATGAACAGCGGTGGTACCACGATCACAACTGGGAGTGGCACTTGAATCGCATGAGAAATTTCGCCAGGCATCGTCGTCGCTACGCGATGCAGCACATGCGCGACAAGTTTGGTCTCGGCGATGTCCGCGAGCTCGTGGTCGAGCGGATCGGCAAGGCCGGCGGTCGGGTGCGGATCAATCCGTTCTTTATCGAAGAATACCCGTGGCAGGGCGAGTACTTCGAAGGTTCGAGCGTCGCCCTGTACGCCGAACCGTTCGCCGGATACCGCTTCATCGGCTGGGAGGGGGACATCAATTCGGGCTCCGCCAGCCTCGATTTTATCCTGCGGCGGGACATGATCGTACGGGCGCACTTCGCTCCGGTCGAAGGCATGAACGAAACGATCACCATCACCGAGATCAACTACAACAGCTCGCCTGATTTTGATCCCGGCGACTGGGTGGAGCTGTACTGTCGACGGGGAGACCATGACCTCGCCGGCTGGATGCTGCGGGATGACGATGACGGACAGGAGTTCATCTTCCCCGATCGGACGCGCATCAGCGAAAACGGCTACCTGGTGATCGCTGAAGACGTGGATGATTTCTGTGGTCATTTCCCGGGGGCGGACAACGTGATCGGCGACCTTGGCTTCGGACTGGGCGGCGACGGCGACCAGGTGCGGCTGTTCGACCGTGATGGTCAACTGATCGACTCGGTCGCCTATGACGACGAAGCGCCCTGGCCCTTCCAGCCGGATGGTCACGGTTCAACACTCCAGTTGATCGACCCCGCCTTCGCCAACGAGTTGGCGCACAACTGGGCGGTTTCGCTAACGCCGTACGGCGATCCCGGACACGCCAACCGCTCGGTGCAGGTCAAGCCTTCGGCGCATGCAGGTGTCCTGCCGGCGAACTGCGGCATCATCTCGGTTTATCCCAACCCGTTTAACGCCGAGATGACAATCACCTTCGGATTACCCGTCGCCACGCACGTTTCAATTGTCCTCTATGACATCGCCGGCCGCCGGATTGCGACCCTTCTTGACGCTCAAATGCAAACGGGCAATCACAGCATGACTTTCCATCCGCATGATCTGTCGTCGGGGACGTATATCATAAAAATGACCAACGGGGGAGTAATGCTGACGAAAAAGATGATTCTGCTCAGGTGAAAGTCGTATATACTTCATTATCATACACTTCATGAATAATTGGTACAAAGTCAGGATTAAAAACAGCGAAAGACAAAGGTGTCATTCTGAACGAAGTGAAGAATCTCGTTTGTCACACGGGAGACCCTTCACTTTGCACAGGGTGACCTCCAGTTTATTAATCGATTGAGTGCAAACCGGTAGACAACCCAAGCCAAACAGGGAAATCCTCTTGAGATTATCCATATTTACGACACTGCTGATTCTTGGCGGCTCTCTCCTGATGAACCTTCAGGCAATGCCGCTTTCGCCCGAGTCCGTTGAGAAGCTCAGGGCGGCCGGTCGGCTTGAAGAGGTGTCATCGAGGTACAAAAAGGCGGTCGAGCGCGGCGTGGATCAACCGGGACCGAACCTGTTCAAAGCCATGCGCAGACTGCGTCGCGATAACGCTGACCAGACAACCTTCCGCGTCCTGGTGATACTGGTTGACTTCAGCGACAACATCGCCGACCAGGACAACTATCCGACCGAACACTACGAAGAGCTGCTGTTCAGCCTCGGCGCTCTGAACCCGGGCAGCATGCGGGAATATTATCGTGAGAACTCCTATGACGAGGTTGACATAATCGGCGAGGCCGTCGGCTGGTATCGAATGCCGCAGACCTACGCCTACTACGTCGATCACAACAACGGGCTGGGCGCCTACCCGCGCAATGCCCAGGGATTGACGGAGGACGCCGTGAACGCCGCCGACGGCGATGTCGATTATTCACTGTACGATAACGACGAAGACGGCTGGTGCGATCCGATATTCGTCGTTCATGCCGGTCCCGGCGCCGAGAACCACGGCGGCGACCCGGATATGATCTGGTCGCACTCCTGGGCGTTGAACCAATACCGCTTCCAGGCTGACGGCGTCTGGATAAACAGATATACGACCGAACCGGAGGACGGCGGCGTAGGTGTGTTCGGACATGAGCTCGGTCACGCCCTGTTCGGACTGCCCGATGTGTATGATCGCGACTACAGCTCGGAAGGACTTGGCTACTGGTCGATGATGGCGGCCGGCAGCCACAACGGCGGCGGGAACAGTCCGTCCCATTTCGACGCCTGGTGCAAGCTCGATGCCGGTTTCATCAACCCTGCCGTGCTCGAATACGACCTGAACAACGTCCAGATACAGCCTGCCGAGAACCGGGAGGATTGCTACCTGTTGTGGACAAGGGGCGTTTACGGTGATGAGTACTTTTTGGTTGAAAACCGGCAGCGGGTGGGCTTCGATGCCGCTCTGCCCTCGAGCGGTCTCATGATCTACCATGTGGACAATGCTTCGCAAGGCACTCAGAACGACAACGAGTGGTATCCCGGGCATGAGGATCAGGGGCATTACCTCGTTGCCCTCGAACAGGCGGACGGCGACTGGGACCTCGAGCGGGACATTAACCGCGGCGATACCGGCGATCCATATCCCGGCAACGAGAACAACCTGACATTCGGCTACAACAGCACTCCCGACAGCCGGGACTATTCGGGAGCCTGGACCGGCGTGGCGGTCAGGAACATCCAGATCAACGGCGGAGTCGTGACCTGTGACCTCGCGGTGGGCAGTGCGCAGGTTTCGATTCCACAGCTTAATTACAACATGGTCGGCATTCCTGTCGCCGTGCCGAACGGTGATCCGGCCACGCTCTTCCAGGATGACTTCAACAACCGCGATCCCGGTTTTCCCTACTGGCGCGTGAGCAGGTGGGATGTTGCCAACCAGCGATACATCCGTTACGGCGAGCTCGAACGGGGCGGCGCTGATCTGGGCGACCCCGCTGATTTTGCACCCGGTCTCGGCTTCTGGATCGCCCAGAATGCGGTCGGAAACTGTGTGCTCGACATCGGCAACGGACAGTTAACCGGCGAGGTCAGCTACAGCGAACGATATGCCGTTTCAATCAATCAACCCAGCGGTGACGACCGCGGTCTGACCCAGCTCGCCAACCCTTTTCATTACACATGCGACTGGCGCAACACCTATGTCACCGACGGCGCCCAGACAATCTCGATCAGCGCCGCGGCCGGCGCCGGCTGGATCACCGGTTATGCCTACACCTGGGACAGCGGGTCGGAGGTCTACGAGACGGTCAACTTTCTCCCCGACTGCACGAGTAACTACAGCATCGACAAGTGGCAGGGATTCTGGGTCGAGCAGCTCGATGGAGGCAGGAACATCGACATCCTGTTCACCCCGGACGGCTACGGCGCGGGCGGCATGCCCAGACGGCGCGATCTGAATCCCGGTCAGAATAACGGCGAAGCCTGGACGCTGCGGCTCTCCGTTGTTGAACCGGCCGGCGGCCACCGGGACGAGGACAATCTTATCGGCGTAAATCCTGACGCTGATGACGGATACGATTTCCTCGACGCCATGGAGTTCGAGCCGATGTCGTCCGGTTACGTGCATCTCTATTTCCAACATCCGCAGTGGCGTCTCCCCGCGGGCGAATTCACGTATGACTTCCGTTCGACGGAATTTCGGGGTGGGAAAACCTGGGATTTCACGATCAGCATGGTTAATCTGCCGGACCGGGAATTCATCCTGAGTTGGCGGGACATCGGTGAAGTGAGCGAAAAGTACAGCTTTCTGCTGGTGGACCTTGACAACCAAAGGGACGTCAGTAACTTGAGAAATTCCAGAAATTTCAGTTTTCGCAGCATTAAATCGAACCGGCAGGAGCGTCACTTCAGGCTGTATGTCAGCAAGATGGGCGCGACCGCCGAAGTAGCCGAATATGGCTTGATAACCACATTTCCCAATCCGTTCAATGATCGTTTGAACGTCAGCGTCGATCTGCCACTCTCTCAGGCTATTCTCTTGAATGTGCACGACATACAAGGACGCAAGGTCACGACCCTCAGCCGGGGGGTTCAAACGGCGGGCCTGCACCACTTCACCTGGGATGCGAAAAAACACGGTTCGGGCCTGTATCTAATCGTGTTGGAAACGGGTCAATTGAAGTCTGTTGAGAAGGTCTTGTTGATAAGATAGGGAGAATGAGAATATCCTGAATCCGTTCAATCGACATCTCGCGGGTCTTGTCTGCGTCCTGTCGGGTCTGGCGATTACCGCCGTCACTGCCGGGCAGCAGGTATCCAGAAGCGGATATCAGCAAGCCTGTGCCTGTGATTTCGACGTTACACTCGCCCGCCGGTTGCAGGAAACGCTGGATTTCAAGCGTGATTCGCTGTCGGCTGTCGGGGTGTCCGCCGCGGTGATCATGCCCGGAATGGGAACGTGGCTGGGCGCCAGCGGCATATCCGACAGCAGTAACGACATCAGGACCGGCATGCTGTTCAGCATCGCCAGCGTAACCAAGACGTACATCGCCGCTCTGGTCCTCCTGCTGGCGGAGGAGGAAACGCTGACACTTGATGATTCGCTCCATCAATGGCTCCCGACCTATCCGCACATCGACAGCACCATCACCGTCCACCAGTTGCTCAATCACACCTCCGGCATATACAGTTTTCACGAGAATCCGGCTTTCTGGGATTCGATGTTCACCGATAATGAACGGCTGTGGACGCCCGAGGAGATGGTGACAACATTCATCGAGGAACCGTATTTCCCGCCCGGTGAAGGCTGGCACTATTCCAACACCAACTACCTGTTGCTGGGAATGATCATCCGTGAAGCGACTGATTCTGATGTGTCGACCGAACTGCGCCGCCGTATCCTGAATCCGCTCCATATCCGCAACACCTTCCTGGACATCGAAGAGGAGATCCCGGACAACCTCGCACACGGCTGGCATGACCTGAATGAGGACGGCGAGCCTGAAGATATATTCCATCTGTCGCGAACGGCATGGTACAGCGCGATCTGGACCGGCGGCGCCATGGTCGCGACGGCTGAGGATGTGGCGGTCTGGGCGGGCGGTCTCTTTGACGATGATCTGCTGGACGAGGCTTCACTCGACGAGATGCTTGATTTCGTTGAGATCCCGTTCGGCTGGTTTCCCTTTACCGGTTACGGGCTGGGGATGGGTCGGATCGAGCTTTTCGATATGGAATTATGGGGACACAGCGGCGATATCCCCGGCTATAATTCAATAGTGATGTATTCAGTGGATGATAATGTAAGTATTTCGGTATTAGTGAATTGCAATGCCGTCTTCGCGGCGAATACCATCGGATACGGGCTCTATGAGGTTATCCGGCGCTATCTTGGAATCAGTCCCACTCCGCCATCGACGACGCCTCATGCAGATGAATTCACCCTCCAGCAGAACTACCCGAACCCCTTCAATTCGATCACCACGTTAACGTATAGTCTGCCTGTTGGTTCACGAGTCTCCCTGGGAATACTTGATATCTCGGGACGCGTGGTCTTGAAGCTGGTTGACGGTTATCAGAAATCCGGCGCTTATAATGTGGACCTGGAAGCCGGGACGATACCGTGCGGGATGTACATGATCAGGCTGGAGGCGTCGGGCGGACAGCAATGGCGGAAAGCCCTGCTGGTCAAGTGAACCTCTCCCTGATCGCCGCAGGAAGCTGTTTGCGAGCCTGATCGCGGGGCCCGATTCTGTCGACCCCATTACAGATTAACTCTCCACCTCTTTTATCTGGTATTTGTGCTCAATCTCAGTCACGCCGCGAACCATCTCGATCGCGCCGCAGTACTTCTCGTCGGTCAGTTCGATGGATCGTTCAATGTCCTTTGCCTGGATGTTCGTCCCGATAAATGTGTAGTTCAAGGTGATCTTGGTGAATATCTGGGGGTGTTCATCCCGGCGTTCGGCGTGAACGTCCAACTCGAAGCGTTCGAGCTTGACCCGTTTCTTCATCAGGATGGCGATCACATCCATCGCCGCACAACCGGCGATCCCCATCAACATGAGTTCCATCGGGCGCGACCCGGCTCCCAGGCCGCCAAGATCGAGGGGCGCATCCATCGCCACCATGTGGGTGGTGTTTGCATAGCCCACCAGTGATAGGCCTTGAACCCGTATCAGCCTGGCATTCATTTCCATTTTATCCGGCTCCCGTTTTATAAGATTTGTCCTTCGATAATGCTCTTTGAGGCGTAGAATCAATATAAGGATTGATTTGTAATACGACAGGGTTTTGAAAAGATTATATTATCGACGGCGGAATCTGTTTTCAGGGATGATAAAATCCGGCTTTCGACTTGTAATGCAGGCAGTCCAACGTGTAAATTCCACTTATCACTGAAATCGATCAATACGGGACATTGGAATGAATAAACCCAGCCGCATCCTGGTTGTTGATGACGAGAAGGATATCCGACGGCTGCTGCGCGATATCCTGGAGACTCTGGGCTTTGAAGTCGAGGTGGCGAGCGACGGCTTTGAAGCGCTGGCGAAACTGGCGCTGGACATCGACCTGGTGCTGTCGGATGTGATGATGTCGGGGATGGATGGGTTCGAGTTGGTGCGGCGCATCCGCGAGAATCCTCATTTCCACGATCTTCCCATCATTATTGTCACCGGAATGACGACCAGGAAGGACCGCCTCAGGGCGGTGGAGGTCGGGGCAAACGATTTCGTCGCCAAACCGTTCGACCTGATGGAAATCAACGTGAGGATCAAGTCGCTGCTGCGGATGAAGGAAGCCCACGACGAGCTGAAACGGCATAAGCAGGAGCTTGAAGGCATCGTCGCCCGACGCACCCTCGCCCTGCGCAACGCGCTCGATGAGACAGTCGAGACCCAGCGCATGCTCAGGAAAGCGTATATCGAAACCATCAACCGGCTGGTGATCGCCGCTGAATACAAGGACAAGGGAACCGCCGGTCATGTCCAGCGCATGAGCCGGTACAGCGCCATGCTGGCGCGCAAGCTGGGCCTGCCCCCCGGCGAGATCGAGCTCATACTGCGCGCCAGCCCGATGCACGACATCGGCAAGATCGGCACACCGGAGGAGGTCCTGCTCAAGCCCGGCAGACTTACCGACGAGGAGTGGGACTTGATGAAGCAACACACCCTGATCGGCGGCGATATATTGAAGCAGTCATCATCGGAGCTCTTGCAGACCGGAGAGGTCATCGCCCTGTCGCATCACGAGAAGTGGGACGGCAGCGGTTACCCCCACGGTCTGGCAGGTGAGGAGATCCCGCTCTGGGGTCGGATCTGCGCCGTCGCCGACGTCTTCGATGCCCTCACCAACGAGCGACCCTATAAACCTGCGTTTTCCAACGAAGAATCCCTGAAAATACTCAAGGATGGATCGGGTGTGCACTTTGACCCGCAACTGATCGAAATCTTCGCGGGGAATATAGACGAGGTGATCAGTATACAGAGTCACCCGGAGTTGGATGTTTATGCTCCGTTTAAACCGGCAGCGACGCTTCACTGAGCTGAGGGATTTTACGTCGGCGGAGAAGTGATTGAGGTTGATTTTCAGGTTTGGATGTTATACACTTTGCATAACCAAAATGTGGAGTGTATATGTCGTGTTACCGCATTATAATTCTGCCATTTATTCTTACCTTAAACTGTATTATCTTGGCGGTGTGTTGACACTTTGGTAATCGCCCATCTGCTGCAGAAACAAAGCATCGCCATCGGAAAAACAGCCGTCTATGGTGTCATGAAGCGGAACCGGCTCAACCGCCGCAAGGATCGTCTCGAATGGATCAGAAAACTGAGCGGCGAAATCGTCACCAAGTCCGAGCTCGACAGCGCCAGAGCAAGGTCGAAG
>JALGVR010000139.1 GCA_025774605.1 bacterium | reverse complement strand
TGCAGCGTCCACGTCGCAATCAGCCAGAACAGACTGACCTGCCAGGGCGGCGAACGAAGCAACAATACTCGTCTTCCCGGTTCCTCCCTTGCCGCTGATGACAACCAGCTCTTTCATTCCATTTGTACCGATTGCTGATACAAGGTTTGGCCACGGCGCATTAAATTCCGCATATTCATCTCATGGATTCCGAGACTTCAACCAGCAATTCCCCCCTCGAATACAATTCGGCGATTTTCCTGTCATCCGGAATTCGCGCCAGAATGGTTATTCTCTCACGCCGGCAATATTCCTCGATACGGTCGTCACCCATACCCCAGCGGTTGACTACAACCCCGAAAGGGATGGACAATTCCCTGACCGTATCCACCGCCAGCTTCAGATCACTCAGACCGAAAGGCGTGGGCTCGGTAACCAGCAGGACATAGTCAGATCCTTGAACCGCCTCTATCACCGGACATGATGTGCCCGGCGGTGAATCGAGAATCACCACACCACTCTCGGGCATCTCATCTTTAACAGCCCGGATCAGGGGCGAAGACATTGCCTCGCCGATGTTCAGCCTTCCAGCAACAAATTTGATCGAACCCGCGACGCCGATCTCCACGATTCCTATTTCACGATCCCTCTCCCTGATCGCTTCGATCGGGCAGGCAAGGCTGCATCCTCCGCAGCCGTGGCAAAGCTCCGGAAAGGTCAGAACCGTCCCCTTGACCGCTACAATGGCGCTGAATTGACAGACCTCCCCGCACTCACCACAACCATCACATCTGTCAAGATCGACATCCGGAACAGGAATGCTTGCTTTCTTTCGCCGTTGGATAATCGGCTTAAGAAAGATATGACCGTTGGGAGCTTCAACATCGCAGTCAAGATAGGCTGTCTGACCACCTTGTGAGGCTATTGTTGCAGCAATATTAGCGGCGACGGTCGTCTTACCGGTTCCGCCTTTACCGCTGGCGACAGCTATCCTTATGGGAGTTTGATCAGTCAATTATCACTTGCGATTCATCGACGTCCCACACTTGGGGCACTTCAGGCTCGCACAAGGCGTACCGGGTTTGTGGGGAACCGTTGTTCCACAACCGGGACATACACAATCTCCACCGGGTCCCAGTCCGGCGCCGCCTCCGCCGCGACCACCGCCGCGACCGATGCCTCCCCCTCCGCCGCGACCTGCTCCACGACCCTGACCAATGTTACCTGCCATTTTCCTCTTCCTTGATATTTTATCCATATTTAAAGGAACTGAACACAAACTTAACTGATTATCGAACCAACTCCCCCCATTATACAGTTATCCCCGTAAGCCTTCTTGAACAGTGAGCGGGCGTTGTCACCACTGCAATGGCTGGGACAGACCCTGGTTATGCCAAGCTCCTCAAAAGTCTCGACTGTTCTTTGCAACGATGACAACTTCTCATCACGAAGGTGAAAACCACCCATAGTTAAAAAGACAGGTCCGTATAGAGCTTCAGCCCTCTTCAGTATCCTGGTGATACCCGGATGGGCGCAGCCGGTTATCACCACCGACCCATCATCGGTTTTACAGATCAACGACTGCTCATTCACGATCCCCTGCATCTCGCCGGTAGAATAAACCCCCTCGCTTATTATACGGCTTTCGTTCACTTCTGTTAACCTGGCGCCCGTTCTCTTCACATCTTTCTTGAAATCATCCGGGAAGCTGATGGGCAGATACACATTGACATCGCTGTTCTCCCGCAGAAAGTCGTTCAGACCTCCAGTGTGATCCCAGTGATTGTGCGAAAGCACGACTGCATCAATCTCCTGAGGCTTCAGGTTGACGTTTGCCAGATTGGACAGCAATACGTCACCATCGCTGCCTGTATCGAACAGTATCCTCCCTTCGCCGGTCTCCACCACGCAGGCGAAACCAAAACCAGTCTTTAGTTTAGGGGAAAAGGGATAGTTGTCGAAGACAATGGTGATCTTAAAAGATGACATTTGCATTATATCTTGAGAAACTGATATAAAGAGCGGGTTTTATGCCTTTTCAATCAGCCATTACCGCCATCTTCTCTTCTGCCGGCGAAGTCTGCGAGCACCAGATCGGTTACGCTGAGATTTGAAGTTACCGCCTTGATTGAAACGACCCCCTTCCCTCATCCCGAAATGACGATTCCTGATCTCCCCTGAACTTTCAGTAAGTGATTGACGTGTATTATTTCGACCGATACGCGGCGTCTCTCCTCTCCGCTCAATCAGACTGTGTTCAGATGCACGACGCTCGCTTAACCAGTCCAACGTCGCGTAAACGGCGCTTTTTACCATATGACCGGCAAGTGAGGATAAGGAGGAGTAGAGACGATCCGGTGGATGGTCTCTACTCCTCGAATCGGTAATCTGGCCGACGGCTTGCTCCTTCCGGACAACAGCCTGATTTCGTCGGATCACGGGAAGATTGTCGTTACTCACCTGTTGAACCATCGAGTTCAGCGATCCGCTTCTCCAAGTCCGACAGCCTTTTTTTGAGTAACCTGGATTCAGTTTCCAACACTTTCAGCTCTTCCTCGCGTGGAATGTCAGCCATATACGGCATCGGGTAGCTCGCGGGTTCGTAATATCGAAATCCCCGATTCCAACCGGGAATTCCGGTTGCCCAGTAGCGGTTGCGCCAACCATGACCATAACCGCCGAATCCACCGCCGCGACCCATTCCAAAACCGAATCCCCGGCCAGGATTCATATTACCGGGTCTGTCGAATCCGGCGCAATAGCCCATTCTACGACCCGTCATCGGACCCGCTCCCACAGGTCCCGTTCGATCTCCGTAAGGCATGGTTTTTCTCCTTCTATTGACTTGTTGTTAAAATATCACGATTACCAGTGACCCTCAACGTCCGGAGCGCTCATAACCTTCAGATCACCCCTGTTGAATTGATCAATCGCTTCTGAAGCGCTGCCTTCAATGCCTGTGAATACCCTTAATCCGGCAGCATTCAGTGTCGTGAAGGCGTTGGGGCCGCAGTGACCGGTCAGTAATGCTTCAGCTCCGCTCGATGAAATAAGCTCCGCTGACTGAATACCGGCGCCCCCCGCTCGATTGAGATTCTCACTGTTATCCACCACCTCTACTTGACGACTCTCTGTGTCCACAATTAAAAAGTACTTGCAGCGACCGAAGCGCGGATCAACCTCGGCGTCCAGCGTATTACCTTTAGAACAAATCGCTATTTTCATCCTCCATCTCCATTTATTTTCCCCTGTGACGTTTACTGCCTCGATGTCTCCCGCCTTTACGCCGAAAACGGTTACAACCCGGCATGCAATAGCATGGATCGGAAAGTCTATTTTGCAGCAACGCCTGAATTACTTCCTCAATATCCCCGCTGATCCAGGGTTCAACCCTGATACCGTTTGTCGTTAAAAGTCTCAGGAACGATTCCGAGATCGCCCCGCAAAGAACCATTTCAACATTGCTCTTCTTAAGGGACTCGATCTTCAACTGCGGCGACATGCCGGCTAATGACAGAATCCTCCTGGAAGTATCTCCACCGTCATCGAGATCGACCATCAACAAGTCTCGAGCTACGTCGAAAACCGGTGAAATCCTGTTGTTCCAAATAGTGACTGCTATTATCATCCAGACCGCATCGGATATTTATTAATGGAGGCGTTTATTGGTCGTATTGTCATCCTGAAACCGTTCAGAATGACATGTGGAAATGCAACCATAAGCCGCCCTCATAACAATTGAGCAAACTCTATACCATCATCTGGCATTGATGCGATGGAAATATAACTTCCGAATTAACAGTCTACTAATGAAAAAACCGCTGCCAGGCAACGGCCCATGGGGTGTCAAATATGCTACTCTATGGTCAATATGAGTTGCAATAATGATACCCTATTGCTTCGTCTTATATCTGCCGTCCTCTTTCGGGAGAGCGATACCGAGCCTCTTTATCTTCCTGAACAGCGTTGTTTTGTGAATGCCCAACTCCCGCGCCGTTTCCAGTCTGTTCCAATGATTTCTCTTCAGGGAGGCGCCAATAAACTCCGCTTCCAGATCCTCCAGGCTCTTCAACGCACTGACCGGCTTACTCGATTCTGCGCGCTGACGAATCTCGGATGGAAGGTGATTTAACCCGATATAACCCTCGTTGCATAATACGAACGCGTGCTCAATTATATTTTCCAGTTCGCGTACGTTTCCGGGAAAGTCATGTCGCATCAACAGGGCTAAAACGTCGGGCGATACACCGGTGATAAACTTGTTGCGAAGCCTGTTGAATTTATTGATGAAATGGTCGATGAGCAGTGGAATATCCTCCCGTCTCTCCCTGAGCGGAGGCATTTCGATCTGAACGATGTTTATTCGGTAATACAGATCCAGCCTGAACTTTCCCTCCTTGACAAGCTCCGAAAGATGACGGTTGGTGGCGGTTATTATCCTGACGTCCGCCTTTTTCGGTTCGACACCGCCGAGCGGTTCGTAGTATCCGTCCTGCAGAACACGCAGCAACTTCACCTGTGTCGCCGGAGATAGATCGCCGATTTCATCCAGGAATATCGTACCGCCTTCCGCCAGCGCGAACCTTCCCGGTTTATCCCGTTTTGCATCGGTGAAGGCTCCGGCTCTATATCCGAACAGTTCGGATTCGAGCAGCGTGTCCGGCAGGGCGCCGCAGTTCACTGTCACCAATTGCTTTTCACTTCTGTGACTGAGATTATGAATCGCCCGTGCCAAAAGTTCCTTGCCGGTACCGCTCTCACCCTCAATCAGTACAGATGAATCGCTCTGCGCGACAAGGGGAAGCTTCTCAAATATCCGTCTGATCCCCGAACTCTTGCCGATGATATCCTCGAACGAGTATCGCTGTTTCAACTCCTTGCGCAGCTCTTCAACCACACTGAGATCGCGGAAGGTTTCAACGCCTCCCACGACGCTGCCCTTCTCATCCCTGAGCAATGCCGTGGAAATGCTGATCGGTATACGTTTGCCGTCGTTGTTGATGATGTAGATTGCCCTGTCAATAACCGGTTGACCGGATTGTGTGGTCTGACGGAGTGCACAATTTGTCTCGCAGATACTTGCGCGAAAGACCTCGCAGCAGGGCTTTCCAATCGCTTCCTCGCGGCTGACGCCGGTAATCCTTTCGGCGGCTCGATTGAATGATGTCACCAGCCAGTTCTTGTCCACTGTAAACACACCATCCGCAATGCTGTCCAATATGATCGGCAGGTGATCCCTATTTCGGGGTTTATCATTCAATTCAACCTGAGGTTTAACTTCTGGACGCATTGCTTGAAACGTCTCATCCCTCCACCTTCACTCACCACGCGCAGGATTTTATCATCAATCACGACCACTCCCGACAGCATGGTCACCGGCGTTCCGCTGAAAGCCTCAGGAACGAGGGGAGTTGACGGTCCGAGGATCACAACCTCGCGGCAATCGGCCGCCGCCTCAAGCAGACCGTCGATGGTCCCGTTAATAATGGCGGTGCCGGTCATCAATGCAACGTCACAGCTCTTGAGCCCTTCCATCGCGTCTGATGATTCGATCAATCCATCAGCCATGGTAGTATCAAGCTCGTATACATTCAGACTGCATTGATCACGGATATCCTTAACCAACGGCTCGAAATGCCC
Source organism: bacterium (assembly GCA_025774605.1). GTDB lineage: Bacteria > Electryoneota > AABM5-125-24 > Hatepunaeales > Hatepunaeaceae > JALGVR01. The sequence goes on along the minus strand of JALGVR010000139.1, from coordinate 478 downwards.
GATCATAGCAACCTGTTCGCCGTTTTGAAGTCCAATGACCGAGCGGACATCACCTGATAATGTACTCCCCCCGGGTGAGCCGATAACTGCGTTCGCCGCAGCCAGTCCGATCGACCTTGAGAGAGAGTTGTTCGTTTTTAACCAGGATAAAAGTTCACCTGCGTTCATGCCGGCAAGATGACTGTCATCTGACAGGAGCATATTCTCGCAGCGCAGACTTTCAGGAAAAAGGTACGCTAAACCGATGGAACCATTATCCAACTGTACACTGACATATTTCACCCCAATTCTAACATCGGACACGTTCAGTTCAACGGCGCTATCTGCAAGCGTTTCAGTAATTCTGTCCGCTATTCCCATATTATTGTAGTACCTACTTGAGTAAAAAAGCGTATGAAAGATGCTGTCATTCCCGCGAAGGCGGGAATCCAGGCAACTTACGTAATATCAAATGCTTATCTGGATTCCCGCCTTCGCG
>JALGVR010000035.1 GCA_025774605.1 bacterium | reverse complement strand
CCCGCCGGGACCTGAAGGCGCTGGACAAGAGGAAAGTAAAGGGAAAGATGCCTCAAGTAAGACAATGATCAACAACGATGCAAAACTGACCGAGATTGTTGAGAAGATTGTCGCCGCCATCCAGCCGGCGAAGATCTACCTGTTCGGATCGCGGGCGAGGGGGAACGAGCATCGGGAAAGAATATTTTCGTATGAAGAATAAGTTTCATCAGTAATCGGGAAAGAATATTTTCGTATGAAGAATAAGTTTCATCAGTACGGCGAATCCATAGCCCGCATTATAACTCAATACGGCGGGCGTAACATCCGCGTCTTCGGTTCAGCAGCACGCGGTGAAGCGACGGAGTCCAGCGACCTCGACATTCTTATCGAATTGGAAGCAGGACGATCGCTGTTGGACCTTATCGCTATGCAGCAGGACTTGGAAGACTTGCTCGGAATCAAGGTTGACGTTGTCACCGAAGCCGGTTTAAGTCCGTATATTCGGGATGACATCCTTGAAGAAGCGGTTCCGTTGTGAAAAGCGACAGACTCTATCTAAAGCATATTGACGACGCCATCCAGAAGATACAAGAATATACATCAATCGGGCGGGTCGTGTTCATGGAACAGACACACTGGCAGGATGCGGTTATCCGGAAATTGGAAATCATTGGTGAAGCAAGCAAACGCCTGTCTACTGAATTACGGAATAGTCATCCCGAGGTTCAATGGAGACGCATTGCCGGACTGAGAGACATATTGATACACGATTATATGGCTGTTGATTTAAACGCCGTTTGGGATGTGACCCAGAATGACATTCCGATCCTTAAGCAGCATATCAGCGAAATTCTTTCAGGTTATTAATATCCTGCTGTCACCTGGGGAGAGGCGACAGCGTTCATACACAGGTAAAAATGCAAAAAATACTAACCGGTAATCAATCGGCAGCCTGGGGGGCGATGTGCGCCAGAGCCCAGGTTGTTTCGGCGTACCCGATAACGCCGCAGACAACGATCATCGAGGAGTTGGCTGACATCGTCGCCAAGGGTCTGCTCGACGCCCAGTTCATCAAGGTCGAATCGGAGCATTCCGCCATGGCGGGCTGCATAGGAGCCCAAGCCGCCGGTGCGCGTACCTTTACCGCAACTTCGGCGCAAGGTTTGGCGTTGATGCACGAGATGCTCCACTGGGCGGCGCTGGCCAGGCTGCCTGTCGTAATGGCCAACGTGAACCGCGCCATGGCGCCCGGCTGGTCGATCTGGACAGACCAGAACGACTCCCTCGCCCAGCGCGATACCGGCTGGCTGCAATACTACTGCGAGTCAAACCAGGAAGTGCTCGACACTGTTATCCAAGGCTACAAGGTTGCCGAGATCGTCAACCTTCCGGTGATGCTGGTGCTGGATGCATTCTTCCTCTCGCACACCTACGAGGCGGTCGATATCCCGGGACAGGAACGGACATCCGAATACCTGCCTCCGTACAAACCGTCGATCTACCTTGACGTCGATGATCCACACGCCTTCGGCGGCATTGTACCGCAGGATATCTACATGGAGTTCCGCTACAAGATGCAGGTGGCGATGAACGAGGCGCTTGAGGCTGCGGAGCAGGCGGACAGGGATTTCAAAACGATGTTCGGGCGCGGCTACGGCTTGATCGAACCCTACCGGCTTGAAGGCGCCGATTACGTGCTGGCGACATCGGGGACAGTGACATCGACCGCGCGGTCGGTGATCGATGATCTTCGGGACAAGGGTCATTCCATCGGATTGCTGAAGATGAAGCTGCTGCGTCCGTTCCCGGTTGAGCTGGTGCGCGGGGTTCTGGCGGGGCGCAAGCGCGTGGCGGTTCTGGACCGCGATATATGTGTGGGGATGGGCGGCATCTGGACTCAGGAGATCCGCAACGCGCTCTATCATCTGCCCGAGGATCAACGTCCATCCGTCTACGGTTACATAGTCGGTCTTGGAGGCCGTGACGTGAAACCCGAAACGATTGAAAAAATCGCCCTTGACGTCCAGAAACGACCGATCGAGGAAGGTGAACAGGTCTGGATCGGGCTGAAGGAATAGAAGACCGGAGTTCGGGGGGGCTGTATATGGTATCTGTTGAAAAGTACACCGTTTCCAGGATCGTATCTTACATTGTCACTCCCGCGAAGGCAGTGTATCCGGAAATACCGAACACCTTGAATATCATCTTTCCAACGGAAGTTGGAATCAGAGAAGTCGCCGATATTGCGAGCGTAACCAATGCTCGGTTCCTTTAATATATGGAGTGAAGATCAATATCGCGCAGGGACCGATTTATCGAGCCCCGCTGAGTTCGGGCTCAGCAGGCCGTCCCAGGCGCGCCGCATCCATTTCCGGGACTGAACATTGAAAAATTGTATTTTCGGACAGACTGTTCCGCAGGTATGACAGTTGACGGATTTTCAACAGGCATTGTATGGTTTCGATAATTTGTCCATGAACGGGCAAAACTCAGATACAGGTTGAAGGAATGGAAACTCTAACATATCTGAAGAATTTTACGGAAGTTGCCGAAGAAGAGATAATGAAGCCCGGTCATGTCGCATGTCCGGGTTGCGGCGCCGCGCTGGCGATGAGACTGGCGTTGAAGACTCTGGGACGCAATACTATCCTGATTTTCCCGGCGTGCTGCTGGGCGGTGATAGACGGACCGTTCCCCTACTCCGCCTGCAACGTCCCGGTGTTTCAGGTGGCTTTCGAAACTGCGGCGATAACTGCCGGAGCCATTCGAGCCGGACTTAACGCCACCGGAAAGAAGGGGATCAACGTAGTCGCCTGGGCGGGTGACGGCGGAACGATGGACATCGGCTTCGGTCAACTCTCCGCCGCGGCGGAGCGCAACGACGATATAATCTACGTCTGCTATGACAACGAAGCCTATATGAACACCGGCATTCAACGTTCATCGGCGACGCCCTGGGGAGCCTGGACAACCACCACGCCCGGAAAGGATTTCAAGAAGGAGAAGAAAAAGAACCTGCTCGAAATCATGGCGGCGCACCGCGTCCCCTATGCCGCGTCCACAACCATCGCCTATCCAGACGATCTCGTCCATAAATTCCGCAAAGCCATGTCGATCGAGGGGTTCAGGATCATCCATATCTTCAGCCCCTGCCCGCCGGGACATAAAGCCCTGGAAAAGGATTCGATCCTCGAAGCCCGCTATGCGGTGGAATCGCGGGTATTTCCCCTGTATGAAGTCGAAGCAGGTACACACTACACGCTGTCGAAGAATCCGCCTCAGCGACCGGTGAACGATTATCTCTCCCTGCAGGGGCGCTTCAGACATCTGACCGAGGAACAGCGGGATTACATCCAGAAAAACGTTAACGCCGAATGGGCGCGCCTGATGCATCATATGCGGGTCAGCGAAGCCATAACAAATGAGCATCCTGCCTGAGAGGACCCCCGACTACTCTTATCTCCTTAAAAAATAAACTCAATACCTGTCTTCCACGGAGGCACAGCCATTGCAGCGGCTGTGCCTCACTCGTTCATGATTGTGATCTGGAACAACTGCCGGACCACGATTCAATGGAAAAAACGGGACGAAAATAAATAATCTATAGAAAAATGGGGATTTCTCTTGACAAAATAATATTGATTGCATATATTCTTTCCAAAAGCACTCTATAACCATAGAGTACATATTGAAAACGACAACAAGAATCTTATAATTACTTGATATTTCACGATCAACATAAAACCAGCTTGACATTATCAGTTCAAAGAGTTTGCCGGTGAAACGTCAGGTTGTGCCGGATGCGTTCAGATGGCAGCGCGTAACAGTTGAAGCTCCTTTGGTGTAATCAATCTTAAGAGAGGACATCGTTTACCTTGGAAAGTGAGAACCTACGCAAAATAATTGACGCCCTCACCAGGGAAAACGAGGAAAACCTTTACCAGATGTCGATAGTCCGCCTGGTGGCGGAGTCTGTGGTCAGTGGATTGCAGGACACAGGCTATTTCACCAGGCTCTGCTCCGATTTTCTGCAGATATTTGAAGCATCCGTCTGTGCGCTGTTTCAGTTTCGACGCCGGGAGCCGTCGGGCTGGTGGCTGGAGGCTTGGGCGGGCGGCTCGAGCGGTCTGTATCCTGTATCCGACCTGCTTCCCGAGCATGAAGAGGGATTGCTGGAATGGGTCCGTCAGCGCGACAATCCACTCTACCTTGAAAATGTTGAGGACGACCCGGCCATCAGATTCTGGGGACCAAACGTGCCTGACAAGGTGAGATTCGCCCTGATACCGGTCAACTTCGACGATCTTAAAATGGGTGCAATCGTCCTTATCGACCCGATCATGCACATGTCAAGCAAGAACATCATCCGGTTTATTCACATATTGAGCAGCCTGATCAAGTCGGGATTCAACAATCGCGTCCTCTACAAGGGATTGCACGATGCAAAAGAGGCGTTTTACGACCTGTTCGAAAACGCATCCGACATGGCGGTGGTGGTGTTCCCGGACGGGGTTATCAGGGATTGCAATCAGGCGTTCAGAAAGAAGTTGGGGGTTAAAGGCGATTCGTCCGACAACATTTTTACCGATTTGATCAAGGAGGAACCGGGCGGCAATTTCAGCAGATGCTGGGCGAAGCTGATTAAGGGTGAGGAAGTACAGAACGTCGATGTGCTGCTCAAGGGTAAAAACGGAAAATACATAGAAACCGAGCTGTCCGGCAATGTCAATTTCCAGACAAACGGCAGTGTCGGTTTCATAAGGCTCTACCTTCGCGACGTGACGGAGAAACGCCGTAATGAACGGTTAAGCCGCGAGCTCGAAATGAAGGTGAAACTGATGCGACAGCGGGAGCTCGCCCAGGTGGGTCTCTATGTGACCGGAATTGCGCACAATCTGCAGAATCCGATCCATATCATCCAGGGACATCTCACCTTACTTAAAAAGAAGGGTGTCGATTCTCCCGAGGTTGGAATAATTGAAGAACACACTAACAATATCACCGGAATCGTCGGGAACCTGCTCGATAAGATCAGTCGGGAGAGAAACACCAAACCGACAGATGTTGACCTGAACTGGCTGCTTCAGAGCGAGTTGAAGTTCCTTGAAGCCAATATGTTCTACAAACATGATGTCAAGAAGGAATTTCACTTTGCCGACAACCTGCCGAAGTTGAAGGGACTGTACGGCGATTTTTCCCAGGCGATCATGAACATCGTCTACAATGCCCTCGATGCGATGAAGGGGAGCATGCACAGGCAACTGACCATTCGGACCGAGTTCGACAGCGGACAGGGTGAGGTCAGGTTATCCATTTCGGATAGCGGACCGGGAGTTGCGCAAGATGTCGGCGACAGGATCTTCGAACCGTTCTTCACCACCAAGGGAGGCTCCGAAGACGCCAAGAATGGATTATCCTCCGGCAGCGGCCTGGGATTGTCCAGCGCCAGATCCCTGCTGGAGCCTTATCAGGGGTCCATAAGCTATGAATCAATCCCCGGTGAGGGTACAACCTTTTATATTACCTTCAAGGTGACAGCAAAGGGCAGGAAGGCAAGGAAATCATGAATCATTCTGAAAGATTGAAAGTACTTTTGATAACCGGGTCAACCGTGTTCAAGAGTGAAACCTGCCTGATGCTGCAACGAATCCGACCTTGTGAGATCGAACACAAGGACAGTGTTCACAAATCCTTACGATATTTCATCCAGTATAAACCGGACCTGGTTATCGCGGACTGGCAACTTGAGTCACATACTGCATCCGACCTGCTTCAGGCTATGAGAACGAATGATGATTGGAAACGTATTCCGGTTTTAATCACCCTCGATGAATCCGATCGGGACTTAACGGAACAGGCATTGACTCTGGGCGCGGCGCAGGTTCTGTTCAAACCATTAAACCAGAACGCCCTCAGCAGGATATTGGCAGGATTTTTCCCGGTCTCAAGACGGCAGGTGAAAGGCAATACCCCGTTTGATTACAGGAAGATAAAGGCAAAACTTGAGCAGATACACCTCCTTGCACCCCTGCCCTCCCTTGCCGCCAAGATTATGGACCTGCTCAAGGACCCCAATTCATCGGCTCGCGATCTCGCCGGAGAGATCAAGAAGGACCAATCGATCACGGCCAGGATACTGAAGATAGCCAACTCTGCCTATTACGGGTTCCACCGCGAGATCGGGAATGTCGATCGCGCCATCGTCGTGCTCGGTTTCGATGAGATCATGAACATCGCCCAAGTTGTGTGTCTGATGGAGGCATTCGATACGGAGGATGACAGCGCTCTCAACCGGAAGGAATTCTGGGGCCATTCGCTGGGAACTGCCCATATCGCTCGCGCCCTGAGCAAGCGGTTAAACGATCTGTCCCCCAGGGATGCCTTTGTGATGGGCTTACTGCACGATTTCGGAAAGGTGGTTCTTAATCAGCACTTCAGGGAGGAATTTCACCATATGATTAAGACGGCGGAGGATCAACAACGACCGCTGCACGAGGTCTGCCGCGAGCTCACCGGTACCGATCACGCCGAGATAGGCGGAATGGTCGCTGAGAGCTGGAAGCTGCCCCTTCCGCTGGTCAGGGCGATCCGTTATCACCACCGCCCTGAGTCGGTTGATAAGGACGGTCGGGAGATCGATGTGGCACACCTGGCAAATTTCTTCTGTCATCGATACAAAATCGGCGAGAGCGGCAACAGCGTTGCTGACGAACCGAATTATCTCTCACTGCTGAGGCTTGGCATTAAGGAAGATCAACTGGATGAATTCTGGCAGTCGTTGAAAATGGATCCAATGCATCTAAGGGATATCCTGGAATAACCGTTTGCCCAGTTTAAGTGATAAACCGTGATTTTTCTCTTGACAAAGCCGAGATAAAATCGTATATTCGAACCAAGTATCACTCTACGACCATAGAGTAATATTTGGGATCAGATCCAGACCGATTTATTTCGCTCCTTCCAACAGAAGGTATTTTTTGGGGATAATTCAGGGTTACTCTATAGTAATAGAGTAAACACAGATTAATTTCCCTCGTTGACCACAAGCCTTTATTGGATGGACATTTTGTGCGAAATTTTAAGGTTACTCCATGGTGGTAGAGTATGTTGATATTGAGCTTCTGACAACACTCAAACTTCCTCAGAGGATTGAGGCATGAAAGAAAACATCGGGATGTCGCAGTGATTTTCAACAGGAGAATCGAGTCTTGGAAAACTCGAACTATCGTGAGCTGATAGAGTCCCTGACCAAGGACAACGAGGCTAAAACCTACCAGATGTCCGTGGTCCGGCTGGTGGCTGAAGCGATTGTCAGGAACCTGAATGAACCGGATTACTTCTCGCAGGTCTGTTCGAGTTTTGCCAATATCTTCAAGGCGTCGATTTGTGCCTTCTTCTGGCTTCGGCACCGTGAACCAAGCGGCTGGATACTCGATTCATGGGCGAATCGGTACGGAAGTTTCAGTCCCGTTACGGATTTCATCCCCCGCTCGCGGGCGGGAATCCTGGATTGGGTGGAGGAGCAGATAAAACCGTTCTACGTCGAAGAGGTCGAGGACGAGGAGATAATAAAGATATGGGGTTCGGATGCGCTGCAGAAAGTGAGGCTTGCCGCGCTGCCGATCAAAGGCGATGACGACCACATTGGCGCTTTCACCCTGATCGATCCGGTGATCCGCCTGTCACATAAAAAGACCAATCGACTGCTCGATACCATCGGCGGACTGGTGTTGGCGGGGGCGCGCAACCGTATGCTCTACACGAGACTGCTCAACTCTGAAGAGGAGTTCAAGGACCTCTTCGAGAATTCATCGGACATGGTTGTCTCGGTGTTTCCGGAAGGATTGATCAAGGACTGTAACCGGATGTTCAAGGAGAAATTGAAGATTCAGTGCGATCCGCGCGGAGACCACATCGAGAATCTGTTGAAAGAAGATGGCGGTGATTCATTTTATTCCAGTTGGCTGCGTTTAATCGAAGGGCAGGCGGTCAATAATATTGATATGAACGTGAAATCAGGTGACGGAGGACTGCTTGAGCTCGAGCTGTCCGGAAATGTGCGACTGCGGCAGGACGGGGGGATCGCCGTTGTCCGGTTGTACATGCATGACGTTACTGAAAAGAGGCGCGGCGAAAGGGAGAAGCTCGAGATGGAGATGCGCATGAAGCTGATGCGGCAGAGAGAGCTGTCTCAACTCGGGCTCTATGTTTCGGGGATTGTGCATAACCTGCAGAATCCGGTTCACGTCGCCATGGGACACCTGGAAATCCTGAAACTGAAGGGGATGGAACTGCCGGGGCTGGAGGCGATTGAACAATCAACCAGGAATATAACGGAAATCATCAATAACCTTCTGGACAAGGTGCGCCGTGAACGCAACACGAAGCGGGTGAACATCAATCTGAACGAACTGCTGAATTGCGAATTGACCTTCCTCAATGCCAATGCGTACTTCAAGAATCAGGTGGAGAAGAGATATGAATTCGATAAAAAGCTGCCGCCGGTCAAGGGTATATACGGAGATTTTTCCCAGGCCATCATGAACATCGTTTACAACGCCCTGGACGCCATGCGAAACAGCCCCAGGAAGGTCTTGGGAATTCGAACTGAATACAGGGAGAAGAGCGGGGATATTGTTGTGGCGATATCCGACACGGGCGGTGGAATACCGGAAGATGTCCGTGACAGGATATTCACACCGTTCTTCACCACGAAAAACAGTGAAGAGGATGAACAGGCTGAATTGATCTCCGGCAGCGGGCTCGGTCTTTCATCCTCGCTGTCGCTCATAGAACCGTATGGAGGAAAAATACATTTTGACACCAAATCCGGTGAAGGTACAACCTTTTTTATCACGTTACCGGTTGAACAGGTAGATTAATGTCCACGGATTTCAACGGCGGAAAGAGGCTGAAGATATTACTGGCAAGCAGGTCGGTCCTGCAGCTTAAGCAGACGAGCCAGATGCTCAACCGGATCAGGGATTGCCTGGTCGTGCCGGTGGTTGACGTGCGGGCGGCAATTCAGCACATTTCGCAGGATCAGCCGGACCTGATCATAACCGACTGGACACTTGAACATCTCACGGCCGCGGAGCTCCTGCAGGCGATCAGAACCCGTACCACCTGGAAGGAGATACCGGTCATAGTCTGCCTTGATGAGATCTCAGCCAGGTTATCCGTGCAGGCGAAAAATCTCGGGGCGAACAATATCCTGACCAAACCGTTAAGCCAGATTCTACTCAGCAGAACCATAGCGGAAATCTTTCCCAGCGGTGGAGGAAAGAAGAAAGACTCCACCATAATCAACCCGTCCGAGATCCGCGCCAAGTTAAGCAGAATCGATTCGCTCGCACCGCTCTCCGCCCTTGCCAAATCGATCCTGGCGATCAGCAATGATCCGCACTCGTCAGCCAAGAACCTTGCCGAGGAGGTTAAGAGGGATCAATCGCTCACGGCGAAGATATTACAGATTGTCAACAGCGCCTTTTACGGCTTTCACCGCCAGATCGGCAACATCGATCACGCCATCGTGGTTATGGGCTTCGACGAGGTGGTGAACATTGCGCTGGCGGCGAGCCTGCTGCATTTTTGCGAGAATGGAAGGAATTTCCTGTTTGACAGGGATAAATTCTGGCTGCATTCCATCGGTTCGGCATACATAGCCCGCGCCTTGAGCCGATACACGGACGAAGTTATATCCAAGGACGCCTTCGTGGTCGGACTTCTGCACGATTTCGGCAAGGTGGCGATGCGTCAGCATTTCCGGGATGTGTTCTACCGGATTTTGGCGGAAGCCGCGCGGCGCAAGCAGCCGCTGCATCACGTCTCACTTGAACTCGCCGATATCGAGCATGGAGAAGTGGGCGCCATGGTGGCGGACAGTTGGAATCTCCCGATACCTTTGGTAAATGCCATCAAGTATCATCATACGCCTGAGCAAGCCGGCATTGAGGAGAAGGAGGTTCACCTGGCGCACCTGGCGAATATCTTTTGCCACTGGAACAAGATCGGCAAAAGCGGCAACACCGTGCCCGACGATCCCAGTCGGATATCGCTGAAAGCGCTGGGAATCGAGGGCATTGATCTGGATGAGGTCTGGAAGTCGTTGAAGATCGATGCACAAATGGTGAGGAGCACGATCGGATAGATATCCATAAGCACGAACGGAACTCTCCACCAGCTCACTGCCTGCGCAGAGAATATAATTCTGGTTTTCAGAGGGACGGGGGGGCAATTACAAGGGGAAAAAATAAATAAAGCCCCTTAATGCCCCCCTTAATTCCTTGTCCTGCAACGCGTGACGGCTTCCTCAACCGATTTCACCACCTTTCTTCCTGCAGCGCTGTCAATATCCCCCTACATTGCCCCCTTTTACCTGAGCGACTGCTCGGACGCCATATATCCGGGCTTGATGATTTCCCCGTTTTATCGTAAACAGGGCTGTAAACAGACCCCGTCGGATTGCCGGCAGGGTTTTTTGTTTGTCTATCTCCGGGCATGATTGCGGAAGATGTTGTAAACAGGGCTCATCATATATATATTTCCAAGGATTGAAAGATCCTTCATCGTTATAAGTTATAAACCAAGCTGGATAATTGCCATGCGACTTCCCCGCTTCGATTATTACTCTCCGAACAGCCTTCCGGAAGCGTTGACCTGGTTGACCGAGCACAGAGACCCGGGGATTAAAATACTTGCCGGCGGAACCGACCTGCTGGTCGACATCCGCGGGAAGGTTATCCCGGATGGACACCGCCCGCGCTGCCAGCAACATCGCCGCGGTCCCTGGAGTGCGCGCGCGGCGGCTGTTGAACCTGTCAACTGTCTGATGGCGCTGTCCCGCGTCCCGGAGCTGAGAGGTATTTCACTGGACGGAAGTCGATTGCGCATCGGGGCGATGACCACCATTGCCGAGCTGGAGCGTTCGCCGGTGATAAGAGAGCTGTTGACCGGGCTGAGCGACGGCGCGGCTCAGCTCGGATCGCCGCTGGTTCGCAACCGCGGCTCCTACGGCGGAAACCTGTGTAATGCCCGCCCGGCAGCCGATACCGCCATCCCCACCCTTTCACTCGCCGGAAAACTGGTGCTCGTGTCAAGCCGGGGCGAGCGGATCGTCGACCACGGCGACTTTGTCACCGCCCCCGGGGCAACCGTTCTTGAGTCGGATGAGATACTGAAGGAGGTCGTTTTTGACATACCGGACGAACGGCGGGGCAGTGGATACATCAAGCTCGCAAACCGCAAGTCGCTGGAGATATCCATGGTTGGTGCAGCCGCAGCGCTGACGTTCGAACCGGCGGAGTCGGGCGCCGGGAGACGGAGCGGAGAGAGGGGGAACATCGTCCGGGAAGCGAGAATCGCGCTGGGGGCGGTGGCGCCGAAACCGCTGTTAACCGCCGAAGCCGGCGAGTATCTTAAGGGCAGAAAGTTTGACCCGGACAGCGCCGCTGAAGCCGCGCGCATCGCCGCCGACACAGCCCGTCCGATCACCGACCATCGCGGCAGCGCAGGCTACCGAAAAATGATGGTCGAGGTATTGGTCAGACGGGTGTTGAACCTCTGTCGGGATCGGGCTTTGACGGGTGTTGCCCGGGAGGTGAACGTATGAAGCGGGTGGTGAAATTGCGCGTGAACGGTCTGGAGTACGAGGTCGCCCTTGAACCGCGCCGCACGCTGGCTGAGACGTTGCGTTACGATCTCGGATTAACCGGTACGAAGATAGGTTGCCGCATCGGCGATTGCGGCGCCTGTACGGTTCTGTTGGACGGCGTGCCGTCGTTCTCCTGCCTGGTGCTGGCGGTCGAGGCTGAAGGTCGCGAAATTTTGACCATCGAGGGGGTCGCCGACGGCGGCAGGCTGCATCCGGTTCAGCAGTCATTCGTCGAAGTCGGCGCTATTCAGTGCGGCTTCTGCACCCCGGGGATGGTGCTGACCGCGCTGGCGCTCCTGAAGGACAATCCCGATCCGACGGACGCTCAGATTCGCCGCGCCATATCGGGCAACCTCTGCCGCTGCACCGGCTACCAGAAGATCATCGAAGCGATCAAGGACGCGGCAAGGAGGATGAGAGAGAAGCAGGGGGTGTTGTAGTATCCCCCCCTTCTAAGCTGGGGATTTTGTAGTACCCCCCCTGCGAAGTAGGGGATTTTGTAGTACCCCCCCTGCGAAGCAGGGGATCTTGTAGTACCCCCCCCCTGCGAAGCAGGGGATCTTGTAGTACCCCCCCCTGCGAAGTAGGGGGGGATAAAAGGGGGGGGTTACATTATAAAAAAGAATCTCTAAACATCAGGGGAATGAAAACGGAATGCTTCTCTACGTTCAGCATGACATGATCGCGATTTAGGTTTCATTTGCCCATGTCAATGTATTGGATTGGCAGCACGGGGAACCATTCTGAGAGAGCTCTGGGGCAATACACAGAATTCATACAAGAAATAGCCAAAAAGCATTGAGTTCAATGAGTAAAAACGACCCCCCCTTTGTCCCCCCCTGCTTCGCAGGGGGGGAAGCCCAACTTAAGGAGAATCTATGAAACCTTGGTTGATCTGGATAATCGTCGCTTTTGTGATGCTCGTGGCGGAGATCTTTACGCCCGGCTTCCTGCTCGCCTGCCTGGGGCTGGGCTGTCTGGCGTCCGGGATATTCGCCCTGCTGGGAGCGGGTCTTTCCGTGCAGGTAATCGTCTTTATCACAGCCACCCTCGTGGTCTTCTTCGGTATCCGTCCCTTCATTCTCAAACGCTTCTACAAGGCTGCAGAAGGCGTGAGGACGAACGTTGACGCCCTGGTCGGGAGACAGGGGATGGTTATCGAGCCGATCGATACCGTGAAGGGTGCGGGAAGGGTGGTCGTCGCCGGCGAGAATTGGCGCGGCGCGACGGAAGACAACAGCCTGATCCCCGCCGATACAAGGATCGTCGTCGCTCGGGTTGAAGGAACGAAACTGATTATTAAACCGCTGTCATCCACCGAGGAGGAGTAGAAATGGCTTTCCTGACAATATTGATTGTGCTTGCTGTTTCTGTGATAATCTTTGTCGCCAAAGGATTTACTATCGTTCAGCAGGCGGAGACCGTGGTGGTTGAGCGGTTCGGTAAATACAACCGGACGCTGCAATCGGGCATCAACATCATCTGGCCCATCTTCGACAAGCCGCGCGATATCGAATGGCGCTACATCCGCGAGGACCGTGAAGGCCGTAAGATAGTCGTCCGCAGAAGGATCAAGAGGATCGACCTGCGCGAAACGGTCTACGACTTCCCGCGCCAGAACGTCATCACCAAGGACAACGTCGTCACCGAGATCAACGCCATGCTCTACTTTCAGATCACCGATCCGGTCAAGGCCGTCTACGAGATAGCCAATCTCCCCGACGCCATCGAGAAGCTCACCCAGACGACCCTGAGGAACATCATCGGCGAGATGGAGCTTGACGCCACGCTCTCCTCACGCGACACCATCAATTCCAAGATGCGTGTGATCCTCGACGAAGCGACCGACAAGTGGGGCGTCAAGGTCAACCGCGTCGAGCTGCAGGACATCAACCCGCCGCGCGATATCCGGGATGCGATGGAGAAGCAGATGCGCGCCGAACGGGACCGGCGTGCGGCGATCCTCGAAGCGGAAGGTCTGAAGAGGTCGAAAATACTTGAAGCTGAAGGTATCCGCGAGTCGGAGATCAACAAGGCTGAAGGCGAGAAGCGCGCCAGGATCCTGGTCGCGGAAGGTCAAGCCGAAGCGCGCGTCAAGGTCGCCACCGCGGAAGCGAAAGCCATTAACAGGGTCACCGAAGCCATCGCCGAATCCAAGGGCGATCCGGCGAACTACCTGATCGCGGTTCGCTACATTGAAACCTTGAAGGAAATGGTGTCCGGGCAGGACAACAAGGTGGTTTACCTGCCCTACGAAGCGACCGGCGTCCTCAGCTCAATCGGCGGGATAAAGGATATGCTGGAGGGTGTGAAAAAGTCATAGCCGACGCTTGATATGGCTGTAAAGGTTCTGAACGAAATGAAAACGCGTTAAAAATAACCCGTCAATGTTGAATACACATGGATAACCGACGTCTCATCGCTCCCCTGCTGTTTACGTTTGCAGTTCTCGCCCTGACAACGCCGCTGTCCTGCCGACAGGCTGACGAGGCGAGCTGGACAGTGCAGCGCGAGCGGTTGGTTACGAACCTGGCTGAAAAGGGCATCACTGACGAGAGAGTCCTGACTGCGATGAAGGCTGTGCCGCGCCATGAGTTCGTCCCCATGAGCCAGCGGGCCGCTTCGTACGTCGACCATCCCCTGCCGATCGGTCACGGCCAGACCATATCGCAGCCCTATATCGTGGCTTACATGTGCCAGGCTCTGAAGCTGACCGGAGGTGAGAAGGTGCTTGAAATAGGCACCGGATCGGGCTATCATGCCGCGGTACTCAGTCTATTGGCCAAGGAAGTATACACGATCGAGATCATTCCCGAGCTCGGTCGCTCGGCTGAAAAGTTGCTCGACGAACTGGGCTACGAGAATATAGAGGTCAGGATAGGGGATGGCTACCAGGGCTGGCCGGAATTTGCGCCGTTCGACGCCGTGATCCTCACCGCCGCGCCGCCGCAGATTCCCCAGCCGCTGCTGGATCAGTTGAGCATCGGCGGGAGGCTGCTGGCACCGGTCGGAGTAGGCTGGCAGAAGCTGGTGCTGGTGGAACGCACCCGGGAGGGGTTGAAAGAGACCGAACTGCTGCCGGTGGTCTTCGTGCCGATGACCGGCGCAGCCCAGCAGAAACGGTAGTCCGGCTGCCGGACCGGCCAGGTGGCGCGGATAACGGTTCCAACCGCTAAATGCCGTGATGAACGCGGAGTCGCTGCTCATCGCATTTAATCAATAAGCTGACAGATATCTATGAAGTTGTTTAAGGGTGTTTTCCCCGATTTTCAACCGGGGAACCCTCATCGCCTGTATAGTCCTGGCTGGAATCCTCCTGCTCGGCACGGTCGGCTACATGTATTTAGAGAATTGGAGGCTGCCGGATGCGCTCTGGATGAGCATTATCACCATGAGCACCGTCGGTTACGGTGAAGTGGCTCCGCTTGATCAGCCGGGACGCGTCCTGACCATTGTGATCATTCTCTCCACCATCATGGTCGGTGGTTACGCGGTGGGAAATATCGGAGCGTTTGTCTTCGGGGGTGAAGTTATCAACATTCTGCGGGGTCGAAAATTGGAAAGGGATATAGAACGACTTTCACATCACACCGTGTTGGCCGGTTACGGCAGGGTCGGCAGGGAAGCCGCCGCCGAATGGGCGGATCGAGACCTGGTCGTGATCGAGAGCAATCCCGGAAACCTGGGCGAGGCTGTCCGAGCCGGTTTTATGACGATCCAGGGTGACGCAACGCACGATGAGACGCTGCTGCGTGCCGGAATCAAGCGCGCCAAGGCGATAATGATCGCCACGGGCAGTATCGCCGACAACGTGTTGATCTCCCTGACGGCGCGCGAATTGAAGCCCGATATCATGATCAGCGCCAGGGGCGATAATCCGAGGAGCGAATCGAAGCTGAGGCGAGCCGGCGCCAACTGGGTGGTACTGCCGCACCAGATCGGCGGACGGAGGATGGCGGCTTTTATCCAGTACCCGAACGTGCTTGATTTCCTTGACTTTGTGACCCACGGCGACGACCTGTCGCTCCGGTTGCAGGAGTTTGAAATATCGGATAACAGCGCCCTGAAAGGAAGGACGTTGGCGGAAACCGAGATCCGAAAATCCACCGGTGGCGCCCTGGTGATGGCTGTCAAGCAGAAGAATGGCCACCTGGTCGTGGCGCCGTCTCCGGATTACCGGATGAGCATGGGAGATCAGCTCGTAACGCTGGGAACCGCTGAAGCACTGGAAAAAATGAAAAAGATAACGGGATGAAATATCATCCTTGTGCCGGCGGGTGTTCAGGAATCCTCGCCCGTTACGGTAATTGCCTTATTTACAACAAAAAAGAAGTGAAATAATGAACCGAATAAATCCCCGTTTCAGTTTGACCGATTCCTTCATCGTCCTCGCTCTGTTTACATTCTTAATCTCCACACCGAATAATACCTCCGCGCAGGATGCATACACAGGACGGCTGAACAACGGCATGGATGTGGTGCTGATCGAGAATCACTCCGTACCGATGATCGACTGTAACATCGTCATCAGGACCGGTGCGCGCGACGAAACCTGGGAGACCTGGGGCGCGGCTCACTTCCTGGAGCATCTGCTCTTCAACGGGACGGTCAATCGAACCCAGGAGGAGATTTACGCCGAATTCGACCGCATCGGAGCCTACTGCAACGCGCATACAGGCTCCCATTTCGTCGATTTCATGCTGCTCGTCCCCAGCGCCGACTTCACGACGGGCTTTGAAATCCTGACCGACATGATCTTCAACTCCGATCTGCCTCCGTGGAAATTCGAGAAGGAACGCGGCATCGTCATGGAGGAGATGGCTCAGAACGAAGCCATGGGACGCGATGACGATCAGATCTTCAGGGAAGCGCTGTTCGGCGATGCGCCGCTGTCGCGCCCGGTTCTCGGTTCGGTCGAGAGCATAGAGCACATGGAGCGGGATTCGGTTCTGGCATTTTACAGGCGCTGGTACGCACCGAACAACATGCTGCTGTTCGTCTACGGCAGTTTCTCAGCGGACACGCTCTTCGAATGGTTACAGGACAGGCTCTCGGTTCACCAGCCGCGCGAACTGCCGCCGCGCAGGATGATCGCACCACCCGATTTCCCCGGTCTGAACAGCCTGGGCATCGTTCACAGGCAGGTCGAACGGCGAAACAGACAGGTATTCCTTGCCTTTAATGCCCCCGGTCCCGGCGATCCCGAGTTCCCCGCCTTCCTGCTGCTGCAAACGGCGCTTGACCGCAGGCTCGAGGATAAACTTCCGCCCGGATCATCAGGCGGCGGGCGGATGTTCAATGATCCGGACCTGTCAGTCTGTCAGGTATCGCTGTCTTCACCGTCGGACGGACCTTCAGCCGCCGAACTGGTGGCTTCGCTCGATAAAATAATATCCGACCTGACCGTCAATCCACCGGATCAGGCAGAGATCAATCGACTGGCGCGCAACTACCGCGCCGAAAGGATATTCAACGCCGAAATGCTGAACCATTACGGTATCATGTACGCCGATTACTGGGCGCTGGTCTCATGGGATGAGTTCAGTTCCTGGCCCGACAGGATGGCGCGGCTGACCCCGTCCGATCTCGCTGAAGTGGCGGCAAGGTGGCTGAGCGGTGCGGACAGGTTCGTCATGACGCTGGAACCGGTTCAAAAGGTTGAGGAAACCGCTGTTGATACCACCCGCGGGGTTGAACGACTGCAGGTTGAAGACGGACCGACGATCCTGGTGCGCAGCGATCCATCGGCGCAGGTGTTTGCCATGCATGTGCTGATCAGGAACCGCTGGCTCTTCGACAGGGAGTTCGGAACCGGCGCCGTGGACCTCCTGCATCACCTGTTGGGTGAGGGCACACGCAGCGGCGGGAAGAGCCTCAGCGAACGGCTTGACGACCTGAGCGCCAGGCTCAAGGTCGCCGACAACCCCGGCATCCCGTTCGATAACTACTACACGACCCCCGCCTATTCATTCGTGAGGCTTGAGATGCTGCCTGAGCGCTGGCGTGAGGGCGTCGAACTGGTGGCGGACCTGATGTCCGGGGTGCAGTTCGACGACACGGCACTGGAAAAGGCGCGCAAACAGACGTCCGCCGCCGGAATGGCAGCCGGACGCAGCGCCGTGAGCGTTGGGCGACAGCGGCTGAGGGACCACCTCTTCCCCGGAACCGCGCTGTCGGCATCGGTCTACGGTGATGTGTCAGCTTTGTCTTCGGACGATTTGAGAAGGTTGAAGAAGAACTATTTCCAGGCGCGGAACATGATCATCTCGGTCGCCGGACCTGTAGCGGGTGAAGCCGTGACGGAGGCGGTTCGCAGTGCATTCGGGAAACTGCCGGCATCCGGCGCAGCCCCGCCGGTTTACACTCCCTTTTCACCGACCGGCGCCGTTGAAGGGGAAACCGCCTGGCGCGACACAGTGAAACTTGGGAAGGCTCAGGGCGCAGTTGTGACGGGCGGGATCATCCCCTCCGTTGACCCCCTTGATCTGCCGGCGCTGACCGTAGCCAACGCTTTCTTCAACAAACGCCTGGCGGAAGTTCTGCGGGAGACGCTCGGCCTGGCGTACTCCCTCGGCAGCTCGGTGCAATCGCACCGCAGTAAAGACGGTGATGTCTGGGCTTACCGGGAGATCCATATCTCCACGCGCCGGGAGAACATCGCGCGAGCCGAGCAGGAGATCGGGGACCTGATACGGGAGACGTTCGCACACCATTTCACGGAGGGTGAAGTCGAGGAGATGCGGAACGCAATCGCGGGCAGGTTGATGATGCGCAGCATGTCCCGCATCGGGCAAGCCTATGCGATGGGGATCGGAGAATTCTTCCGGGGTGATCCCGACTACCGCACCCACCTGATCGGGGATCTGCGGGAGGTAACGGCACAGCGGGTTGAAGATGCGACGCGGAAATATCTTGGGCTCCGCGGCATGAGTACGGTAATCGTTGAATGATTGAAATTTAGGTAAACGTATAACTTGCTTTAATTCAATAAAAATTATATCTTATACTTGGATATGAATACTGAAACAGATCCGGTTGCGCCGCGTTACATAACGCACATCGGCCGCCTCGCTCTGCCTCAACCATTTTCAGGCAGCCTGTGGAGTGAACCGGTAAAAATAATGAAGGATGTCTGGCTCGAGATAAAGGACGGTCAGATTTTGCGGATTGGGCCGGAAGGGCAGCCGGTTCCACCGGACGAGAACGACAGTGAGGCGTTCAATGCCGATGGCATGATGGTAACGCCGGGGTTGATCGATGCCCATACGCATCCGATCTTCGTCGATTCCCGCCAGGCTGAATTTGTCCGTCGCTGTCGGGGTGAAACCTATCAGCAGATCGCGGCAGACGGAGGCGGAATCATCACCAGCATCCGCGGCGTCAGAGCGGCGGATCAGGAAAAACTGTCCGGTTTGATCTTGGAGAGACTTGACGGATTCCTCAACTTCGGCGTGACTTCAATCGAGGCCAAGAGCGGCTACGGTCTTTCGTTCGAGGATGAACTTAAATCACTGCGCGCCCTGCAAAAATCCGCCGAAGATCATCCGGTCGAGGTGAGTCCCACATTGCTCGCCGCTCACGTGGTTCCTCCCGAGTTCCAGGACAATCCGGACGGCTACGTCGATCTCATCTGCCGGGATATCATTCCACAGGCGGCAACGGAAAAGCTTGCTGAATCCGTGGACGTCTTTCTCGAGGACGGCGCGTTCAGTACATCGCAGGCTATGCGTATTTTTGAGACGGCGAAGAAAACCGGGCTTGCCTGCAGACTGCACGCGGATCAGTTCAGCCTTGGTGCAGGCGCACGGATCGCCGCTGAATTCGGCGCGCTGACCGCTGATCACATGGATTACACCGATGAAGCGGGCATCGATAAGCTGGCTGAAAACGGGGTTACGGTGGTGTTGTTGCCGGGAGCGGTGTTCTTCCTGGGCATGGATCATTACGCCGCGGCGCGGAGGATGGTTGAGAAGGGATGCCGGATCGCGCTCTCCACCGATTTCAACCCGGGCAGTTCACCGACCCAATCACTGCCGCTGATGATGTCTCTGGCATGCATCAAGATGCATCTGACACCGGCTGAAGCTCTCTGGGCCGTAACGAT
Organism: bacterium; assembly: GCA_025774605.1. GTDB lineage: Bacteria > Electryoneota > AABM5-125-24 > Hatepunaeales > Hatepunaeaceae > JALGVR01. The sequence continues at coordinate 16,118 of JALGVR010000035.1, read as the reverse complement.
GGGCGGCGCCTGTGCCCTGAACCGTTCAGACAGACTCGGAACCCTCCTCCCCGGCTATCAGGCTGATGTTTGTCTCTGGGACGCGGAGGATATCGACTTCCTGCCTTACGCCTATGGAAACATCACTCCAGAGGTGGTCTTCAAGGAAGGTGAGGTGGTGGCGGCGCTGTTGACGCTCTGAGGGCCTGAATTGAGCGTACCACCTGAAGGAACCGGTCTTTTGTTCGAGGAAGAGGCGGTTCCGCCGCTCAGGCGTCACGGCACGATACATGTTGGAACGTCGGGATTCAGCTTTGACGACTGGCGGGGCGTATTCTATCCCGGTCGGCTGGAACGCGGGCGGTGGCTGACATTCTACGCAAGGCATTTTACCGCCGTGGAGATAAACGCGACCTATTACCGGACGCCAGCTCCAGCGGCATTCCAGGCGATGGTTGATCGGACGCCGGAAGGCTTCGGATTCTGGGTCAAGGTTCCCGGTCAAGCGACACACACGGCTGATGATTTCTCGGCAGCGATGAGCCGGTTCCTTGAAGCGGTCAAACCGCTCAATGACGCCGGCAGGTTGCGGGGATTCCTGGCGCAGTTTCCCCCTTCGTTTCGCAGGAGCGTACGCGCCTTTGACAGAGTGTCCCGGCTTCACGACGCGCTGAAAGACCGGATGCTGGCGGTGGAGTTCCGGCACAACGGGTGGCTTGTCGACGAGACCTTCGCCTTCATGAAGGATCGAGGCCTCGTGTATGTTGTGGTCGACCTGCCGCCGCTGCCCGGACTGCCCGGGCCGGAGCTTCATATTACCGGTCCGGCATCCTATGTCCGGTTTCACGGATTGAACAGCCGCGCCTGGAATAATCCTTCACTTGGTGACCGTTACGACTATGAGTACAGCCTCAGCCAGTTGAAGGAGTGGTTGCCGCGTATCGCCGAACTGGACGGGGAGAGTTCAACAAGCTATCTCTTTTTTAATAATTGCCATGCCGGTCAGGCGGTCAAGAACGCACGCATGTTGCGTCAGTTACTCGAAATGGAATCGGATCAGTAGTTCCAAGGTATTGTACAACAGTGAATAAAAAACACGGAAACGGTTATATAAAGAAATCAACCAGTCACACAGCAGACATCTTCGTTGCCAACAGCAACCGAGTCGGTAAGTTCAACCAGACCAGCCTGACGAGACTGGTTGAGGTGATAATCGACCGGGTAAAGGAGCCCAAGTTCAAGGCGCAGGCTTTACTGCACGTACCTCAGGTAATTTCCAGGGTTGTCAAGGATAAACTCCAGTTGAGCGAGAAACCGCGAACCAGCTCGTTGTATCTCTGCGGTTTCAACGCGGCTGAAGACAGCAAACTTAAGCTTGAACAGGTGGGTGAACTTTCCCAGCGCCACCCCTTCCGCAGCGACCTGATTATCGCATTTGTCGGGAAACCACTGTGCGCCCTGCTTACCGCGAGGCGGGAGGATGACGGTGAAAATCGAAGATCCGTGGTGAGGACATGGAAAACCGGATTGAGCTTTGTTGCCAACGAGGTTCTCGCCGGTATACAGGAGATCAACACAGTACTGAACAGATATAACACCAATGATGAAGCCGCACTGAAATGGGTGAAGAATGCAGTATCAAGGCTGGAGAAATTTTCACAAAACGACAGCGGTTTTTCTTCATGGGAGAACTACCTGCCCGATTTCATAATTGATCTCGAACAGCAACGCTTGATGCGGGAGAGCGAGCTGAAATGGTTCCGTCTTATCTCCCGCATCCAGGATGCTGTCGGCTGGGAACTTGATACGGGCAGACTTTTCGAGGCTATTTCACAGGTACTCAAGAGCACAATCGGTTATCACTATCTCGAGATACAGATCCTTGAACAGCGGGGCAAGAAGCACGACGTAACGGCGGTCTACCACCGAAACGACACGGCGTTCGGCGGTAAGCTTCTCTCGGTGATCCTGCGACCCGAACGACGGGAGAGCGTCCTGCACGGACTCAAGCCGATACTCGTCAACCGCGAGACGTCCAAAGACACCTTGATGAATCCGCGCCTGATGAACTATATGGAAATCGGATCGGGGATCATAGTCCCGCTGGTCTACCAGAAGCGAGCCAACGGAATACTTAAACTGTTCGCCAACAACCGGGATCATTTCACGGCAGAGGATATCATCGGCATGGAAGCCATCGGTCGCATTCTGGCGCGGTCGATCGAGAACGTCAAGATCCACTCGTTGATGAAGCGCATGGCGACGGTGGACGGTCTGACCAACCTTTACAACCGTCGGTTTTTTACCGAGCAGTTGACGCGTGAATTCAAGCGGTCATCGCGGTACAACAGCAGCCTGACGCTGATCATGATCGACATCGATCACTTCAAACACTATAACGATTCGTTCGGTCATCTGCGCGGCGACGAGGTGTTGGTTGCCGTCGCCAAGTTGCTGAAAGCCTGTGTCAGGGAGGTCGATTTCGTGTCGCGTTATGGCGGTGAGGAATTCACCGTGATACTGCCGGAGGCGAACCTGGAGCGCGGCATGCTTGTGGCTGAGAAGATAAGATCAACCATAGAGTCGCACAAGTTCAAGTTTGGTCATCGACAACCCGGCGGTACGCTGACCCTGAGCCTGGGCGTGGCTTCAAATACCACCGATGTTGAAAATATCAACGAACTCATCAACCGCGCTGATGTCGCTCTCTACAAAGCAAAGAAGGCAGGGCGCAACCGGTGTGAGGCATTTGAATAGAAAAAAAGAAAATACAACACCTTAACGTGAAAATACTCTTCCTCACAAGCGAAATCACACCCTTTTCCCGTACCAGTGAGGCGGGAGACCTCGCCAGATCATTGTCCAAGGCAGTGAAGGGTCTGGGGCATGAAATAAGAATGGTCACACCTCGCTATAAGAGTATCCGCGAGCGTCGCTATGGTCTTAGAGACGTTGCCAGGTTGCGTTCATTACAGATAGCTGTGGGCGACAAGATTTTCGAATGCTCAGTCAAATCGGGTTTTGTGGTCGGTTCGAAGGTTCAAGTTTACTTCCTTGACTGCCCGGGGCTTTATGAAGCGCCGCAACCGGACGGCGGCTGCCGCGGCACCCATGGTAAAGTAGATTCACACCTGGCTTTTGCACTGTTAAGCCACGGCGCATTGCAACTGACCCAGATGCTGAACTGGATGCCGGATATAATTCACTGCAACGGATGGCAGGCCGCGCTTGCACCGTATCTGGTGAAGCGATTCGATCAGTACCAGGGATCGTTCGACCATACACGCGCCATCGTGCAGACTCAACAGTGCGACAGTCCCGACGCTTTCCCCGTCGAACGCGCATCAGAGATCGGCTTTGATCAAACGGTGATCGAAACGGACGGACCATTGATTTGCGGGAACAACATCTCCTTTCTGAAGGCCGGCCTGTCGATGGCGGACATGATCATCAGCTCAAACCCACAATTAGTCACGCAGCTCGAGACGGCTGAAACGTCGGACTGCAGTCTTATACGGGTTATCAATGACCGGGGTGACGAAATACGCAGCGTTAAAAGAGGCATTGAACTTGCCGAGTGGGATCCTTCGAGCGACCGAAAGATAGCCTGCCAGTTCGATTCGGATAACATCCATGAGGGTAAATCAACCAACAAGACAGCCTTGCAAGCCAGGCTGAATCTCAATGTAAGTGATGATTTGCCGGTAATTGCAGTTCTAACTCGTTTCGTCGACGACCAGGAGATCGAACTGCTGAAAGAGATGGAGGAATGTCTCTTCACGCTTCCCGCTCAGGTTGTGATCACCGGCGCCTGCAAACCGGCCCTGGAAAAACGATTGCAATCCTGGGTGCAGAAATTTCCGGGAAGAATTGCCGTTGACCTCACGGACGGTGAGGCATCAGAGCGTCAGACGGCTGCAGGCGCGGACATGTTCCTTCTTCCTTCACACGGTGATAACCTGAAATCGTATCTGGCGTACATCATGAAATATGGCGCGGTGGCGGTTGTCAACGACGACTCCCTGACGGCAAGAGACATGGTTGTCGACTACCGGACGTCAGACCGGCGCGGCAACGGCTTCCTCTTCACCGCTTCGGAGCGCGGCGACATGCTGAGCGCCCTGAAGCGGGCGGTCGACCTTTACAATGACACCACAGCCTGGGGCGGGTTGCGCAGCCGCGTCATGGATCACGATTTCAGTTGGAGCGGTGTGGCTGAGGAGTATATCGAGCTGTACAACCATGCCCTCTCACGCCCGCCGTATTCGGGCTGATAAGGGCTTGACCTGAACGTCGGCGGGTTATCTTCAGGGATATAATGTAATGCCGTTGAACTTGAGCACAACCGTAAGGAGATTAAAGAGCCGGGCGACGAGCCTGGCTTTCGTTTTTTCCGCCGTCGCCCTGTCTCAACTCGTCACGGCAGGGGCTCCGGTGAAAGGCTTGCACGTGGAGAGGTTCCTGCCCTCCGGCGGCGGACCGGCGGCTGTCGGTGTAGCTCTGGCAACGGGTCCGGGAGGTGAGCTGTACGCGCTATACGACGCGCCGCCCAGGCTGGTAGTCTGGAAGACGGACAGCGACGAGACGTTTGAGACCGGAGACGTTTCAGGCTGGGTCTCGGCACCAACCGACCTGGTCTCCGACGGCGGCATGCAATTGCTGGTTACGGACTCCCGGCGGAAATATATCTTGCGACTGAACCACAGGCTGCAGCCGATGCCGCCCGTTATGCCGGAAGTTGACGGCGAGCGGTTTGAACCGCTGTCCATCTGCCGTATCACCGATGGCACGCTGTTCGTGATCAACCGGGCTGATGACGATGTCTGGCGGATCAACAGGGACGGCAGAGCCGTTCCTCTCGGATGGTCACCGGCGCGCAGCGGCAAAATCAGGAAACCGACCCGCCTGGATTACTCGGTATCGGTTGACAGACTGATCATACTTGATGAAGACGGCGTGAAACTCTCCGCCCCGCACGGCGATCCGGGTCCGCCGGTGAAGACAGTCGTCGCGCGCCCCGTCGGCGCCGGCGTGAACGGCGATGAAGCCTGGATTGTCGGTGATGGATTATGCTGCGTCTCACTGGATGGAAAGCCCCTGTTCTCCGTTCCTGTGGACAGCCTGGAGTCCTGGGGAGTCTATCCTGCGGTTGACGTTGCGCCGCAGGGTGATCGGCGGCTCTACCTGTTGCCGGAGACCGGCGGACGGGTGCTGGTCCTGAGAGTCGAACGCGCCATCGCTGGACGACCGTAAGGTGCTGACCTGCCTGACTATCTTATTTTTGACCGTTGGCTTCGGCACCGTCGAACCCGATCTGCCCCGCGGCGGCGGCCGGCGTGAGATCTCCTGTTCAGTGCCCGACTCAGGGAAGCTCTGCATCACCGACCCGTGGATGATCGAGGGCAGCCTCAGTATTCGAAGCGGGGACTTTGAACTGGTTGCCGGCAGTGATTACGTCTGGATCGACTCGCTGCGCGAGGTTGAGTTTCCGCCGGGGGGCAAGGTCGCCGCCGGTGACGAGGTTACGCTCAGCTATCAATCAGCCGCCGTAATCGACACGCTTGTCTTTCAACTCTTCTTCCCGTCAAATCCCGATACGTCCGGCACACCCCCCGACAGCACGGATATCAGACCGCGCGGTCGTCCCCTGAATCCGCTGAAGCCGTGGAAGGGACTGCGTCGAACGGGCACCATAACGCGCGGCGTGCGATTCGACCGGGGTGGGTCCGGCGGAGTAACTTCCGGGCTTCACCTGGAGCTGTCAGGCGAACCGACCTCCGACATCAGGGTGGATGCGGTACTGGACGACCGCAACATGCCCGCCTCATCCGGTGGCGCCTCGGCAAGCCTGGCGGAGCTTGACCGGTTGCTGTTCCGGGTTGAAGCGAGGCATTTCCTCGCCCGTCTCGGCGACCTTGATCTGGACTGGGAAAACGGGCGATATGGTTCATTTTCACGCAGTTTGAAGGGCGGCAGCCTCAGGGCGAGCTGTCCGCTTCTGCGCGGCGAACTGGCTGCAGTCGGCGGCAACAACAGCTTCATCACCGTCAATTTCCCCGGCCGTGACGGGGATCAGGGCCCCTACTATCTCACCGATCGTTTCGGCAGATCGGGGATCACGATATCAGCCGGATCGGAGACGGTCTACCTCGACGGTGAGCGGTTAAAACGTGGCGGCAGGGCGGATTATGTCGTAGACTACACGCGTGGGAGTCTGAGATTCAACCCGCGCCGCCCGATTCGCTCCGATTCGCGGATCGAGGTTGAATACGAGTACAACGACGAAGGATATCCCCGCTACCTCTACGCGGCAACCGCTGGAACACCGGGGGAGTCCGCAGCCGGGCTGTCGGTCGCAGCCACCGCGGCGGTCGAGGGTGGCGACAACGATAATCCGCTTGCCTTCGACTGGACGGATGAATGGCGCGGCGCGGTTGCCGGCGCCGGCGACGATCCGCTGGGGGCGCTGGTTTCAGGCATCGATTCGCTGGGCCCGGGTCGGGGTGATTATGTCTGGGGCGTGGTTGACGGGGACAGCGTGCTGGTCTTCGCTCCACCCGATTCACTCGGACGACCGACCGGATATCTGCAGGTGGAGTTCTCGCAGCTTCCCGGCGGCGGCTACCGGCGCGAATATGACGCCGGATTGTACACCTTCTACTATCGCTGGGTAAGTGCCGATTCGGGCGATTGGGCGCCGGTCCGTTATCTGCCGCTGCCCGAGAGGGCGGAGATCGTCGCGGTCAGAACGAACTTCAACAGCGGCGGGCTGGAAATCGGCGGGGAAATCGCGCTCTCAAGTTTCGATCGCAATACGCTTTCCAATCTGGATGACCATGACAACAAGGGCGCGGCCTGGCTCTGGCGCGGATCGTGGATGCAGCGAGGCGGTCTGTCCCCCGTGGTTACAGCTTCGGTTCGCCGCGAGGACGAAAACTTCCATCCCCTCTCGCGCGGCAGGGATGTCGATTACCTGTTCCGCTGGGATGTCGCAGATGACACCACCCGCAGCGAAACCGAGTATAATGCCGGTCTCGATTTAACTCCGACGGGAAATTCAAGCTTTTCCGCTGCAACCGGTTTTTTGAGGCGCGCCGGGGGCTTTGAAGGGAGGCGCTATGACCTGTCGGGCGGCTTGTCTCTGCCGCACCTCGATTTGACCTCCCGCATCGACAGGACGGAAGGTGATTATCTCACCGAAAACAGGGAGAGCGTTCGTACCGGTCTGTTCGGTGGGGTCAGCAGCAGTTGGGAGACGTTTCAGCCATCATGCTCGGTAAGGTCTGAAGAGCGCAGGGTCAGTGAATCGGGTTCAAATTCAGGCTACCGGTATCTTGAACGTGAAATCGGTCTGGGGATAAAACCGGGTGACGGACATGATATCCATCTTGGCTTCAACAGTCGGAGTGATGATGCCCTGACGGATAGCGGGGCTGACCACAGATCCGACACGCGCACGCTGACTGCGGACTGGAGCGGCAGTGGTTATCGCTGGGGAGGCTGGTCGATCGATCTGCTCAGGTATCACCAGACCTACTCTGATGCGCGCGAAGCGCCGGTCACCGCCACCTCGGCGGCGTTCGAGACCACGGTGTCGCCTCCCGGTTCGCCGTGGAAGTTGCGGGTCGACTACAATCTCAGCAGCGGCAACGATCGCGCCGGCGCGCAGATCGCCGCCTATGTCGGTGAAGGGCTGGGCAATTATCGCCGGGAGGGGGATCGTTACGTGCCGGACCCGGACGGCGACTTCAATCTCTATCTGACGACGACCGACACGTTGCGACGGGTGAGCCGCGTGTACTTTGCCGGACAGTTGAACTGGAGCCCGCGCCGACGGCGGAATGACCAGAAGGAAGTATATCCTCTTGGCATTACAGGAGTAAACAGCAGGTTCGAAGCCAATCTGAGCACAACATCGACCGATCCGTGGCGCGCTTTTCTGCTTTATCCGCCTGAATTCGCCGGTCGGGAGGCTGTCTACGCCCGCCGATCATGGCTGGAGGACATCTATTTCCTGGAGGGCAACCCGGGGGGGGACGGCAGACTGTCACTGCAGCGCGAGATCAACCGCGACAGGAAGACCGGCGGCGGCGAAACCACCACCCTGGACAGGGTTTCGTTTCGCGTCAGGCTTAAGCCGGGCGGCGGCTTCAGGCTCCAGCTCGCACCATCCTGGCAACGTAACCGAAGAGACGGCATCACGCTTGGAGAAGCCAGATCCGACGTGACCGGCACGGGGGGTGATCTGAAGCTGACGTTCAGACGACCGGATGATAATGTCGAGTATGGATTGACGTACGGTTTCGAGCGGCGCGCGGACAGGATCTCGGACGTTACGGTCAAAGAACAGCGCGCCTCGCCGCGCCTGACCTGGTATATCGGATCCGACGGAGCGGCGCGAATCGAAGGCGGCTGGCGCCGGCTCGCCTCAACTTCATCCTTCCCCGGATACGACCTCGCGCGGAGTTGGGTTGTCGGGAATAACTGGAGCCTTGATTTAAGCGTGGATTACAGGCTTGGCGCCAATGTCACAGCCACAGCCTATTTCCGCGGCTTGTGGCGCGGCGACAACCGGCCGCGCAACACGGGATTGATCGAATTCACGGCAAACCTGTGATCTCGCCGAAACTGACAATATCGGTGTATATCACCCTCGCCCTATTCAGCGCGGGAGCGCCGAACAAAGCGGATTCTGCACAGTCTGACGATCGCATGCCTGATCGTGTTGTGTTTCACTGCGCCGATTACAACGACGAACGGCTCCGCGAGATGTCCGGCGGATCACGGACCTTCCACAACATCGAAGAGCTGGCCGCACCGCTTGAAAAACTGTATCACGCGCTGGCCCTCGAGGGTTACCCGCTGGCGCGGCTCGATTCGGTCGTATACCGTTCCGAATTGCCGGGTAACGTCCTCGATCTGTTCATTTCGACCGCCGAGCCGGTGAAATTGCGCGTGGGAACGGTAGGAGGATCCGGTGTCGATCGACGGACGGTTTCATCGCGCGGCAGGTTGAATGAATACGAAATAAGATCCATCGTCGATGCGATCCTGGGCGAACAGGCGGACGCCGGCTTCCCCTTTGCCCGGGTGACAGTGGTTCCCGACAGCCTGCTGGCGGGTTCGGAGTCAATCCGGACAGACCTTGATTTCAGGGTGGATAGGGGTTCATACATCAGGTTGAGGCGAATCAAGTTCCCCGGCGCGGTGACGGAGAGCCGCCTGCTGCGCTTGGAAAGCAGGCTGCGCAGCCGTGAAGCGTTCAGCCGGACGAAGCTTGAGCGGGCGGTGAAGCGCCTTGAGAGGCTTCCGTTTGTGGATTTCGTGGGCACACCACGGTTTGAACCAGCCGGATCAGGTCTGGTCAACCTGCTGATCCCCGTGAAGGAGCGAAGGGTGAACAGGCTTTCGGGAGTGTTGTCGACAGCGCCGGGGCTGGGCGAACCGACCGGAGAGGTCAGGATTCATTTCGGCAACATACTCGGCACCGGCAGGAAGCTGAATTTCGAGTGGCTGGGGCTGGACCCGGACCGGAAGGGAATCCTGGTCAGCTACCGGGAGCCGTGGATATTCAGTCATCCCTGGCATGCCGTCCTTGAACTCGAACACTGGACAGAGGACACGCTTACCACTGCAACGCGCTACAAGTTCGGGCTTGAATGGGAGCCGTCGGATCGACTGATATTCTCGGGATCGGCGACCAGTGAGAGGATCGGCGGCGGCGGTGACATCCAGGGATCTGACACGGTCTTGCGCTCAATCTGGATCGAGGGAGGGATCAGTTACGACCGGCTTGACTACAGGTGGAACCCCGTGCAAGGCTACAGAATGGAGATAAGCTCCGCGGCGGGCTGGAGGCGCGGTGGGAGTGTCGATTCCCGCGGTATTGATCTGAAACGGGAGACGGCAGCCCTGTCAGCCGCTCAACCCCTGATCGGTCGGGCAGTGCTTTTCGAACGCTTTGCCGTCCGTGACGTTTCCGGCGCCGGAATCGTGTCGGAAGACCTGGTCAGGTTCGGGGGAATCGGCTCCGTACGGGGTTACGCCGAATCCGCCATTCCGGCGCGGGGGGCGGGTTGGGGAACGGTCGAGCTGCGCTGGCGTCCGGATCGCGATGAGTACGTCGGTCTGTTTGGTGATGTGGGCTGCGTATATCGAGAAGACACGAGGTTTAAACCGGTGAGAAGGACGCCGGTTTCCTTCGGGGTGACCGCAATCATGCGGACAAAAGCCGGGAAGCTGGGGCTGGACATGGCGCTGGCGGACGGCGAACCGCTGCGAAATGCGCGGCTGCACGTCAGACTGGAAAGCCTGTTTTAGTCGTGGTTTATTCCTCTTCCCCCCACTCGAGCAGACCGATGCTCCGCCCGTCTTCGGCAGCCTGATATCCGATGGACTCTTCGGTCAGGGTGTAATCCTCGTTAAAGACGGGCTCACCCGTCAGGCAACCTGCACCGTCGTTATATTGCGGGTCGTTTACGATCGAGTAGTCGATCGATATCCTCTCAGGGCGCGGCGCATCAAGATGCATATCCCAGTTCCAGACGTTGTGCAGCGAATTGAAAACCGATATGGAGTTATGGATTATCAGGTATCCGTCGCTGCTGCGATGACTATACCAGTCTCCAAACCTGAAGCCGGTTTCGTTGCCGCTCACCAGACAATGATCGACCGTGACCTCCGCCGTTCCGTAACCGTCCTCTATCCCCTGTTCGCAGTTAAGAACCAGTGTGTTGAAAACCTCGAGGTGGTTCTCGTTTGAACCGGCGATCCCTTCGTTGTCAAAATCTTCAATAATGCAGTTTAAAATCCTGAGGTTGGCGCCGTTGTGGTCGATGCCGTCGTCCTTTCCGCTGATGAACACGCTGTTACGGATCACCGAGAAGTCGTCTCCACCTCTCCAGGGAAGAGCCACGTAGATGGCGTCATTATCGTCGTCGACCTCCAGCCCGTCGTCGTTGGGCATGTCCAGGAAGTAGCAGTTGTCAACGGTCACAAGCGAGAATTTTAGTTCGCCGCCCGTGTCACAGCGGGAGACCAGGCTGTTTGTCAGGGAGAACTCGTTACTGTCGAAGTAGAATGCCTTGCCCGGGTTGTCGAGCATGAAGACGTGGTCAAGCTCGATCCGGCTGTTGCAGCCACCGACAACCGGTTGACTGCCCGAATGACCCAGGGCTTCGGTGCTGTCGCCGCCCCCGCCCGTGAAGAAGACATAACTGTACAAATGATCGCCGGAAGGGTGCCAGACGCCTCCCCAGGGACGGCCGGGATCGACCGCGGTAAACAGTACGGGAGCGTCTACCGTACCGGAGCACATCATGTTCCCTCTGCAGTCGATGTTGACGCGGTCGCCAAGTTCGACAGTTGTTCCGGCGCCTATCTCCAACATATCCCCCGCTCCGATCGAGACATCCCCGCTGATTCGAATCACGGCGCTGGAATCCCAGCTCAGATCTTCACCGCTCAGCGCGCCCGAAAGCTCCCTGACGGCGGTGTCGACGATCACCCCGACCACGCTTTCCGCCAGTACACCACCGGCCTGGTTGATCAGACTGACCTGCATATTCCCTTCGACATCGGGCCGCAGGGTGACGCTTCCGCAGCCGCGCTTGACCTTGACGCCTGCTTGAGCCTGATTTGGATATGATGATGAAATCACAAGGGATACGGTTGGGGTAGTGCGCGGGTTGACGTCAACGGCGAGTATGACAACCGGCAGGGATCGTCCGGTCACCGTCCGGCGAGGCGCAATCAGCTCATATTGGTAAGTGTTGTCAGCCGGTCCCTGGTCGCTGGGACTCGAACTGCAGCCTGAAAGCAGCATCAGACAGATCGATACTGCAGACAAGAATGACCTGAACACTAAAATTACCCTTTTGTGTATGACAACTCATTTTTGCACCCCGAGGACTACGGAGTAATTAAGCCCGCTTCGTTAAAGGACTTACCATTCAGCGATTCAACAGGCCCCGTCATAGCTGTTTAACAGGCCGTGTCAAAGTGGTTTAACAGGCCGCGTCATAGCTGTTTAGCAGGCCGCGTCAAAGCTGTTTAGCAGGCCGCGTCATTCTGAACGAAGTGAAGAATCTCCCGTTAAATCAATGAGATGCTTCACTGCGTTCAGCATGACAAAGTGGGTTTATACGTTCAGCATGACAAAGTGGGTTTATACGTTCAGCATGACAAAAGTGGGTTTATGCGTTCAGTATGATAAAAGTGGTTTACACGTTCAGCATGACAAAAGTGGTTTGCATATTCAGCATAATAAAAGTGGGTTTACACGTTCAGTATGGCAAAGGCGGTTCACACGTTCAGCATGACAAAATTACAGAGCACATGTAAGCTTATACACTCTGGCGGTCGAGGAGTGACGAAGCTCGCCTCGTCAGAAGTCAAATGTCCCGATTGAGATTGGGGACAAGCCTGCGCTGAAAATGCAAAAACTGAAGCCGGCCGGGTATGGTATCCCAACCGGCTTCAGGGTTTACAGTGCTTTAATCATTCCCTACTTCAGCAGGATCATCTTCTGCGTGTCGGTGAAATCACCGGCGCTGATGCGATAAAGATAGATCCCCGCCGGAAGATCGGAGGCGTCAATTTGAGCGTTGTGATAGCCCGCGCTCAGATGGCTGTTTATCACTTCCTTGAGCAGGCGACCGCTCATGTCGTAGACGTTGAGCCTGACGTCAGCGGCGGCTTTCAGCGAGAAGCCCACGCTGGTCGTGGGATTGAACGGGTTCGGATGGTTCTGGTACAGGGCGTACTCCATCGGCATCCCCGTATGGTTTTCGTCGACAGCACCGGGATTGGTGGAAGCATGAACCGCCCAGCGGTACTGGTTGGATATGTTGACCGCGTCGTTGACGACCCGCAACTGCGTTTCAAGGTCAATGTCTTCGGTTGTTTCGAAGGTTATTGTGATGGTCTCTTCCGCGCCGGCTTCGATGACGAACTCACCGGTATGATCTTCATCTATCGTGAGGTAATCCACGCCGGAACCGGCGATCTGGATCGCCCTGATGGTCACGGGATCGGTTCCGAACGAGGTGAATGTGGCTTCAACCGCGTACGGCGTGTCGAGATCGAGATCCCAGCCGAATTCGACGGGATCCGGCTCGATGCGCAGATTGGGACCGTCGGGAGCGATATCGGAAACGCCCAACTGCACCTGGCACATGTAATCACCCGATTCGGTCGGCCCTGCCCGGTTGCCGTCTTCAACAGTGATCCACATCGTCGACGGCATGTCCGGATTAACGCCCGAGATGGGCGGCGTGCCGTCGGATTTCAGCGACAGACCGGAATACTGGTATGAGACCAGCAGTTCGCTACCCTCCGAGAAGCTGGTTGAATCCCGCTCCTCCTCGGGAAGCTCGAACTCGACCCAGCCTTCCTCATCAGCGGCGATTTCGGCGGTAAACGTCTGAGCCAGCAACCATCCCCAGCCGCGGTCGGTGTTTATTCCGACGCGGAAACGGCATTCAACCGCATTATCATTGCCCCTGTTGTCCATCCAGTAACGGAACCGCTCCAGCCACAGTGACTGGTCTCCTCCAGGATGAGCGAAGGCGACCGCCCAACCCTCATCATCGGCGGCGCTGAACTGTGTTTCCGACGTTTCGTCGCAGTAGCCGAGCCAGATCGGTTCCTCCGCCTCCGGATCAAAGACCAACTGCTCCAGGCCGAAGCTGTCATTGTCCTCGTTGGCATCGTCCTGGATCGTGACGACGGCTCTGGCGATGTATGTTCCGGCTTCCCCGGGAATCCAGACGCTGTCGCACTCGACCTCGATCATCTCACCGGGTTCAACATCGGCGAAGGGATCCTCAAGGATCTGTTCGACAGGTTCATCCCAGTAAGGGTTGCCGTCGACGTCGAATACGTTGAAGGAAACGGTCACGAAATCGGCAGGCTGACCTTCGTAGAATATGAGGGCTGTGAAGACCTGTTCTGTTCCCGGGTACATCAACCACATCTCGGAGTCATTGCTCATCCCGCCGACACCGGCGTCGAAGAACTCGTCCTGGAAGGTGCCGTTGGCTCGCAGCAACAGGTCGGAGTCAAAACCGAACCAATCCTGGCCGTGATTCGTTGGAGGGTTTTCCTCGTGTGCCTGCGCAACGAAACTGCGATGGACCTCGGTTGCCGCGTCAAGGCTGTTCCACCAGCCGCGGGCGCCCTGATTGGGATCGCCCGAAGGCGCCGGGCCGTAGATGATGGAGAAGTTCTCCCCCTCGGCGAATTCCAGATAGTCATCTTCGTCGAGCTCGACATCGATCCACTCGTTGCTGGGGAGCTCATCGGCTTCACCCTGCCAGAGGATCTCATCGAGGTTCATATTTTCCAATTCGCTGTAAACGTAGACGCGACATGGTGCGTCATCGGGATCGATATCGTTGCCGTTGGAGATCTGGAACCTGACGCCCTCCAGCACGAAATCGGCCGGCGGGGTAAATCTCGTTCTGCTCCAGAGTTCATTATCACCCCAGTGCAGGAGGAATCGACCGTTCCCGTCATCATAGAAGATCCAGTCTTCTCCCCAGTCACGAACCGGACCGACAGCTTCTTCGGTTTCCAGTGCGTCTCCAACGAGCGAGACCTGATGTGATCTGGTTATTGTTGGACCAGCATCCTGTGCGGCAATACTGCTTGAGGGCAGCATGCACATCATCAGAAGCGCTACCAAAAGGATAGTTAATCCGCTTTTCATTTACATCTCCTGTTGCTTGATAAACTTGTGTTTGCAATCATAGGAACGGTTTTATTTATCGCCTATGAACTGCTGTATTATTGATCTTTTTCTTTTCCTGAATATCTTTCAATGCTGTCAACCAGAGGGGGTGACCATGCGCCACCTAATCCAACCGCTCGAAATAATCCCGCGTCCGGTGATCGATTCGTGAGTTTCGGTACGCGAGATGAATCTCGTCCCTCCCCTCGGGCTTCCTCAAAACAACAGCCCACGCCTGTCGATGGGTCATGCTGTATGTCAGGACAAGCCCCAGCGTGACGCAGAAAAATCCCATCCAGATTATCCACCTGCCACTATCGCGCTTGACCTCCAGGATCGTTGCATAACCTGAACGGCTTGAGTTTACACCCGTCAGGTCAACGATTCGCAGCTTAAGCGGCATGTTCGATCCGCCCATGCCGCCGAAATCGTGGCTGAACACCCATTTCGCGCCGATCTCCCGGCCGCCCCCGACGAGGGTGACCCGCACGGCTGGATTGATCAATTCTCCCGACGCGGAAAACGGCTGCATGTTCCGGTCGAGCTTGAAGTCGGGAAAGAATTCGCCTGCCTTGAGACTCAGATCCCCCCAGGGAAGTTTTTCGGCCTCTCCCCTTACCGCCAGCCGAACCACCGCCGAGTCGTTGTCTTCGCCGACCGCCAGGACAACAACCGTATCGACGTCGATATTCCCGCCGCCGGCTTCGAAACTGGTCTGGTAAAAACGAAAACCACCGTAGCGAAGTGGGTGGTTGACCTCGATCTTCCTCTTAAGGACCGGCTGTCCGTCCTTGATCAGTTCGGCGCGGGTGATATAGCTGCGTATGTTTCCCTGGTAGGGCGTCAGCCGCCCGTTCCGATAGACTTCAAAATCATTCCTCAGGGAATCCCTAAGCAGCCAGCGGCTCTCGTGCAGCCCGGGATGGCTCGACAGGTCAACGCGCGCGCTGTCGTGTCGGATCTCCGTCACCCTGCCGCGGTGCCCGTCGGGCAGCTCCACCCACTGGTTCAATGATATCGGATAATAGACCAGCTTGAAATCATCGATGCGCAGATCAAAGTCCCATTCCGGGCGTGAGATCGTGTCGCCCGCCGCACCGGATACGCGTGCCTGATAGCCTGTGATGGACGCTGCAAGTCCGCCGACGATCAACAGCAGCATCCCGATGTGACTTAGCAGGGGTCCCAGTCGTGACAATCCGCCCGAACAACCGGCCAGTGCCGTGCCTTCCTCGATTGCTCGACGGCGGATGGAAAACCCCAACCGCCTGAAATGCCCGTCAACCCAGGCGACCCCGTCGTCCCGCTCAAAACGCCGGTATCCTGTAAATGACTTGAGGGATTGCGGCTTGTCAAAGATCGTCCGCCTGAAAGCCTGCCGGATCAGAACAGGGCTGTTTTTTATCAC
>JALGVR010000138.1 GCA_025774605.1 bacterium | reverse complement strand
CCCCCCCTTTATCCCCCCCTACTTCGCAGGGGGGGGGAGAGTTTGGCATTCCACCCTGCTGGCGCAGGAGGGGGAGAGAGTTGGACATTCCCTCCCTACTTCGCGGGGGGGGATAGGACAGGATTTCCTGTAATGACAGGAGGGTGGATTCGATTGCCTGAACGCTTGACCGGTTATGGGAAGTTAATCTTTCATTGGTTTTTTACTTTTAGCACTCTATCGACTTGCCTCTCGTGAAATCATTCCCTAAATTTGTTTTCTGAAGTAAAATCGGACGTTTAGAGGGATACTTGACTTCCAGGTACTCTGTCGCATTATTGTTCATCATTCTTACAACGCTGTTCATGGCTTTTACGATTTCGGCCGATAAATCACACGATGCCGGACGGATCGCTTCCGATACACTTGTCTACGGTTATAAAGCCCTGGACCACTTTGTTCAACTGGCGGGAGAGTCGAAGGAATCCCTGCAGATAATCACATGTAAGCTGACTTCGCAGAAGGCTCTGGAAACGCTTGTAAACGCCGCTCAGAGGGGGCTTGATGTAGATCTGATTGTTGATGGCAATGCTTCACGGAAGGCGGAGAGCTTCGTTGACAGTGCAGAATCGGGTGGCGTGACAATCCATCGCTGGAACACCAAGAAACTGGGCAAGCTGCATGCCAAGCTGTATATATTTGACAGATCGTCTGTGATGATCGGCAGCTTCAACCTCTCGAAATCGGCTGAAACATCCAACTTCGAGACGTTCTTCCATTCACGCGACAAGGATGTCGTCGATGAATCGCTGAGGCTGTGGCGAGATTTAATTGAACAAACAGGTGGTTAATTACCAATTAATTAAATAACTGGAAAATGGAGCTGTTCGACAGAAAAGAATATAAGTATTATGTTGATTACCGACATTTGGAATCGCTGAGGCGGAGATTCCTGACCAACATGGAATATGACCCGTTCTGCCGGGATTTGGAAAGCAAATGCTATACCGTACGCAGTATATATCTTGACACGCGCAACCTCCTCTTTTACTACGAGAAGAAGAACGGAATCAAGATAAGAAAGAAGTTGCGCATACGAACATATAACGAGGGTTCCCACGACAGCACCGCCTTTCTCGAGATAAAGCGCAAGAACCAGCAGCGCGTTTTCAAGGAGCGCAGTAAGATCTGGCTGGCTGAAGCTCCGAATTTGTTGAACGGCGCGCGTCTGGAGCTTGTCGAAGACCAACCGGAATACAGGGAAAAGCTGGCTTTGGACCGGTTCATCTATCTGACCAAAAGGTTGAAACTTGAGCCGCAAAGCCTGATCGCCTACGAGAGAGAGGCATTTGTCGGTCTGGATGATCCGACCCTGCGGGTAACGTTCGATCTCAATGTACGCAGTTACCTTCAACCGGATCCCACCGAGATATTCCGCGAGGATGACCTGAAGCACATGGAGAGCTCCCGTTTCATTCTCGAGATAAAGTTCACCGGCAGGATGCCGTTCTGGGTACGTTGTATCATACGCGATTTCAAACTGCGAATTCAGTCGATCTCCAAGTATTGCAACGGACTTGATGCTTGGCGAATAAAAGAGGCAGCGCTGGGAACATCCGTATGAACTTCCTCCGAGACCTTGGCGCCGTTCAAAATTACACACCTTTTGACGTAGTCCTGAACCTCATCCTTGCATTTATACTTGGCTTGACGGTAACCATGGTGTACCGGTTGACCAATCGTCACCGAGCCGTGAACCAGTCGCTTCTCTTGACGCTGATTATTCTCTCAATGGTCGTTGCCCTGGTAATGATGGTCATCGGCAACAGCATCGCCCGCGCCTTCAGCCTGGTCGGCGCCCTGTCGATCATCCGTTTCCGCACGGTCGTCAAGGACAATCGCGACATCGCCTACGTCTTCTTCGCCCTGGTAGCGGGAATGGCAGCCGGTGTCGGCAACTATCCGATCGCGGTCTTCGGCGTGGCTACCATATCACTGATCCTTCTGCTTCTGGATTACACTCAGTTCGGCATTGCCCGCAAGGGCATATATCTTCTGCGTTTCCAAGTGGTTCCCACCGATGCGGATGAAGCATCGTATCAGGAGATTTTCAAACGCATGCTCTCCTCGCATTCCCGGCTGGCTGTCAAAACGGTCAGGATGGGGCAGTTTGTCGAGCACTCGTATCTGGTGCGTTTGAAGAAGAACGTGAGCGACCAGGAACTGATAAACACCCTCGCCGCGCTGGAAGGAATGGAGAGGGTGATCCTGCTGTCCGAAGAGAGCGAAGCCGAAATATAAGCTCAGCGTCGCCTGTTCCAATGGCTTTAATGTTGTTGAACATACCTCCGCACATGGACCGGTTCCTTAACACAATGTTATTGACTGCTTTCGTCAGTATTTTATCCCTACTACCTTCACAGACTCGGGGAACCCCTCAACTCACACTGCCGTTGTATAAACTGACGATGGACCAGTCATCGCTCGATGCCCTTAACGGCAATCCCTGGTCAAACCGCACGTTCCCTGCAATTGTCGAGGTGGAGGGTGATCTCTACACCTGCCGGGTGAGATACCGCGGGCGGTCAGGCCGGGATCTGCCCAAGAAATCGTGGAAGATTTACTACGACGACGATTCGCCGTTCGGGCGCAGCGAGATAAATCTCAATTCCGAATATCGCGACCGGTCTCTGGTGCGCAATCACATCGCCATGAAGCTCAACCGCTTCGTCGGTCAGCCCGCGCCCGATACCCGGTTCGTCTCCCTTATCGTGAATGACACGTACATGGGCGTATTCCTGGAGGTCGAGCAGGTGGACAGGGAGTTCCTTGAGCGCCGCGAGCTCGGCTTCGGCACTCTGTGGAAAGCCATAGCCCATGGTGCCCGCTTTACTCCATTTACGCGTAACGAGGACTACAATTACAACTATGAATCAAAGATTACCGGTGCCGGCAGCCTGGACTCGCTGATAGCTCGGTTTACGTATATTTCATACGCCGGTAACGATCAATTCCGCCGAAATATAGGCGATCTGATCGATATTCAGAACTTCCTCTACTATTTCGCCATCCAATATGTCCTGGCGAGTTATGATTGTTTCACCAAGAACTTTTACATCTACCGGCGGCCTGACGACAGATGGCTGCTGATCCCCTGGGACTGCGAAGCTTCACTGGGAAACGACTGGCGGGGGGAATGGATCGATTACGCCGACCGGAAGTATACCGGAATGCTCGATCAGCAGGCTGTTATGCAACGATTGATCGCCATCCCCGAATACCGCGCCAGGTTCCTTTCAATCATAGATGAAATCGTGGCTTACGGTTTTCCCTACCTGTCTCAACGGACAGCTGAAGTCTTCGATGAAATCCGCCATGACGCCTACCTGGACACGGCAAAGCGGGGATCCAACGCCGAGTTCGAACAGGAGCTCATCCGCCTGACCGATTGGCTGGAGAGGCGTGAAAGCACGCTTGAAAATATCGACTGGTTCAATCGGCGCGAGATCATCTCAACCTCGGTCCAACCTGAATATATCTCCAGCCGGAGCGATACTTTCCGCATCTGTGCAGTTCTTCCCGAGCGTGCATATTCGGTGTCGGCGCATCTTTTGGACCGGGACGGAAGCGAGCACGCGATCAGGCTTTACGACGACGGTTCACACGGCGACGAGACAGCCGGCGACCTGACCTACACCAGTGACGTCAGTCTTCCGGACAAGCCTGCACCGTTCCATTACGGCATATATGTTCGACCAAACAACGAGGAGGGCAGTTATAATCCTCCGGCTGGCTGGGCGTTCTATTACCTGACGAAGCCTCCCCTGCCGGCGATTCGCATCGACGACCATCCGCCTGAGGCGGGCGACCTGGTCTTCACGACATTTCATCGCATCCCTGAAACGGGCACCTGTTATTTCGGCGTCGTCAACGTATCCGGCCGACCGGTGAATCTGTCCGACTGCTTCGTCAGTCTCGGCAGAACTTACCGAAGGATGCAGCTGCGGGAATTGGAGGCGCTTGCGCCCGGCGACAGCCTGATCATAGCCAACCAGCTGAACATTGCCGGAGGGATATTTCCCGGGCTGACGGTCACCGGCCCGTTCTGTTTCACCGCCCAGGCCGGCGATACGCTGATGCTTGAGACCAGCGGCGGGAGGTTTCTATCCGCAAGGACGATCGAACATATCGATATCAGCGGTGAAACAGTCGGCAAAGTTGTTATCAACGAGATCAACTATAACAGTGCGGACGATTTCGACACCGGCGACTGGATTGAACTCTATTGCCTGGAGGATGAGCTGGACATCGGCAACTGGGTTCTGCTCGACAACCGCGACGAGCACAGGTACGTCATTCCCGAGGGTACCATGCTTCATCGGGATGAGTACCTGGTCATCGCGCGGGATCCGGCGACTTTCAGCAACTATTTTCCGGATGTAATCAACATCATGGGCGGCTTCGATTTCGGCTTCGGCGGCGGTGGTGATGACGTGAGGCTCCTGGATGATTCCGGTTTCATGATCGACTGGGTCAGTTATGACGATGATGCGCCCTGGCCCGGGAGGGCTGACGGCGGCGGCGCCACGCTCGAGTTGGTCAACCCGTTGAAGCCGAACTTCAGTTACAGATACTGGGGGGCTTCGGACGACTCGTCCGCGCACGGCACACCGGGCGTGCGTAATTCCATCTACCGTATTCTGGAAGACCCCCTGCCGGATCGGTGGGGATTTGAGCTCATCTGCCCGAATCCGTTCAACAGCCGGTTGTTGATCCGCTGGGGGCAGCTCGCCGCCGGAAACCTGAAATTGACCCTCTTCGATATCCAGGGGCGTGAACTGGATGTCCTGGCGAATGAATGGCATACGTCAGGACGACACGAAGTAATCTGGAAGGCCGGTGCCATACCCGCCGGGATGTACATCCTCAGGCTGGAACAACTCGGCATGATCGAAGTAAAAAAAGTGGTTTACCTGAAGTAAGATATGAAAGGAAATAAATCATGAAGCATTCTGTCGTACTCTTAATCACCTGCATTCTGTTCCTTTTCGGTTGCGGCGAGAATGAACAGGAGCTTTACCAGAGAGCGATCGATTCGGGAATGCTAAGGGATTACGCTGGATATCTTGACAAATATCCCGACGGCATTTACGCGACCGAGATCAAGGGCAAGCTTGAAGAGTTGCACAAGAGGATGAAGTACGTTGTCAACGACAGCAACTGGGAGTTCCTAAGTGGCGATTACAACAGGCAGTACGGCGAACTGCATCAGATCTTCAAGAGCCAGTGTCAGAACATCCAGATGACCGGTTCAGCGAAGGATGTGAAGTGGGCGTGGTCGGAAATGATGAAGTTCTGGGAGATGCCGCCGATCAGGATCGATCATTTCGATCAGATCAACGCCCTGGGTTGCTGGACGCGGGAGGTTGACGCCGAAGGTGGCGGGTCGGGACTGGGTGAATTGCTGCCCATGTATGCCAAGGGTATTCTGCGGAAGAAGATTCTGGAGAGCGCCACCGAGGAAGCCAGGCTGTTGAAGTTGACCCTTCTCGACTGGATCGTCGATATGAGCCGTTATGCCGACTTCAACGGCTTTCTGAGGTACATGCAGGAGAACGAAAAGGATGCGGGTGTGCTGGGAAGCGTGGACGAAGTGCTGGTGAAGGTGAAGACGGTGTATTGATGCATGTTTCCCCCTCCTGCGTCAGCAGGGGGGAATGCCAAACTCTCCCCCCCCTGCGAAGTAGGGGGGCATTCCAAGCTCTCCCCCCCTGCGAAGTAGGGGGGGACAAAGGGGGGTCGTAAAGGATGAAGGACGGGGAGCATAGACACTTTTGCCTGTGCAAGGATGGTCAGACAGGGTTGTCCGCGCTCCCCTTAGTTGTACCTGCGTGCTTGGAACCACTGATGGGTGGCACGGCCAGCCTTGTACTCGCAAATGCGGGATTTGCTGGATGGGTTTATCATCAGAATCAATAGTTTTGTATCAGGAG
>JALGVR010000137.1 GCA_025774605.1 bacterium | reverse complement strand
CCGGAATAGACCTGAGCCAGTGCGTCCTTTATTGTCGTTAACGGAATGGAAACCCGGACTAATCCCACCGGTTCACCAACGTCGGATTCAACCGGAACAGCCAAATACATCATCCGCTTCTTCAGGGTAGTGCTGTACCGGATGGAAACACCTGTTCGTCCAGCTATTGCGTCTTTGAATTCAGGTCTATCGGAGTGATTTTCCATCCCGGCAGGATCCTTATCGCTGTCGCCCAGCACATCGCCGGTGCTGTTGATGAAAGTGATTCGTGTTGACGATGTCCTTCTTAGTGCCTTACTCAGTGAGTCGAGGGATGATTTGCCGTCTACTGTAAAACGTCCCTTTATCTGCTGTCTGACTAATCGAGCTCTGACTTCAAGATCCGCTTCGGTTTGCGAGAGGTAAAATCGGTGCACAGTGATTGCTGCAAGCCAACCCACCAACAATAGAGCGCCCAATGTAATAGCAAGGTAAGTTGGAACCAATTGCCATAACAGTCGTTTGCGCTTCATGGTTGCGCCTTAAGTCTGTAACCGACGCCGCGCACTGTTTCGATCAAATACCCGGACGGGCCCAACTTCTTGCGAAGCGAAGCGATATGAACATCCACCGAACGATCTGTAACCGGATAATCCTCCCCACGTGCAGCATCAACGATCTGGGAACGGGTAAAAACCCAACCGGGACGGCGGACTAAAAGGATAAGTATGCGGAACTCGGTAGCAGTCAGATCGACCTGTCGATCTCCAAGCATCACTTCAAATCGATCCGGGGATATAACAAGGTCTGCATAGCGGATTGTGCCAATCTGCCCGTCCACATCCTGATGAATACGTCTTCGTAAAACGGCTTTGATGCGGGCGAGCAGGACTCGCGGACTGAACGGTTTAGTGATATAATCGTCCGCACCGAGCTCCAGACCGACCACTATGTCGGTCTCTTCGCTTTTTGCAGTCAACATAATCACCGGGATATGCTGGGTGGCAGAGTCGCCCTTAATCCGGCGGCAGACTTCGATGCCATCGACACCCGGCAGCATCAGATCAAGCAGGACGAGGTCAGGTACTTCACTTGTTGCCAGCTGCAGAGCTCGCTCACCCGACCCAGCTTTTATTACCCGGTATCCCTCCTTTGCGAGGTTATACCGCACCAGCTCCAGAATGTCCTCTTCGTCCTCTATAACGAGGATAGTTACTCTTTCCATATTTCTCAAATACCTGGGTGCCTATGTGACCAACTGATTCAACTCCGGACAACGGCTAAGTCGCATGTCTCTGCTGTATTGTCGACCTAAACCCCGACCGGAAAATCTGAAATCTTCAATCTTTAATCTGTTGAACACTCATGCCATGGTCTAATAAATATAAAAGGTCGTTAGTTTACCAATTCAAATTTAATCCTGTGAAGAATTGACGATCCGGTCCAGGATAACCGTATTCTTCCTCGTAATCGGCGTCCAGGATATTGCGTACCTCAACCCTGAACGACAGCCACGATAGAATCGGTTGTGCAGCGTTTATATTACAGATCGCTAACAACAAGATCAAGACCATGAAACGACAAGCTTATGGCTTCAGAGACATGCTGTTCTTCAAACTTAAAATCATGGCTATTCATGAAGCCAGGTACGCTTTAGTCGGATGAACCTTTATTGATCGGTAAAGAAAAGAACAAATTCACATTCAATATAATATGATAATTTGCCGACGGAAAGTAAAATCATTCCAATCCCCGATAATTTTGGTTTGCTTATATTTCACAAGGCTATAAATACAAGAGATAACTTCACTGCCCTGAACCGGCGGTGGGGCTGAGTGGTAGATTGAGTTCAATGCCGACGGGACGGCACGGGTGGCTGGTTATCCCTGTTTCAAACCGTGCATCGTTTCCTCAACCAGGTCATGAAACTGTCCTGCCACCCTTTCCAGCCTGAACATCTCCGCAGCCTTGAGCGCTTTGCGGGCAAGGCCGGCAGCATACTCACCGTCAGCGATGAGCTTCAGCACCGCCTCGCCGATCGCATCAATTGAACGCTCAGTCACAACCTCGGCGCACTCGTGGTCGCGGAAAAAGCGCGCCAGGAAATAGTCCTCCGGGCAGTGAACCAGGATCGGGCGACCGCTGGCGAGATATTCGACGGTCTTGGTGGGAAAGATGGTGGAAAGTTCGTCTTCGTGGGTGGCGGTTTCGTCCGGCCAGTTGAGCGCCAGAACCAGGAACGCCTGTCTTCTCAACGTGTCAAGGTAGGCTTCACGTTCGGTTATGTACTTCAGGATGAAGCCCGATTCATCCAGCCCGCGCCTGACAAGTTGCTCCCGGCTGTCGTTGCAGGCGATGAACAGCCTGTAACCCCTGATACTTGACAGCGCATTGGAGATCCGCACCACCGAGCGATCGTTGATGTCATAGACCGCGCCGCCCCAGAAACCGGTATTGTCCGGCGTTTCAGTCTGAATATCAGCAGGGATCGGTTCCGGCAGTGAATGCACGAGCGGGGTGGAGAGGAGGTTGTACTTGCGCCTGTAGAGATCAGCCATCCCCTGGCTCATAACCAGTATTCTCTCGGCGCCCGGGAAAATCCTCTCCTGAACGTCGCGCCCCAACCCCCCCATGAACTTATGATTCAACGCTTCGGCCAACGTGTCGTGAAGGTAGGCGATAAACGGCAGCTTGAGTCGCCTGGAGGCCCGGAACGCCGCATCGAATATGAACAGGTTGGGAAAGGTGCCAACCACAGCCCCGCAGTCGCGGGAGCGAGCCAGCTCGACCATCCGTCTCTCGGCAAGCGGTATCTGCATTCGCCGCCAGTATGAATTTACGCGCAGGCTGATCGATATGTCGTTCATCACGTAGACCGGCTCGTGTCCGCCAAGCTCCACCGCCGGAAGTTCCGCCGGCGGACGATGCGATGCAAGGACGATGCTCTCGGGTGAGAATGCCCTGAGCAGGTTGCGGTTGAGGATGCTTGATCCGCCGGGTCGGGGCGGATACGCGCTGGTGGCGAAGAGGATCGGTCTGGAAAAGCGCAGCCTGACCCTGTCGTTCATGAACGTTCGTTCGTCCAGTTTTCGACGATCTCCTCGAAGATCGTGTCGAGTGACTTGGTGATCGACCAGCCGGGATAATGCTCCATCGCCTTGGACAGGTCGGATATGTAACAGATGTGATCACCCTCGCGATTCCTGTCCACGTATTCGTAGTTCATCTTCCTGCCGGTTATGGCTTCGGTTGACGCGAACGCTTCGAGTATGGAACAGGAATTACCCCTGCCGCCGCCGATATTATAAACCTCGCCGCAGCGCGGTTTTTCGATGAACATCTCGATGAAACGCACCACGTCCAGTGAATGGATGTTATCGCGGACCTGTTTCCCCTTGTAACCGTATATGTTGTACTTGCCGCCGCTGACGTTGACCTTCACCAGGTAGCTGAGGAAGCCGTGCAGCTCGACGCCGGAGTGATGCGGCCCGGTCAGGCAGCCGCCGCGCAGACAACAGGTTTTCATGCCGAAGTAACGGCCGTATTCCTGAACCATGATATCGGCCGCCGCCTTTGAGGCGCCGAAGATCGAATGCTTGGAGCGGTCGAGGCGCATATCCTCCCGCACCCCGTTGAAGTCCTCCGTCCGGGAATACTCCCAGCGGGTTTCCAGCTCAACCAGCGGTATCTCATTGGGGGCGTCGCCGTAGACCTTGTTGGTCGACATGTAGACGAAGACCGATTCCGGAACGAACCGGCGGGCGGCTTCAAGCAGGTTGAGCGTGCCGACGGCGTTGACGTCGAAGTCGTCGAAGGGCCTGGCCGCCGCCAGGTCGTGACTGGGTTGAGCCGCTGAGTGGACGATCACATCAGGCTTGATCTCCTCGATACACTTGAGCATCTCTTCGCGGTGACGAATGTCGAGTTCGTGATGGGTGAAGTTTCGGCAGGTCGTTTCCAGGCGCTTCTGGTTCCACCTCGTGTCACCGGGCGGTCCGAAGAAATCGGCGCGCATGTTGTTATCGACGCCGTGCACCTTCCAGCCGAGTGAGTCGAAATATGAGACGACCTCGGAGCCGATCAGCCCCGAAGAACCGGTTACAAGTAGGGTTTTGTCTGTCACCATGTATCCTTGAAATTGGTAAGATTCTGAATTATTTGATTACGATGTCGAATTCGCCTAAAACCGGCGCCGGCTGAAGAATAACGCCCCTGAGAGACATGATCGGGTATTATGCGACTGCTGGTTGAACAATAGGAAACCGCGTAAAAACACCGGTGAATCCGGAAAATTCAACAATGATCAAGTCGTCAGTCAACAGCGATGTCGGTCGAGCTCGCGGACAACATCGCAGATATGCGTCAAGGCTTTGTCTTCACCAGCGGCCATTGTAACAGTTGATTTCGGGTCAAGCTTGTATCCGGGCGAGATTGTCGCCACGATGTCCCGAAACTGCCGCGGGTTGTCAATGATCCGCTGATCGCCCAGAAGCTCGGGATAAAAGCCCGGATAGGGAGGATCAGCGGGCAGGCAGAGCGTAACCAGGCCCGCATATTCCGCGGTCGCCATCGTGCTGTAGTCGTGAATCACCACATCCGCCAGGGCAAACGCCTCTTCGACGGGAACATCATCAGGGAACTCCGTGAAACCGGCTTCAAGATACATTTTAATAACATGCGGCTTGTTGCTGCGGTGAAGCCTGACAAACCAGCGGCAGGAAAGATCGGTTACCGCCGCCCGAAGTTCCTTCAACAGCCCGATGCTCTTATGATGGAAATAATCGAGGGAATTCGGAACAAGATAAACCAGCGCGTACTCTTCGGGATCCAGATTGTACTTACTCCGCGTCTCCCGCCGGTATTCGGATTTGATGGAAAAGGCAAGATGTGTGCCGGTTACTCTCAGACGGTCATCCCTTATGCCGCGACCCTCGTACCAGCGACGATCGACTTCTCCCCATACGCATATCCGGTCGGATCGAAGCGGTGTGTGCAGCCATTCCTGGCCCAGAAAACCATGCTGCGTCAGAACAACGGGGATCTCATTTTCCTTTGCGGCATGAAGCAGGGCGCTGGTCAGGCGATGATACTCCATGTAAACAACAAGTCCACTGATGGATTCCCGGTTACCGCGAATCAGCCTCAGCGCTCTTTTGTGTTGGATAAAATTCGATAATACGCCGATTTTGAACCATTCAATAAACGAGTTGTGGAAGTTGAAACTGGCCGCCAATCTGCGGGCGATGCTGTCAATCTTCTTCGAGTAACCGCTGAAGAATCTTCGCACCTCTCCGGTCAGAAAGGTCGAGAACAATCCCGACCAGAGCCTCCCAACCCTTGAACCGTTGTCGGGAAACGCCCATCCGGTAGGCATGCCCGCTTCCCGAAGCGCTTGGTTGACCGGCATCGTGATATCCATTTCGCGCGGGGAATTACCCTCCCGAACCGATATCCATCCTGTGCCGGAAAGCCTGATTCCTGTTGAAGCGGCCGCCAGCACCCCAACACTGTAATGATGTGCCGCTCGCCTGTAATTATCACTTCTAAGACAATTCAGATAGAAGGGCAGGCGAAGTGGAGCGGATAGATCAAAGCCGTCGATCACAAGGTCGGTTGTCAGGGAGATGAATTCTGAAATGGATTGATCCGCATGTCTGTCATCGACAAAATTCCTCTCTGAGACGGGGGTGTCGATGGCGGTGGTCGTACGGCTACTTTTCATCGATATGGCTTACTACGACTGCCGGATTGCCTGCCACGATTTCAGCCGGTTTGACGTCTTTCGACACAACCGCTGCCGCGCCGATTACGGCTCGGTAACCGACGGTTACGCCTTTCAGGATAACCGCCCGCGCCCCGATAAATACTTCATCCTCAATCTTGATCGGGGCGCTCCTGGCGCCGCGTGTCGGATGTTCGAGCCTCATGTCCGGATCGATGGGATGAAAATCCGTGTCCCATATTCCCGCGCCGCCGCCGATCTGGACGTGCCTGCCGATTGTAACGGATGTCTGGGCGACTATGGATGCGCCCGATATCCCGGAATAATCACCGATATCGATGATGCTCCCAGGCGTTCTGGCGTCGAGTATCGTCCGGTGAGGCAAGCCCACCGAGTTCGACGTTTCGCTGCTGTTGATTA
>JALGVR010000136.1 GCA_025774605.1 bacterium | reverse complement strand
AGGCGGGAATCCAGGCAACTTACGTAATATCAAATGCTTATCTGGATTCCCGCCTTCGCGGGAATGACAAAATTGTGACTTTTTTAATAACGGTTATATATGCAAGTAGGTACTCGTGTCATTCTGACCGAAGTGAAGAATCTCACCGGTCGTTGACAGATCCTTCACTTCGTTCAGGATGACGTCGAGGCAATTTCACGGTTTTACTTTCAAGCTCCCGACAATCCTCTCCTTCACACCCCCAAAGTCCCCATTTGACATAATTACAATAACATCTCCCCTTGCCCAATTGCCCTCAACCTCGCTGACGACATCATCGAACGACGACGCGGCAGTGGAGACGACACCTCTTTTATTCAATTCACGTGCGACCGAATCGGTGTCCAGCCTCTCTTCAGCGGGTATCTTCTCCCGGCGGTGGACGGGCCCTATAATGACCCTGTCCGCTTCCGCCAGCGATTCCGTCAGCTCCCCGGCCAGGTAATTGCGCGTCATGGTGTTCGAGCGCGGTTCAAACAACGCCCACAGCCGCCCCTCGGGATACTTCTCTCTCAGAGCCGACAGTGTGGCGGCGATCGCCGTCGGATGATGAGCAAAGTCCTCCCAGACATCGATGTCATCAGTCTGCAGCAACAGTTCCAGGCGTCGCCTGACACCGCGGTAATTCCTCAGCGCGGCCAGGACATCGTTGATATCCACGCCGGCGTTCACTGCAACCGCCAATGCCGCCAGAGCATTCTTCAGGTTATGTTCGCCGGGCAGCGACAGCTCGATATTGCCCCGGCGCTGATTCGGTCCGGTAAACCCGCCGCGCAGGTCTGACCGCGCCGACTCGATTCCATCACTGAGCCGCCAATCTGAACCGTCCGCTCTCCCGTAGGTCTCAACTTTACATAACGAACCGGAAGCCACTGTCACGGCGCGCGTGTCGTCGCCGCATACAATCAACCTGCCGTTACGGGGCAGCAACCGCACAAACCGCCTGAAGACCGTCTCAACGGCTTGAATATCACTGTAAATATCGGAGTGGTCGAACTCCACCGAGGTCAGAACCGCCACGCGGGGCCGGTAATGAAAGAACTTGGGGCGTTTATCGAAATAGACGCTGTCGTACTCGTCGCCTTCGATGACGAACTCCCCACCGCCCCCGTACCGGCACGGGACATCCAGATCGAGCGGCAATCCGCCTATCATCCAGCCCGGGTCCCGCCCCGCAGTTCGTAGAATATGGGCGATCATGGACGATGTGGTCGTCTTGCCGTGGGTGCCGGCGACCACAATCGAGGTTCTGCCGATCAGGTATCGCCTGGAGATCAATTCCGGCAGGGAAATCAACGGATATCCGGCATCCAGTGCGGCTTCAAGCTCAACGTTGCCGCGCGAAACGGCATTGCCGACGACCACCAGGGCATCCATCGGCAGGTTGTCCGGATGCCAGCCCTCCATCAGGCTCACCCCCTGACTGTTGAGAAAATCGCTCATCGGCGGGTAAATTCCGCTGTCCGAACCGGTTACATTGAAGCCGGCGCGATGCAACTCCGCCGCCACTGCCGCCATCGCAGTTCCACAGATACCGATGAAATGGATTGATTTGGTGGCGGGCTCTCTAAACAGGTTCATGACGCTTGTATTCGAGGATATTCAATTCTGTCGATTGAGCGGATGATAAAATCAGTCGTCAGGGGTTTCGAATTCGTAGTGTGAAGATCGTTCAACGTTCATCAGCCGCTTCAGCCCCTTCGCAATATATTCTCGGTTGATCTCTATCATGGTAAAATCACGCTCCTCCTCCACTGCGGCGAGCGCGGTACTGAGCACACCGGCATATGGATCGAACACAACCTCTCCCCCATCGGTCGATTTTCGCATCAGAAACCTCAACAATTCAACCGGTTTCTGCGTCGGGTGAAGCAGGCTGCCGGTGTGAATCTTGGGAAATTCCAGTATGTTGTCCTCCCTCTTACCCCGCAGCAACCGCCGCCCTTTGTGGGCATAGATGATCCATTCATCCCGCGCGGCGTAATCCCCCTGGAGATCACCCGAACCGTGATTGTTCTTCACCCATATCAGCGTTCGTTTCAAGCTGAACCCGGCCCTTTCAAAGGCAGTGTAAAACAGCGGATAGGTATCATGACGGCAGAAACAATACAGATGCCGGTTCTGCTTCAGCAACCGGTAAGCTTCCGCGGCAAATATATCAATCCAGTCGCCGGGCATATCGTTCTCAATAAAATCGAACCTTGAGCGAAGCACGCGCCGGTTCGAGCGATAATTGATGGCGTAGGGCGGATCCGTGAGCACCAGGTCGACCGACTGGTCAGGCAGTGTCGGCATGATGTCAAGACAGTCGCCTTGAATCGTCCGGCCGTGAAATCTAACTTTTTCGGTTGCAGACCTGATGGATGATCCTGCGTTCAGATCCGCCTGCCGGGCAGACGCCCGCGTTGAAACAGTTGAAATTCCATCGGTTTCCGGCGATTTCATCTTTCCAGAATTATCGTTACCGGTCCGTCATTGACCAGCGAAACGCTCATTTTGGCGCCGAACACACCCTTTTCGACATGAATACCTTCAGCCTTGAGAAGGTCGCAAAAACGGTTGTAAAGCCCTTCAGCGCGTTCGGGTCTTGCGGCATGGACAAATGCCGGACGGCGTCCCTTGCTGACATCGGCATACAGGGTGAATTGCGAGACAACCAGCGCCTCACCGTCAACTTCCTGCAGAGACAGGTTCATATTGCCGTAAGCGTCATCGAATATCCGGAGCCCGGCGAGCTTGTGAACAACCCATGTCATAGCAGCCTCATCGTCATGCCGCGTGAAGCCGACCAATACCAATACTCCCTGTTCGATTTTGCCGACGGTTTTGCAGTCAACCTTCACCGATGCCTCGATGACCCTTTGAATAACGACTCTCATTTTCCTGTTGACAGTTTTATTTGATCCTCACCCACAAGTTCGGTCAGACGCTGCAGCATCTCAGGCGCCGGTTGCACCCGAAACCGGTCGACCTTCAGCGATCGGACATCCCCTCCCGGATAGGCGAGGTCGATATAAAGCACGCACTTCCCGGGGTTGGCGCCGAACAGTTTCTCCAATCGATCAACCAGCGGAGGCGTAACGTGATCGCTGGGCAGTTTGATATGCAGCGCATTACCCCATATCTCCGCTGCATCTTCCAAATCCAGAACCTCGACAACCTTCAGCTTTGGTTCCTCGGTTCTCTCCTGACGTGAAATAGTTCCCGATATGGCTACCAGGCCGTCGGAAATCAGTATATCACTGTACTTCTCCAAGACTTTCGAAAACACCAATCCCTCAATCGAACCGGTCAGGTCTTCGATCTTCAGGATCGCCATCGAGTCTCCTTTTCGCGTCTGCCTGATCTTAACGGATGACAGCACGGCACAGATTTTTATCTTCATGCCGTCCGTAAACTTATCCTTGTAGATCAGTTTATGCGTGGAAAGTCCGTCTATCTCGCGTCTGAATCTGTCCAACGGATGGCTTGAGATATAATACCCGAGCACGGCTTTTTCCCGCGACTGCAGCTCACTGTCGGGCAATTCATCCATGTAGTGCATTTCGGGCGGCATCAGGTTACCGCCATCCTCAGTATCGTTTCCATTCCCGCCGTTGACAAACAGCGCTGTTTGTCCGCTCAGTCTTTCCTCCTGAACAGCCTGTGCGAATGCAACCGCGCCGGGCAGCGACGCCAGCAGCGTGGCGCGGTTGGGACCCAGCGCGTCGAAAGCGCCCGCATCAATCAGGCTCTCAACCACCTTCTTATTGACCGCCCTTAAATCAACCGAGGTCATAAAATGATGCAGTGAAACGAATGGCCCGGTCTCGCTTCGGGCTTCAATTATTGCCCGCACCGCAGCCTCACCCACATTCTTGATCGCCTGCAATCCGAAGCGGATTCCGCCGTCCCTGGCGATGAACCTGTCCACGCTCTCATTGATGTCGGGCGGAAGTATATTTATATTGTTTGTCCGGCATTGACCAAGCAATTTCATGACCTGTTCCGAATTCCCGCCTCTGACTGTCAGGCAACTGGCGAGGTATTCGGCGGGATAGTGACACTTCAAATAAGCGCACTGGTAAGCAATAATGGCATATCCAGCCGAATGCGCCTTGGGGAAACCATAACGTGCGAATTTCTCGATCAACTTGTAGATGCTGGCCGCTATCTTTTTGCTGATGCCGTTCTTGACGCAACCGTCCAGAAAATCCCTCTCCATGGATTTCATCAGATCAGCTTTTTTCTTGCCGATAGCCTTGCGGAAGATATCAGCTTTTCCGAGCGTGAAACCGGCAAGATCAGTGGCGATTCGCATCACCTGTTCCTGGTAGACAATCACACCATAGGTGTTCTTCAGGATGTCTTCCAGCTTGGGATGAAGATATGAGACCTTCTTGCGTCCATGCTTGCGATCGATGAAATCCGGAATCATCTGCATCGGTCCAGGGCGATAGAGGGCGTTCATGGCGATCAGATCTTCAAGGCATTCCGGCTTCAATTTCATCAGGTTATCGCGCATACCGCCGGATTCGAACTGGAACACCCCCACCGTATCACCTTCGGCAAACAGTTTATAGGTCTGAGGATCGTCGTAATTCTCATTCCTGTCGTAAAAATCAATCTCGATGCCGCGCTTCGACAATGCCTTCAGTGTGAGGTCGATCTCCTGCAAGGTCTGCAGTCCCAGGAAATCCATCTTCAGCAGTCCCAGTCGATCGATCCAGTTCATGTCATACTGGGTATAGATCTCGTTATCATCGCCCTGCTTGTAGACCGGAATAAATTCAACGGTCGACCCCGGACAAATCACCACTCCAGCCGCATGTGTACCGGAATTGCGTACCGAGCCCTCGATAACGCGGGCGTGATTTATCAGCTCCTTGAATCGAGGATCCGATTCGGTTAATTTTCTCAGTTCAGGCACTTCGGAAAGCGATCTGTCAATCGTAATTTCTCTGCCGCCTTCGGGAATCAATTTGGCGACCTTGTCACCTTCAGCGTAGCTTAATCCCAGCACCCTGGCAACATCGCGAACTGCTGAACGCGCCGCCATCGTGCCGAAGGTCGTAATGCGACAAACGCTGTCTTCGCCGTACTTATCTCTAACGTACTGAATGACCTCCTCGCGGCGGTCATCCGAGAAATCCACATCTATGTCGGGCGGCGAAACGCGTTCGGGATTGAGAAACCGCTCGAACAGCAGATCATACTTAAGCGGGTCCAGATTGGTTATTCCCAGGCAATACGAAACCAGGCAGCCGGCAGCCGAGCCCCTGCCGGGACCGACCGGTATCCCCCTCTCCTTAGCCCACCTGACGAAGTCCGCCGTGATAAGGAAATAATTGGAAAAACCGGCATTTCGAATGACTTCCAGTTCATACTCAAGTCTCTCGCCGGCGCCCTCGGGGAAACCGTTGGTAAAGCGATCCTCAAGTCCATTACGAGCGAGCAGGGCGAGATAATCGTCGGCTGTCAGATCCGGTTCCGGTATATCATAGACCGGGAAATGCCGTTCGCCAAGCTCTATCTCCAATTCACATTTTTCAGCGATTTCAATCGTGGCGGCAAGCGCTTGCGGGTATTCTGCGAACAGCTCCTCCATCTCCTCCGGTGTCTTCAGATAGAACTCCTCGCCCTTGAAGCGGAACCGGTTGACATCGTCTTTATGAGCCTGCGTGCCCACGCAGAGCAACACATCGTGCACCGCGGCATGCTCTCTTTTCAGATAGTGCGCGTCGTTGGTCGCCACCAGTTTCAGGTTCAGTTCATCGGCCAGTTCCGCCATGAGGGGCAGGACGCGTTCCTCCTCGTCTATATTGTGTCGCTGGACTTCCAGATAATAGTCCTCCCCGAACAATCCCCTGTAGTACTCAGCGGTGGCGCGAGCCTTTTTCATATCACCGGACAGCAGTATCTGGGGGATCTCGCCGTTTATACAGCCCGACATGCAGATCAGACCCTCATGGTACTCATACAGAAGCTCCTTATCGATGCGGGGTTTGTAGTAGAAGCCGGTCAGGTAACCCTCGCTGGAGAGTTTCACGAGATTCCTGTAACCGGTGTAGTTTTTGGCGAGGAGCACCAGGTATCGGTTTAATTCCGGCTTTGCGGGCTCGCGTATAGAAATCGAGCACCCCGAACATGTTGCCGTGATCGGTCAGCGCGATGGCGGGTGCATTCTGATCAATGGCCGTCTGCACCAGCCCTTCCAGACGGCACGCGCCGTCGAGGAGGCTGTAGTCGGAATGATTGTGAAGGTGGATGAAGGTCATTTATTTACTAAAACTGAAAAACTGCCTGATTGGAATTTACCTTTGTCAAAACTGTTTAATCGAGCTTTATATTTCCACATTTAATCAATCCATTTATCTGGGGATGGAAGGCATCTGCCTTTGGTGGATTCAATAAAAACCTGTTATTCCCCGAACAGCACCTCAACCACCTCATCCCGATCCAACCCATGATGAAATCCCACTTCAGCGATGATTGAAGCCAAAGTTCCCACTCTCAGATGTCCATGCCGGGGAACCGTAATGTGATGAACACCTTTCAACTCGGTAGTTAATCGCATGTGACTACCGGATTGACGCGTAATTCTATATCCGAATCTCCTTAGACTATCGGTTAATTTCTTTCCAGAGACATCGCGCGGCAGACGCTTCATATCGCCAACAACTCCTCGTTGATATAATGCAGACGAAGAACGCATGGCATTTCATCATCTTCAAAGTGGCATCTAACCGCATCCCGGATCATATCCTTTAAGCTCTCGAGATCATCTGCTTCAGTAAAGATCGCCTGTCCCAATGCCTTGGCGGTCCATCCCCCCTCCAGCGCTTCTTCCACGACAAATATTATCTCCTTCATGGTTTCCTCCTTGATCTTGCTCCAAGATATCTTGTTGGTGACAGTCCTACGATCTTACGGTTCCAACCTGTACATCATCCTCGGAAACGGGATCGCTTCGCGGATATGCTTCAGACCGCAGATCCAGGCGACGGTACGTTCCAGCCCCAGCCCGAAGCCCGAATGCGGCACGGTTCCATAGCGCCTGAGATCAAGGTACCATTCGAAGTACTTCCGCGGCAGGTCATGCTCCTGCAGTCGCTTCTCCAGCTCGTTCAGATCATCCTCGCGCTGTGAGCCGCCGATAATCTCCCCAATCCCTTCGGGCGCGATCATATCCACCGCCAGCGCCCTGGATGGATCATTCGGATCACGCTTCATGTAGAACGCTTTCACCTGGTGGGGCCAACGGTGGATCATCACCGGCCGGTCGAACTGATCGCCGAGGATCGTCTCATCGTTGCCGCCGAAATCGTCACCGTAAGCGAAGCCGGATCCCTTTTCGTTCAGGATGCCGGCGGCTTCGTCATAGGTGATGCGCGGGAACGGCTTCCGGATGCGCTCCAGCAGGCCGACGTCACGTTCAAGCGTCTTGAGCTCCTCGGCGCGCCGGTCGATTACACGGGCGACTATTTCGACGATAAAGTCCTCCATCAGTTCCATTACGCCGTCAAGATCCATGAATGCCACCTCGGGCTCAATCATCCAGAATTCGGTCAGATGCCGCCGGGTCTTGGACTTCTCGGCGCGGAAGGTCGGACCGAATGTGTAAACCTTGCCGAACGCCATGCAGCCTGCTTCGGCATAGAGCTGACCGGACTGGGTCAGGTAGGCTGTAGAGCCGAAATAGTCCGTTGAAAACAGCGTTGACGTCCCTACACAGGCGTTGAGCGTTAACATCGGCGGAACAAAGCATATAAAGCCGCGTGAATCGAAGTACTCGTGAATGGCGGCGATGACCTCAGAGCGCACC
>JALGVR010000135.1 GCA_025774605.1 bacterium | reverse complement strand
GCCCGCCGATGAGGAAGTAACCCTGCATCCAGTTGAGGTCTCCCGCATCCACCAGCTCCTGGACGTCGTCGATGAGATCCTGGATCATCTGCGCCGGATCGCACTCGCACGGCTCCTTCAGGTCATAGAGGTAATGGAATATCAGGTGACGGGTTACCTCCCAGGTGCACTCCGCTTCATAATTGAGCCATGACCAGCTGTCAGTTGTTCCCGTTACGACCACCTGACCACCGCCGAAGCTGTAACGCGCTACTATGGGCTCCATGCCTCCGCCTACATCACGAGGACCTTCGTAATATGGCCCCCCTACTTCAGCAACGATAAGGATTTGATAATCATCACCGTTGGCGGCTTCGGCTATGTCGCCCTCGTCGTAATATGTATGGCTGATATGATTGCCATAGAGTTCATGACCCTCTTCCCAACCAAGGGCGCCGAACAGTGAACATTCTTCCGGCGGCACATTCGTTTCGCCGTAATCGGCAAAATCAGTGCAACCACCCGCATAGGTCAGTCCGCCGGGATGGATCGGTTTTACTTCGTTCTCATTTGTGCCGGTACAGGTGTACAGAACGCCACAACAGTTTTCAACCCAGTCGTCGATATATTGACGATTCTCGTTGTAGGCGTTGTACCAACTGTCGGGCTGGTAGTCGCCGACCCAGATCACGTCGTACTGACACAGGTCAGCCTCCTGAAGATCGGCGGGATCGGTCATTAAATCGTAATCAACCTCATTCTCCACGAAGAGCTCCTCCAGGTCACCCCAGAAATTATAATCAGGATCGTACTCATAGAGGAGCAGCCATTTGCCCTCAATCGGGTCATCCCGGCGCGGTGCAGGACGCTGCATATCGTGAATCCCGACCTTTGTGAGGTTTCCGTCGTCGATGTTGGCGGGTTGAGCGCTGCTGCTGACCGCAAGCGGATCGCGAGCAACGTCGGACGCCAGAGCAGTGGTGATCCCGACAGCCAGGATCAAGACAAGCATTGTGGAAACAAACCTCGAAATGGAAGCTGTTTTCATCAGACATTCTCCTTTTAATTTTTGGATTGTAGCCAACATTAAGGCTTTATTAAGCAGTAACTTGCTGGCGGATTACTCGTACAATACCTGCGGAGCTGCTGCAAGGTATCATATCCGGAGATATTCCCCTCCTCGTATTGATGTGTCTGTTTTGCGTGAAGAATTTTGTGAATCTTTGCGGGCAAAATAAATTTACTAAGAACTCTTTAATTTTTCTTTGAAAATCGAGATTTTGACGAAATTTTCAAATTCGACGAAATATTTTTGGATATCAACTGAAGATTTCACGCTGCATGACGCAGATTTACCTGTCGAATACCCATTACCTTTCAGTTTTGTGCCGTATGTCCGGCTCGTGTGGGCGTATAGCTTGTGTGACCCGGACAGCTTGTGTGACCCGGACAGCTTGTGTGACCCGGACAACTTGCCGGCCGGGTTTATCCTACTTTTAATTCATGCTCAGCAAGCCGGCTCCTGCAAGCTGTCCTCGCAGTTGTTTATATTCAAATGGTGGAAAGAATTAATAGGATGTGGGGTGATTCGGGTAGCGCGAAGTGTGGATGCAGCATATCAACTCCCGCAGCCGCCAAGATATGTCATGATTGCCTTTGTGTCAAGTATTTTTTGAAAATTTACCATGAGGAGTCTATTCAGTCACTTTTACTTTCACCGCACGTATGCTTGACGTATTTTTAATGAAACACGTATAGTAAACTGCGATTTTTTGCGGACGGATCCGCAAAATCGTCAATATCTTACAGGTGAAATTGTTCACAAACCAAAATTTGCCCTGCCGTTGACGTATAACCTTACGGAACCTTCCGGTTCCAAATACTCCTCCTCTTCAACAGGGGCGGCCCGCGAGGGTCGTCCCTTTGTCTTCCCGGGAAATTCAGGTTCATCCGGCGCTTGACAGGACAGATTAATCAACTATCTGCTTTCCGGTCAAGCTTGTAAAACATGCTACTTATTGTATACTGTACATATGTTCACACTATATTTTGCGCTTTATTTCCGTTTTGATAGATTTTTCAAAGAAATCCCTTGACTGAGGTTGTCGACTGGATTAGATTAGCAACGTTAAATTCAGATCATCGTAAACGTTCACATATGGAAGGTGAAATGCCCGGCAAACCCAGGATAAAGACCGATAAGGAAATCGTTGAACTGTTCGGGGATGAGTCGAACAACGGCAAAGGCAAACACGCCAAATCGACGAGAGCCCAAGCCGCATCCGGGGGTAAAGGAAGCCGAGAGGACATTCTGTCATGGCTGCCGGAGCCGGCTCTGTCCGAAAACGCCCTGACCGTTCTCAGGCGTCGTTACTTGAAGAAGGACGATGAAGGACTGGTGGTTGAAACGCCCCGGGAGATGTTCTGGCGCGTTGCGTCAGCGATAGCCGAAGGTGAAAAGAGTTCCCGCAGCGGACGTGACGTCAGGGAGACAGCGGTCGAATTCTACCGGATGATGGCGGCGCTCGACTTCATCCCGAACAGCCCGACATTGATGAACGCCGGCAGGGAATTGGGGCAGCTCGCCGCCTGCTTTGTACTGCCGGTCGAAGACAGTATGGACGCCATCTTCGAGGCGGTCAAGAACGCGGCGCTCGTTCACAAGAGCGGCGGGGGGACCGGCTTCAGCTTCTCACGACTCAGACCAAGGGGATCCGTGGTCTGCTCAACCGCCGGAACAGCCTCCGGTCCGGTCTCATTCATGACCGTGTTCAACGCGGCGACGGAGACGATCAAACAGGGAGGAACCCGGCGCGGCGCCAACATGGGAATCCTGCGCGTCGATCATCCCGACATCCGCGGCTTCATCACCTGCAAGAACGACATGGTCTCGATCACCAACTTCAACATCTCGGTGGGGGTGACCGACAGCTTCATGGAGGCCGTGGAGAAGGGCGAGAAGTATGACCTGATCGACCCCAGTAACGGCAAGGTCGTACAGCGTGAGGACGCGGCGGAGATCTTTGACCTGATAATCGAAAACAGTTGGCTGAACGGAGATCCGGGTATAATCTTCATCGACGAGATAAACCGCAAATCCACGATCCCGCAGGTTGGCGAGATTGAAGCCACGAACCCCTGCGGCGAACAGCCGCTGCTGCCTTACGAGTCGTGCAACCTCGGTTCAATCAACCTGAACAACATGCTCTCCGGCGGCAAGATCGACTGGGATCATTTGAGAGAAACGGTCAGACTGTCGACCCGCTTCCTCGATGACGTGATCGAGATGAACAAGTATCCGATCGACGAAATACGCAATATGACACAAGCCAACCGCAAGATCGGGCTGGGGGTCATGGGCTTCGCGGACATGTTGTACGCCCTCGGGATACCGTACGATTCCGGCGAAGCGCTTGAAGTCGCCCGTCAGGTCATGGCGTTCATCCAGACGGAAGGGCGCGGCATGTCGGACGAGCTCGCCGATGAGCGCGGTCCATTCCCCAACTGGGAAAGATCAATCTTTGAACGCCCGACGCGTAACGCCACCGTCACGACCATCGCCCCGACCGGCACCATATCGATGATCGCCGACACCAGCGGCGGGGTCGAGCCCAACTTCGCCCTGGTCTACGTCAAGCGGGTGATGGATGACGACCGGCTGCTCTATGTGAACAACCGTTTCGAGGATGCGGCGAAGATGGGTGGATTTTACAGCCGCGAGTTGATGGAAAGGATCGCTTCCGGCAGGCGGCTTGATCAGCTCGACGAAGTGCCTCCCGCGGTGAAGAAGACCTTTGTCACCGCGCACGACATCTCGCCGGAGTGGCATATCCGCATGCAGGCGGCGTTTCAGGAGTATTGTGAAAACGCGGTCTCGAAGACGGTCAACTTCCCCAACAACGCCACCGTTGAAGACGTCAGGAATGCTTACCTGCTGGCCTGGCGCCTGAAGTGCAAGGGAATTACGATCTATCGCGACGGCAGCCGTGATACGCAGGTGATGAACGTCGGCGATACACTGGCGAAAGGGAAAGAGGCGGCGGCTGATGCCGGTGCGGAGACCAAATCCGGGAAGACCGCTTCAGCGGCTCCATCCGGGGATGAAAGCGCTGTTGAAAGCGTTAAAACAGCTCCGGCGAGGCATAGAGCGGGAACACCCTACCTGAAGCCGCGCGAACGCCCCAAGCTGACATACGGGTACACCGAGCAGATCAAGACCGGCGACGGGACGCTGTACGTGACGATCAACGAGGATGAGAACGGGTTGTGCGAGGTGTTCGCTTCGATCGGGAAATCCGGCGGCAACGCCGCGGCGCAGTCCGAGGCGATCGGCAGGCTGATATCACTGGCGATCAGATCCGGCATAGATCCGCGCGTGATTATCAAGCAGCTCAAGGGGATTTCCGGGACAAATCCGATCTGGTACGAGGGCAAACTGATCCGCTCGACTCCCGACGCCATCGGGCATTCGCTGGAACGCTATCTCGACCGCAAGCAGCATCGCCAGACGGTGTTGCCGCTCAAAGAGATGGAGCGCGGCGGGGAGCTCGCCATTAAGCCTGCGGATGATTCGCCGGATGAACCGAGCATCAATTTTGCGCATGGCGTCGAGGTCAGGGAGCTGTGTCCGGAGTGTCAGTCGCCGGTGATCTTCGAGGAGGGTTGCCTGATCTGCAGACATTGCGGCTATTCCAAATGCGGGTAAAAGGATGCCTATTTAGTGATTAACGGAACCCACTTCATAAGAATTACTACTGAAACTACCAGGCACAGGACGAGAGCCACGAAACGCAGTACAATTGGATGAACAACTTCTCCAGCCAAAATTATGCCGATTAACAACGGTAATATTGAAACAGCGTACTTAAGGATGGGAACGCTGATTCTAAATCCGCAATTTCTGCACTCCGTGTAAGATAACGGACCGGTACAGAATTTCTGCCAGACGCTTATGGTCGGTTGATTGCAGTTGGGACAGTTGTACATTGTTTGTACTCTTATTGTCTTTACACCGTCATTCAGACAAATATCGAAATCTAATTCTGCTATTTACCGCAACACTTCTTATATTTTAATCCGCTGCCACATGGGCACGGATCGTTACGCCCAACTTTATAAGGCAATTTCGGTCCGATTTCGATTCTAACTGGGTCTATTCTATCAATAAAGGTAAGATCGTTATTCGATGGCATTTGAAATGCAAAATGTGTTCTATCTTTATGGTTAGTAATAATCAAATCACCATTACTTATAATATCCATCCCAATCAAAACTTCAAAGTCGCCTTTAATATCTTTACACTCCGCAACTTTCCAGGGTGGAGATATAAGACCATTTGGGAGTTCTATATTTACGAGAAACACATCCGCCCATTCACTCGCTACGAGTCCGCGTAATATTGTCTTGTCAATTGGGAGTAATCCTAAATCACTCACTATCTTATTAGTAATCAGCGTTTTGGTTGCGCCTGTATCCCATATAGCAGAGTATCC
This sequence comes from bacterium, assembly GCA_025774605.1. Taxonomy (GTDB): domain Bacteria; phylum Electryoneota; class AABM5-125-24; order Hatepunaeales; family Hatepunaeaceae; genus JALGVR01. The sequence goes on along the minus strand of JALGVR010000135.1, from coordinate 6,650 downwards.
AATCCAGTTTTTTGGCGGACTTTCTTTATAGGGATTATGTGCTGGTGCTATCCGGACTTGAGTGGTTAGTTCACCAGCGAGTCCATTATAGACAAAATGGAATGCATTTGGTTTAGATTTGTGCATTCAGCGGTCGTTATGAAAATACAACCCTTGAGTGGAAAACCTCAGTATAGCTTTCTATTCCAGGTTCGCACTTTTTCACAAGGAATGTACCGAGTTTATGGTTTTTCTTAAGGGTATCCTCTATGGCTTCAAGGTCGGAATCGTAATCCCCAAGAATTTCATGACCTTTAATGACGATTACTCTGCCTTCATATTTCTTAACGAGCTCGTCTTGATGCTTGATGTAGTATTTAAACTCTTTTTCCAAAGGCTTAACCATGAGAGTTGTCCTCTGAATTATATGATAACTTCTGAAGTCCTATTTTGCTGTTAGGGCTTTCCGTTTGGAGTCAATCCTCAGCCAAAGCCTGTTCTTTAGACTGGTGGGAGCAGGATCAAGCCCAAGCAATATCCCTACGGGTAATCTAAATATATACAACTCTCCCCGACTTGTTAAGTTCCCTTCGACCGTGAAACTTACCCCACCAACCCCCTCAACCAGTCCATATCGATGTTCGGGCAGGTCTTGGGCGCGTCAGCCGGTCGCAGCAGCTCATAATGACCAGCAATCTCCAGCCCGTGGTGATCCTTTTTCAACTCATCGATGATCCCGACCAGCGAACCGAACTGCTGTTGCGTGAACTGGCTCCTGCCGATCAGACAGACGCCGACCGAGTTGCGGTTGTGCCCCCTGACGTGGGCGCCGATCCTGTCCAGCGGTCTGCCGTTTTCAACGACGCCGTCCAGCCAGAACTTAGGCCGCCGCCGAGCGTATGACTCCCTGTCCGGATAGCCGTTCAGGATCACGTAATGATAGCCGATCCCGCGCCAGCCGCGCGCGCGGTGCCAGCGGTCGATCAAGGCGGCATCGCCGAACGGTGAATCGCTGCAATGGACGACGACCAGGTCAATTCGGCGCGGTTCCGCCATCGTCCGCGTCCAGTCCGGCATATATCCCTTCGACGAAATCCGCCACGGTTCCCTTGACCCGGTCTTCGATCCGCTCCCAGCCGGGGCCGATCCTGCGCTGACCGAACGCCGTCATGAGCTTCCCCAGCCTGTACCCCCAGCCGAAGGTGCGCCGGCGAGGCAGCAGAAGTCCGATCATGTACAGCACCAGCGGTACCGCCACCACGCCGACGACACCGGTTATAATTGAGCTCCAGTCCATGATTATATCCCTGTTGATTGTTGTCCGCCCTCCAAGAAGGTCGCGGGGCGCCCGACACTCCCGCCTGAGCGCACTTATTGATGAATGAATATCCTGATGACCAGCAGTACGATGCTCGCCGTCAAACCGGTGACCGTGCCGAACAACACCCACAACGCCCGCACGGCATTACGGCGGAAGCCGGTGTTGCGGTCGACACGGACGGTCAGACCGTTGCCGCCGTTGCCGTTGATGATGCGGTAGATGTGCTTCACGTCCTGCTTGATTTCGGCGATGTCATCCCGCATGTCCTGCAGTATTTGTGAGTTGATGTTCATTATTTCTCAGTTAGCAAGTGAGCAAGTGAGCAAGATTTCAAGGAAACGGAACTTGCGACTTGCCGCTTTCATTTAAAGCCGTATCTCCAGCCCGATCTCGGCTCGCCAGTACGTCCGCCGGTCATGCAGCAGGTGTCCCTCCATGAAGGGAACGATCCCGCCGTCCGCGTTGAACCTGCAGCTTGTCTCCGCGTCCCAGACGTGAATCCTGTTGAAATCGGTGGTGAATCTCAACGACCCGTCGCCCGGCAGCGGCGCTGAGAAGGTTACCGCACCGCGGGGGTTGCTGTATTCATGCGTGACCGCGGCAGCGCCGACGCCGAGCAGCAGGATGTCGCGCCCGATCAGAATCGTCTGCCGGTTGATCTCCTTGCCCGTAACGACTTCCGTGCTGTACGACATGTAATATGTCTTGTTAAGACCGCGCCTGCCGTATGCCGCATAGTTCAGGAAACAGCTGCCGTTTTCACGTTCCCACTCGAGGCAGTACGCGTGAAACTCGTAGATCGCCCTGCCGCCGACCAGGTAGTCGAACGGTTCTCCGGACCTGTAGGCGGGGCGCAGCGAGAGCGAAAGGGCGAGCGAAATGGGGATAAGCCACGCCAATTACTCGGGCTCCTCAGGCTTTCTCCGGTAGCCCTGTTCGTTCAACCAGTCGTCGAACTCATCAGAGGTTCTTACATCCCAGGCGAGGCAGTATTCCCTGCCGGAAAGGTCGTGCGAACCCCACACCGCGCCAGCGTAAGCCACCACCTGCGTGCTGTCGCCGTCCAGCGCAACAAGCGGCACACAAGCCCTGTCGGCGGGCAGCGGATGTACGTCCATGTCTTCATAGATGAAGAACGTCTGCATGTTACCCGTTGCCAGCATGGCGGACAGGATAATCATCAATGCCATCTTGTTCACCATCAAAATCTCCCTTCAAATTAAAAATGCGGTCGACAGCCCCCAGTCCGACTGCCGACTACCGACTACCGACTACCGACTACCGACTACCGACTATTTAATATCGTATTTAACCGACAGGTAATTTTCAATCCGATCCTGCTCCATATCGGTCAGCGGTCGTCCGTATATAATCAGTTCGGCGATATCGCCATCGAGGTAGTAGTTGTTTTCAAAGCCGCCGTCGCGCATTCGACCGCTTACAGCGATCTCCTCGGTGTAGGCTCCGGCTATGTTCGCCCACGTCAAGCCGGTAAGATCGGCAGGGGTAACGCCGTCGCCGTTGTAGAAGCCTCTCAGGCTGTCCAGCGGATCGGCGCAGAGCCGCATGATGAAGAAGTCGGACGGCCCGTCGGAAAGGGTCGTCACTTTCTGGATCACCGGACTGCCGTTTTCACAGACGGTGTTCCTCAATGTCCCGTCGGTGCGGTTGAAGGCATAGAAATAGAGGTCGTTTGCTCCGGTGGTGTTTATCGATCCGAAGAATGACTGCTGTACCGCAGGATGACCATCGTCGACCGCCGCCACGATGAACCAGGTGAATCCAGCCGGGAACCCGTCCTCCATCCGCGGCGTGATCAGGTGATCGTCGGCGCCGTCGAAGCGCAGAACCGTTCTGCCGCTGCAGACGCCGGTCTTGCACAGCGGGCGGGAGGCGTTGATGCCCTGCGCGGCGTCGTAGCCATTGCCTGTCCTGTCCTTCCAGAGCGCCACGACACTGTCCTCAAGCGAGGGCGTACCGCCGCCGTCATCCTGGTAGACGCCGCATCCGGCGTCCAGCCACAGCACGCAGCCGGGTACCTGCAACGGGCTGAACCCGGCGGCGCTCTCCCCTCGTCCCCAGACCGACCGGGTTTCCCGGCCATACGGCAACTCCCACCACCCGGGGCTCCACCTCGGACCGCCGCCGGACGGGATCGCCAGGATGGAGATGAGAAGCGGGATATGCAGCAGTCTGGTCAGTGTTCGCATATCAGGCTCCAGTCGACCGTGCAGGTGTCGGCGATGTCGCTCTCGAGGATCAGCCGCACATAACCGCCGACCACGGCACGGATCGGATACAGCCACCATCGTGATGTGTCGTCAAGCGTCTCGAACTTCCAGACACCGTAATCGGCGTGGTGGTAACAGCCGTCTTCGATGAAGATGTTCGAGGAGTCGCCGTTCCAGAATGCCTTGGTAGTCGTGTCGTAAGCCGACTCGAATCTCGCCGCGCTGATGCGGGCTGAATCGCCTGCGCCGCTGCAACCGAGTTTCAGTCCGACAGTGAACACCTCCGGGTTGAACAGACCGATGTTGCGATTGGCTTCCGCGCCTGCACTTGCCGAGAACCCGACCTGCCGCCAGGCGGTTGTGCAGGGATGCGCCGAACCGCGGATCTCATCCTGGCCGGTGTAGATTATGGGGTAATGCTCACCGGCGAGAAAATCACCGGCGCTTCTGTTCGGCAGCTCGACCATGCTCTGGCAGGATCCGGTTGCCGCGAAGGCGATTATTAACAGAAATATCAATATATTACGATACATCTATACCTCCTTGATGATCAGTTTCTCAGGTACTCCGCAGTACCAGATTCCCTTCCACTTGAAGCGGGGCAGGTTGTCCATCGTCAAGCCGCCGGACGCGGGATGCGCCAGCATGAAGCCGGTTCCCTGCTGGGCGCCGCGGTAGACGAACGAACCCTCGGTAACCTTGATCAGCTCGTCGTAGTAGAAGAAGCAGCGTTTGCCGTCGTATTCTCGGCCGGGGACATGTTCGCAGCGGCGGATGTCTTCACCGCAGATGCCGCAGGTCGGCTTGCGGAAGGTGAAGCCGAGCGAGGCTTCGTTGTATATCCCGCCGTCGATGTTGACCCTCAGGTCTTCGCTGGCTGAGTGCAGGCGCATCCAGTAGAACTTGGGAACGATGTAACTGACGCCGGTCTGTTCGTTGCGTTCGATCCCGCCGCCGAAGAACCGCGCCACGCCGAGCGTGTCCTTGCGATGACCGACCAGCGCCGGCGCGCCCTGGAGCATGTCCAGCAGGAGATCGAGGTCGCCGGTGCGAAACCTGCCGAAACCGGCGTCGACGGCGTCGCCGGCAAGCCGGCAGCGCCTGACGTAGATATCCCGCACCGTAACCGGCACCGGCGGCGGATTGGTAAGCGAGTTTATGATCCTGACGTCGTCGGCGGCTACTTTGACCTGTTCGCTGAGCATGACGCCGGTCAGCTCCCGGTAAATCCAGTCCATCAGTCCGCCTCCATTTTAAGTTCAACGGATATTTCGCCGCTCTCCTCGAATGCCTTGCGCAGCTTGAGAAGCAGGCTCTGCAGGTTCAGGCTGATGAACTTGATCCCGCTGAGGACTTCACCGGAGCGGTCAATGTCAAGCGAATGAGTTTGTAAGAGTTTCATACGTATTCCTTGGTTTTGGTTAGCTCGGACACTCCTGTCTGAGCGTGCCTTTCATCGGGCGGACAGGAATGTCCGCCCTCCAGGAAACATGCAGGAGCGCCCCTCCTCCCCGAATCATTTCCCGTCCTGACGGAAAGCCTGCCGGTAGCCAAGCTCCCGCGCGCCGTCGTCCTTCGAGATGTAGCCGCGCGTAACCTTCCCGTCGACGTTCTCGAGTCGCAGCTTGTCGGCTCTCATCCTCTCCAGCTCGAACGGATCGGGATGGTCGGCGAAGCGGTGTCTGACCCGCGCCTGCACGCCCTGCAACTTCAGCTCCAGGTTGCAGATCCAGTCGATGAGATCGCTGCCCGACTTCTGGTGGGCGGCGACCATCTGCATCAGCAGGTCGAACTGGGACTGCACCCAGTTCTGCGTCGAGCGGTGTGTGCGCCCCAGCACCCAGGGGAACAGTTTCAGGGCGGTGATGACGTCCTCGATCACCTGTTCGCGGTTGAGCCGCCAGTTCCAGTTGTGTCCGCCGCCGCCGACCATGGTCACCTCGACGTCGCCCCAGGTGAAGATGTTCTGATCCGGCTCGAGATTCTGGAATTCGTTGACCATGTCCTGGAAGTACCTGTTGGCGCGGTCGGTGTATTCATTGTCGCCCTCCCAGGAAAACCTCTCCGGTCGTCCGACCTTGATCTGCAGCCGCGGCGTCCCGGCGTTGTGGCTGGAGCGAGCCATGTCCTCCAGCATCAGCTGCTCCACTTCGGCGACGAACGGGATGGAAGCCAGCGGCTCCACGCCGAACGGGTTGGAGAGGTCGGTGCCAAGCGTGCCGTAGAAGAATCGTTCCGGGTCGAGCCTGACACCGTCATCATCATCGCTTCCGACGATCGGCGCCCAGCCCTTGCTGTCCTCGTGCCGCCACGAAATCCGGTAGGGATCGATGAAGCGGAAGTGGTCGATGTGGTCGTCGCCTTTGCCGGGGATCACCTCGCCGGCGAACCTGCCGGTTGTGAACAGTTCGAGGAAATAGGCTTCGGTCAGCTTGCTGATGCCGGAACCCCGCCCGTAAGGATATTCCAGCAGTCTGGCGTCCAGTTCGGCGATGATTTTTTCGGCTTTCCGGACATCCGGCGCGGTTCCCTCGATCACCCGGCTCTGGCGGGTGGCGCACAATCTGACCCATGCCCACACGCCGGCTGAGATGATGGGGATCGAATCCCTGAGCCAGCGGTAGAAATCGCCCTGAGCCGACGAGCTGTAATCGAAAACCCTTGACCAGCCGTTGCCGTAGGCGCCCTGCATCCCCCTGCCCAGCCCGCGCGGCTCCCAGACCCGAGGCGCACGTCTGATTCCGCGTCGGGGGATTCTCGAGTAAGTAGGTCCGTCGCTGAGTTGCCTGGCGCCGCGCACCTTGATCAATCCATCCAGCGTGTCGTCGCTGTTTTGTTTCTTTCTTCTCCAGAATGGCATCTATAGGCTCCTTGATAAATCGCTCTTCTCCCCCCCTGCCCAGCAGCTGTGGATAATCTCTCCTTCCCCCCCTGCAACAGTAGGGGGGGATATAAGGGGGGGTTACCTTATACTCCAATCACTCCCATTCCCCCTGCCCGGCGGCTGTGGATAATCTCTCCTTCCCCCCCTGCGACAGTAGGGGGGGACTAAAGGGGGGGTTACCTTATACTTCAATCACTTCCATTCCACCTGCCCGGCGGCTGTGGATAATCTCTCC
>JALGVR010000134.1 GCA_025774605.1 bacterium | reverse complement strand
CGGCGAGCTGGACGGGTTTATTTCCTTGACAATATCTTCTGTCCTCTATTGGGATATAATGCTGACGCCTGAATAAATTTCACGCAGGGGCTGATTTATCAAGCCCTTGTAGAAAGAACCCCGATATGAGTGGGCTCGATAAATCGGCCCCTGCGCGGAACCGCACAAGCAATCGTTAACCTTTTCAATGAGTGAATCTGATACAGCAATCCCCGACCTCTGGAGCCTCGCAGGTCTGAACGACTACGTTGCCATCGACCTCGAGACCACCGGTCTTGATCCCGATATGGACAGCATAATCGAGTTGGGCGCAGTCAGGTTTATGGACGGCGTGGCGACGGAGCGGTTCAGCGCTCTGGTGAATCCTCCGCGCGCGTTGTCTCCGTTTATAACCGAACTGACCGGCATCAGCGACGACGATCTCCGGGACGCCCCGCGGCTCGACGAGGTCGCGGCTGATTTCATCGCGTTCGTCGCTGAATCAGCGCTCGTCGGTCACAACATCGCCTTCGACCTCGGATTTCTCGGTAGAGCCTCCCCGACCGCATCACACTTCATCAAGAGCAGAACCGTTCCCCTGTCGCACGATACGGGTCTGGTCGCGCGTTTCATCTTCCCCTGCCTCGACGGCTATGGACTGTCCCACCTCTCCCAGCGCTTCAAGACCAGGGTAAAGTCGTGTCACCGGGCGGCGGACGACGCGGAAGCAACCGGTCAGCTTTTCGCCGTTCTCCTGAAAAAACTCAGCGCCGTACCGCGGAAGGAGATCTCGACCGGTCTCCGTTTCGTGGAGGGCGCCGCATCCCCTCTCGCCAACACGCTGCGATGTGTGCGGAACGTGGTATCGTCCGGTTTTATTCCGACGGTTCCGACACCGGATGCAATGAAAGGCTCCTCATCCGGTCGAAGCAACGTTTTTTCCACCGAAGGCGATCCCCGTCCCGAACAGCCGGTGAAGGAAAAGCTGATGCGCCAATTGTTCGCCGACAGTGAACGTTTCCAGGCGGTCATACCGGGCTACCAGGTGCGCGAGGAGCAGATCGGCATGGCCGCCTCAGCGGCAAATGCCCTCCGCGAGGGCGTTCTGCTTGTCGTTGAAGCCGGCACGGGCGTGGGCAAATCGATCGGCTACCTCGTCCCGGCGCTCCTGTCCGGCGGGCGAATTGTGATATCCACGTACACCAGGAACCTGCAGGACCAGCTTTTCTTCGATGAAATTCCCCGCCTGGGCAAGCTGTTCCGGTTCGGCTTCCGGTCCGCGGTGTTGAAAGGCAGACGGAACTATTTGTGTCGAACGAGGTGGATGAGCTGGGCCATGACCCCCGAGAAGATCGCCTCGCCGTTTCTGCGCGAAAAGGCCGCCCTGATAACCCGCTGGGTCAATGCCACACGGACCGGCGACATTTCAGAAATAAACGCCGTCAGCCACGGTGATGCCGCCGGTTTCTTCAACCTCATCGTGTCGGAAGCGGGATACTGCAGGGGCAGCGCCTGCCCGGAGGCGGACAACTGCCCGCTCATGCGCATCAGGCGGAGCGCCGTGAAAGCCGATCTGCTTATCGTCAATCACAGCCTGGTCATGTCCGACCTGCTCAGTGAAGGGGGAATACTCGGCGATTTCGGAAAGATCGTGTTCGACGAGGCGCATCACCTCGAAGATGTCGCCACCGACCAGTTCGGCAGCGATCTTACGGCACCGGGGTTGAAATCGACCTTTGATCGAATTAATCGACTGTGCCGCCGTAAGGGTGAGCTGTGGGTCGGGCTTTCAGTTGACGCCGGGTTGGAACGGATGACCAAAGTGGTTGAGAAAGCCGCATCGGACGCGAGCCGGCTCGTTGAATCCGCCACCCGGTTGTTCGACCAGGCTCGCACACTCTTCCAAAGCCGGATCGTTGCGGGGGCAATCTACCCGGAATCGTTCCGCTACCATGCCGGCGATGTCGTCCATCAGGCGCTGCTCAACGCCGGCGCAGCGCTGCTGGACGGGTTGATTCCTCTGAGAAAGTCATTGATCGAGGTGAGGGATGAGCTTCTGGAGATCGACGATGACAGCTTCCCGGTCGAACTGATCCAGGAGCTGAAGGCGCTTATCGACCTGGTCGGCGACAACCTGGACAGCCTGCATCTGTCGCTCTCCGCCGATGACGTCAACCGGGTTTACTGGGTCGAGATACCGCCCGATATAAACCGACCGGTGCACTTGCGGAGCGCGCCGCTGGACGTTTCCGAGCTGCTGGCTGACAGCCTCTGGAAGCGATTGGATACGGCGATACTGACCTCCGCGACCCTTGCGACTTCGTCGGGATCCGAGGGCTTCGAGCACATTATCACCCGCCTGGGAATCGACCGGGTCGACCGCGAGCGCATCCAGTGCCTAAGGTTCGGATCGCCGTTTGACTATCAGAACAACTGCCTGGTCTGTTACCCGTCGCACCTGGCGTCACCGGCCGACCGGTATCAGGATCATTGCCGTCAGGTGGCGAGGATCTGCGCCGACCTGTCGTTGTCGGAAAGACGCAACACCCTGATCCTGTTCACGTCCTATAATGCGATGAGAATCGTTGAGCGGGAGCTGAAGAGGATTACGTCGGGCAGCGGGATCGATGTACTTGTCCAGAGCGGACCGGGCAGCAACGTGCGACTGGTGACCAGGTTCAGAAAGACCAGGGGCGCGGTGCTGTTGGGCACCGACGCGTTGTGGGAGGGGATCGACGTCCCGGGAGATGCGCTTCAGATGGTGGTCATTCCGCGCCTGCCGTTCGGCATGCCCGGCGATCCGGTCATCGCGGCGCGCATCGACCGCATCCGCGACACGGGCGGCAGTCCGTTCTTCGAATACCAGATCCCGTCAGCGATACTCAGGTTGAGGCAGGGGTCGGGACGCCTCATCAGGACCTCCGACGACCGCGGCGTCGTGCTGGTTCTCGACCCGCGTGCCGTGACCAAGGGTTACGGCGCCAGGTTCAGGCAGGCGCTTCCCGGCAGGGTCGTAGTTCCCAACGATGATAAACAGTTGACGGAAAGCATTGAACGGTTCTTTGAGGGATAGCGCTTGGGGTGCGGGAGTGGTATTGACGGGGGCAAATTTCGCAGGTGGACGGGGCTCCGAATATATGTCAAGGATTGACCGCACCCTTTAACAACAAAATACTGATTTCCCCCTGTTATTTATTCATTTATTGTCGTTCTGACCAATTGTCATTCTGACCGTTTATTGTCATTCTGACCGTTTATTGTCATTCTGACCGAAGGGAAGAACCTCGCGTTGGTCTCCTCGCTGATGGAGATTCTTCACTGCGTTCAGAATGACGAAACGATACTCGTGGCATTGACGGCCTGCTGGACGGGTTTTTTCTGGATCCCCGCGTGCGCGGGGATGACGACCGGACCACCGACCACCGACTACCGACCACCGACTACCGACCACCGACTATCCCTGGATTCCCGCGTGCGCGGGGATGACGCGTTACAACCGGCGATAAATGCGTTGCCGAAGCCCCTGGATCCCCGCGTGCGCGGGGATGACGACCGGACCACCGACTACCGACCACCGACTACCGACTACCGACTATCCCTGGATTCCCGCGTGCGCGGGGATGACGGCTGAGTGGATGGAGAATGACAGGCTCGAGCGAGATCGTTTCATTATCAATACGCCCTTCCAGTCAGTTTATCCCATGATATTTGTACAGTTAACAAAACACGGGCAGCAACCGACCCGTGACATCCTTTCAGCGACAGTCTACTTCTCCGCCTTTCCCTTGTAGCTCTGTTTCACCAGCTTGTCGAGGTATGCCTTGGGATCGGAGAGGACGGACCTTGTTATAATGAATTTGCTCTTTCCGACCAGCTTCAGACCATACTCGTAATCCTTGAGCGCGTCGTCAAGGAAATTCCGGAGAGTAACGCCTCGCTCAGCCGCCAGATCAATAGCCGCCTTGACGGCGCCGGTTGAGAATTCAAGCTTGATGCCGGTTGTCTTGAAGAAGCGATCGGTAAAGGACTCAAAGGCATGCTTCCTGATCAGCTCCTTCAGGAAAGCGTCGGGGTTTTCCAGCAGATCCAGAGTAACGTGCAGCTTTTTGACATTCGTGGATGGAAGCGATCTCTCAAACGGCAACAGGTACTTCTCGACCACGCTGACCAGTCCGCGCGCGCCGGTGGCGATCTTGTGGGCTTCTTTGGCGATCAGCCTCAACGTGTCGTCATCGAAGGTCAGATCGACGCCATAGGCCGCGAAGTCACGCCTTTTTCCCTGAATGACCGCGCTGTTCGGGCTCTTCAATATCCGGAACAGACCGTCCTCGTCCAGTGTACGCAGGTGAGTTACAACCGGTATCCTGCCGATGAATTCGGACTCGAATCCGTAGTCCATCAGGTCCTGGGTATGCTGTTTCTCCAGCAGGTTCTCCACGTCTTCAACAGACGTGATCGCCACGCCGGTGAAGCCCATCCCGCCGCGCTTCAGCCGCCTGGATATTATATCAGGCAGACCCTGGAACGCGCCCGACATCACGAACAGAATGTTGCGGGTGTTAACCTTCTTCCGCGCGGCTTTGCCGGTTCGCTGGGTTTCGATAACCGCCTCCATCTGACTGGCAAGGTCATGCGGAACCTTCATGTCGACCTCGGTCTCCTCCATCAGCTTAAGCAGGTTCCGCTGCACGCCGCTGCGTGAGACATCGGGTCCGTTCCAGTTGCCACTCGACGCGATCTTATCGATCTCGTCGATGTATATTATCCCGTATTCAGCCAGCTTGATGTTGCCGTCAACCTGGTAGACCAGTTCACGCACCAGGTCCTCAACATCCCCGCCCACGTAGCCGGTCTCTGAGAACTTGGTCGCGTCGCCCTTGACAAATGGAACCCGCAGCTTACTGGCGATGAGCCTGATCAGGTATGTCTTGCCCACTCCGGTCGGACCGATCAGCAGCATGTTCGATTTTACGTTCCCGACGATGCGCGGCAGTTCCGGATTTTCGCGCTCGAGCCGCATGCGATGGAAATGGGTGCATATCTTGGTGGCAACGATCTCCATCGCCTTGTCCTGCCCGACAATATAGTCGCTAAGGTAGTCGATGAGCTCCTCCGGCGTAATGTCGAAGCGGATGTCCTCCACCGTCGGTTCGCCGGACTTTCCGCCGGGAGGCGTACCCATCTCCTCCGGATCGGGCATCATCTGTTCCTGCAGGATCTCCTGAATACGACCGTCTATATGAAACGTACCTTTGTCCTTGTTCATTATGTTTCCTTCTATCGTTCCTCTTCTTCCATCAGGCGCAGCCTTTTGCTGGCTTCGCGCAGACGACGTCTCTCCCAGTTGGTGAGATTATCCAGCCCGACCTCGTTGATCTTGTCGAGAAGATCGTCGACCTCCCGACGTAATTTGTCCTCCGTCTCGGTCTGTTTTCTTTCCCTGCGGAGGTTCTGCTCCTTCTGCCACCTTTTCGCCCTGCGCGCCACCCACCGGACGATTGAAGCCCTGCGCAGGTAAAGCACGCCGATAATCATCCCGCCGAGATGGACCAGGTGAGCGACCGGGCCGGTGCCGGGACGCACTGATGATATGAACTCGAGCATGCCGAAGATTATCGCCAGCCACTTTGCTTTTATCGGAAAGAGACCGTAGATATATACGAGCGAGTTGGGGAAGAGCAGGGCGTATGCGGCGAGTAAACCGTAAACCGCGCCCGAAGCTCCTATGATCGGAATCCTCATCCCGGGTGTCAGGAAACAGTTGCTGAGCCCCGCTCCGACGCCGGTTATAAAGTAATAGCGCAGAAACGGCTTTGTTCCCCAGACCGATTCAAGCACCGATCCAAACATCCAGAGCGCAAACATGTTGAACAGCAGGTGGGTAAAACCACCGTGGAGAAACATGTAGGTGACCGGTTGCCAGATCGGGAACTCCTTCCAGATCGCCGCCGGCGTCAGTCCGAAGAGATAGACAAGCTCCGGTCCGATGAAGATCTGCGCCAGATAAACAATTCCGTTGGCGATCAGGAGTCCCTTAACGCCCGGCGTCAGCAATCCGCCAAGTCTGGCTCTGCCCATTTGATAACTTCGGTACATCATCCCTGTAAATATACTAAATTATCAACGTTCGAGTATTAAAAATAGTTTCGTTTTTCAGCGGCGTCCAATTTTCCAGAGTTCTTTGGATATTTGAGTGTATCAACAAAATACTGGTTTCCCTTTATTGTCATTCTCCCTGCAATTGGCATACTGATTATGGTCATTCTGACCGAAGGGAAGAATCTCCTTCCCCCCCCTGCATCAGTAGGGGGAACTGCCTGCCTTTCCCCCCCTGCGTCAGTAGGGGGGGACAAAGGGGGGGTCGCAGATCGTTGACACGAAAGGTGGTGGTGGTGAAGTGAGCGAGGGAGCGAGGGAGCGAGG
>JALGVR010000034.1 GCA_025774605.1 bacterium | reverse complement strand
CGGGAATCCAGGCAACTTACGTAATATCAAATGCTTATCTGGATTCCCGCCTTCGCGGGAATGACAAAATTGTGACTTTTTTAATAACGGTTATATATGCAAGTAGGTACTACCTTGAAAGAGGAGGGGAATAATCAACTTTCATTGTTATCCCCGAACCATATCGGCAGTTCGGCGAAACGATGCTTCATCACGTCGCTGCAGAAATTGCCGAGATCTTCAGCGGTGTCGAAGTGCAGTGTTTCCGCGGCGAAATCCTTCGCCTCCGCGTAGCTCATCGAACGGACGAGCTTCTTGACCTCGCGCAGCGCCAGCGGACTGACCGACAGTTCGTCCAGCCCCAGCCCGATCAGCAGCATGGTCGCCAGAGGATTAGCCGCCATTTCACCGCACAACGCCACTTCGATGCCGGCGGCGTGACCGGCATCGACCGTCATCCTGATCAATCGGATCACCGCCGGATGCAACTCACAGTAGAGCTTGCGGATCCGCTCATTGCCCCGGTCGACGGCAAGGACGAACTGCGTCAGGTCGTTGGTGCCGATGCTGAAGAAGTCCACCTCCCCTGCCAGCCGATCGGCCATGATCGCCGCCGACGGCAGTTCGATCATGATTCCGGTCTCAATGTCGGGATTCATCGGTATGCCGTCGATCGTTAGCTCCGACTTGACCTCCTCCAGTATGCCCTTCAACTTCCTCACTTCCCGCACGTCCGATACAAACGGAAACATCACCCTGGTCGGACCCGCAGTCGCCGCGCGCAGAATGGCTCTGAGCTGCACCTTCAACAGCTTCGGTTCATCGAAGAACACCCGGATGGCGCGCCAGCCCATGAACGGATTGGGCTCGGCGGGCAGCGGCAGATCGGTGAACACCTTGTCGCCGCCGAGGTCGAACGTGCGGATGGTCACCGGGAGAGGCGCCACCGCTTTTATCACGTTTCGGTAGTCAGTGTATTGAGCCTCCTCGTCCGGCAGGCTGTTCCTGGTCAGAAAGAGGTATTCCGACCTGAACAACCCGATCCCGTCGCCGCCGTAACTGATCACCGCTCCCGTTTCGCCCGGCAGCTCGATGTTCGCACTCAGCAGGATCCGGTGGCCGTCGGTGGTTTCAGCCGGCAGCCGTTCAATGTCGGTCAATCCGGCTTGATACTTCTCGTAACGTTTCCGCTTTGCCGTATAGGCGACCGTCGTGGCGCGGGACGGGTTCAGGATGACCTTGCCGGAATTGCCGTTGACGATGATGCGGTCAACGTCCTGAGCCAGTTGAACCAGGTTCTTTACGCCGACCACGGAAGGTACTTCGAGGGAGCGCGTCAGGATCGCCGTGTGGGAAGTCGCACCGCCCAGCTCCGCAGCCACCGCCTGAACGTTCTTCCTGAGCAGGTGGATCACATCGGATGGGAGCAGGTCGTCGGTCGCCAGTATCGCCGGTCTTTCCAACGGTCCTATAGTGCTCTCACCCTTTCCCATCAGGTTCTTGACAAGCCGGTGACCGACGTCAAGGACGTCCTGTGCCTTGCCGCGAAACACCTCATCACCCAGCTCGGCGAACATATCATGGAACCTGTGCGCCAGGCGGTGAATCGATGATTCTGCGTTGGTCCCTTCCTTCATGATCTCAGCGCGGACGACGTCGATAAATTCCGGGTCTTCAAGAATGGCTGTCTGCGCGTCGAAGATGCGGGCGACGGCGTCTCCCACCAGTTTCGCCATTCGGTTCTGAAGTGCATAGAGTTGACGCCTGGTCACGTCCAGAGCATCGTCAAAACGCTCCACCTCACCTTCGCGCCGGGATTCGAGTATGCAGTATTCTCTGAACTCCGGCTCGTCGTGCCGGTACAGGTACACTTCACCGATGGCGATGCCCGGAGCAGCCGGGACGCCGGTCAGGATCAGTTCAGACAAGAAGGATTTCCCTGTTTTTGCATCTGGGCATCAAGTATTTTTTCCGCGGATTCATTTTCCTGTATTGAAACATGGGTGACGCCGCCCATGCCACCCGGTTGCGGGCTGAGATCAACTGACCAGCGCAACCTTCCTGATATGTCTCCGGTCACCCGCCGCAAGCTTAAGCAGATACACGCCGCTGGGCAGATCAGCGCCGGGCCATTGAAGACGGTGAATTCCGGCGCTGAGCCTGCCTGCAGCCAGCGACGCAACCTCTCGCCCCGAGAGATCGTAAGCGGTCAGGGACGCCTGACCGGGTCTCTCGAGCCCGAATTCGATCGTTATGCGGCTGTTGAACGGATTCGGATATGCAGCGTTGATGCCGAATGCGGTCGGTAGGACTCTTTCGGCGACCCGGGCGACACCCCAGCCGTCTGCGGTCCAGCCCTCTTGATCTCCATCGCACCATTCGAGCTCGACCTCTGAGCCGTCCGTGCGCGTGATGCGGATCGATTCGCCTTCGACGTATCCGTCGACGGGTCCGGTGGTCGGATCGTCGCCCCATAACGCCATTCCGCACCTGCCGCCGGAATCGGTCACGCCTCGACCGGCGACAACTCCCGCGGGTGTGACCGCTTCGAGGCGCGCCCCGGATGTCAGTTCGTTCCCGATTACAAGGAGGCTGAAGGAGGAAGCGCTCGGTTTCAACCCGGAGATCCAGGCGAAATCGGCCTCGTTGCAGGCAGGAGCGGAGGCGGCTTCTTCGCCGAGGCTGTAAATGAGCTCCCTGTCGCCATCAACCTTGACCAGGTAGCCGAGTCCTTCGCGCATGAGCCCCATGTTGGAGAAATCCCACGCGGGGATATAGAAGCCGCCGTAACCGTCCTTGGCGATGATCAGCGCGTCACCGAGACCCTGCAGCGCAACCCTCGCATCGACCGCCGGGCGCGGCAGGTAGGCGATCATGTTCCAGCCGTCGGACAGCTCGATCGCCGTGTCCCACAATATGCCTTCGCCGACAATCGCCGTTTCCGCCGCTCCGGACATCTTCATCATGTATCCTTCCAGCCCGTTCCAGCGCCCGATGTTGTTGAATTCCCGCGCCGGCGCGTAGAAATGTCCGGCGCCGTCCTTGGCGATGATCAGCAGATCATCATCGACGAGTGGTGACAACAGTTCCGCGAAGTCGTCTGTTGCCGGGTGGATGTTCAGTGAAACCAGGTTCCAGCCGATCTCCAGATCCAGACTGCGCATGGTTATTCCGCCGGCGGTGACTTCGAGGCTCACCGGAACGGTCGTCCCGCCGCCGACGCCGTCGTGGCTGAATGCGAGTTCGGCGTCCATCACGGTTTCCTCCGGAATGCCGGCGCTGCTCAAGGTCACGGTCAATTCCTGGTTGTCGTGCGCTTCAACGATTCCCTCAACCGGTTCCACGGCAAGCCAGTCCGTCCGGGCGCCGAGTTGCCAGACCGCGACGTGGTCCGGGCTCTGCACCAATCCGGTCAGAATCCAACTGTAGGGATCATAGAGGTTGGTGATGTGTATGCCCGCCGGTCGTTCTCCGTTGAAGTCGAACGCCGCGGCGACGCGCCAGTCGTCGTTGTCCAGGTTGACCTTGTTGACCTGGATGTCGGTATCTTCACCGCGTGAAAACAGGTACAGATTATAACCGTCCGGGTCTTCCGGCCAATAAGCAAGCCCATAGTTGCGTGTGTTTTCGGGTGTCTCGATAACGCGCACCACTTCACCTTCGGGGCTGGTGGCGTATATGTCGGACGTGACATCGGCCGACCAGAAGACGTTTCTGTCCGGATCCCAGGTCAGAGCCCGGTACGACCGGGCGTCCCCTTCGATGGTGCGGACAAGTTCGCCGTTGCTGTTGAAGCCGTAGAGGATGTTCCCGTCCGCCCCCCAGATCAGGCTGCCGTCATGGGTCAGCCCCCGCATGCCGTAGCGCGATTCGTGAAATTGATCGAACCCGCCTTCCGGTTCACCGTCCGGGCTGAACATGTAGATCCTGTTTACATCCTCACCGTTGTTGCCCCCGGATACGAAGAAGCGCCCGTCGGCGAAGACAACGCCGTTCAGCGAATTATCCTCAACGATTTCCTCTGCCTCAATGATCTGCCGGACATCCCAGGGATCGTCTTCGGGCGCGTTGGGAAAGACGCGTGCGACCCGCCATGTCAGCGGACCGCTGCCGGGATTGTTGATCTCCAGCGGAACATCGAACAGATCGTCCGGCTCGAGGGCGATCTCGATCGCCTCCGGATCGGGGACGCATTCGGCGTACAGCAGGTCGAAATCGAGTTCCACGTCCTCGTTGTCGTCGATGGTCACCTCATGATCGATGTGCGGCAGGTAATCGGCGGCGGTTACGAGGATGTCGTAAGTCCAGGCGGGGATTTCCGGGAAGTTGTACTCGCCGTTTTCGTCTGTTTCCGTTGAGATGTCATATTGCTCGATCTGAACCGCAGCCCCCGCTATCATCCGGTCTCGCGCTGCATCGCGCACATGTCCATGCAGTCTGCCGAACCCTTCGACCACGAACAGGTGCCAGGGAATCTCGGCAAGCTGCACGTTGGAGGCGTTGGCTTCAATGGTGACTGTCCCGTCATATTCGCCGGGCTCCAGATCCTCACTGTTGGCGGAGAATGTTACGACTGTGGACTGACCCGGATCGATGTCTCCTTCCGCAGGTTCAGCGCCGAGCCATTCGAGATCATCTGGCAGATGGACGAGAAAGCTGATCACGTGCATTTCGTCCTGTTCCTCGGAGCTGTTTGTCAACTCCAGCTCGAATTCACCGGTCCGGCCGCCGGGAACGGGTCCGAACTCGATCAGATCGTCGGACAGCTCCAGTATGCCGCCGTAAATCGGTGCGTCCGACTCAACCCAGTCCGGATCGGTGGCTTCTTCGTTGTTGTCGGCGCCGAGTCTGCCGTTGTTGCCGGTGCGGGACAGATCTTCAAACGACTGTCCTTCACCCTCGTCGAACCGCCAGTAGCCGATCAATCCCTCCTCTTCGCCGGAGAGCAGCGAATTCATGGTGCGCCCGATCTCCTCTTCGCTGCGGGCGTGGTCCCAGATGCGCAGCTCGTCGATGATCCCCTGGTAATAGTCGACATTAACATTCCCCAGTCTGCCGAGGGATACGTCGGTGTTGTAGCCGGTGATCGTGCCCTCGAGCTCATCTTCAGCAATGAGTTCGCCGTTGAGATACAGCCGGATATTTTCGCCGTCGTAGGTCGCTGCGATGTGGCTCCATTCGTGCAGTTCGAGTATGTCATCATCTGAGCGGATACGGTGCCAGTCGTTGTTGATGGTGAAGCAAACCGATATGGAACCAAGTTGATGACGGCTTATAAGCCACTGATAATATGGCTGATTGTGGGAGATATACGGTTTATTGATGATCGAATCCCAACGGTCGTTGCCGATGCACTGGTCGGGATTTATCCAGACCTCGAGGGTGACGTGTTCACAGTTATAGACGTCGTTTCGCGGGATGAAGCCGAAGGTCTGTCGCCCGTCATACTGGAGCGCATGCTGAGCGTACGTCATGCTCGCAACCATTGTAAGCATGATGAGGGGATAATATAAGATTGTTTTCATCATTTGCCTCTGATTGACGGGTTGGAGATCTCTAACGGGTAACAGGTTTGAAGTTCAGGAGAATATCGATTATGATTGTTCAAGATAGGAAAAAAACGAGCCGTTGGCAACAGTTATTTCGGGACGATTCGGTCGGCGCGGGGAATGGTGTCGCATATATTCGGTCAGTCGGGGCATGTCCGGCTTGCATACACCGGACTTTCGGTGGCGCGTGCGGCCCTCTCCCCGCGGAGAAGGGGATGACGGCCGGACAGGATTATGATGTGTTCATGATAAACATGGCGGGACGAGCCCGCCATGCCACCATTCCTGAAAGTCTATTATAAGTGATGATATCAGGGCGCCGGCGTCGGTTTCACCGTGAAATCCCACGGCTCCGCGTCGCTGTCCGATCCCCAGGTAACCGCACCCTGTCCGTCGATCCCCGCCACCTTCCAGTACAGTTTGCCCCCTTCGCCGGTCACGTCGGCGGGGACGGGGAACTCGGGGCTGGAAATATCGCGGAATGTGCCCAGACCGGTGGTGAAACCGGCATCACGTGCAATTACAACCATGTAACCGACGCGGTCTCCCGGGTCGGGGTCCGATGCCTTTTCCCAGGTCAGTTTTACGTTCCTGCCGTTTATGACCGATCCTTTCGCCGGGGCCAACAGACTGAATCCGTCAGGCGGGTCGTTGGCAAGGTTGAGTGTAAACCTCGCCGGCGTGCTGAAATCGCCCTTCAAGCCGGATTTGTCAACCGCCCTGACACGCCAGTACCAGACGCTGTTGTCCGCCAGCCCGGAAGGCGTTGCGGTCGTTGTGCCGGGCTCGGTTTTAACCCTGACGACACCGGAAGCGAATCCTTTATCCGTCGAGAGTTCAACCTCATAGCCGAGTTCTCCGGGCGTGTCGGATGGATCGGGGTCGCCGGCGGCGCGCCAGCCGAGGCTGACCGAGCTGACCGTTGCCTCGTCGACCGGTTCAACGATTCCCGGAACCCTGTCGGGAGGGTCTTCCCGTGAATTGTACGTGAAACTCCGCAGAACTGAGGGAATGCCGGCCGCGCCGTCGTCATCGACCGCACTGACGCGCCAGTACCAGGTCGTGTTGTCGGCGAGGTTCCGCGGTTGTGCCGACGTCGCACCCGGCTGGGTGGTAATTGTCGTAACGTTCTCTGTAAAGCTTTGATTCGTGGAGAATTCTATCTTATATGTCAGGCTCTCGGGTGTGTCCGTGATGTCCCGGTCGTTCGCCGCGCTCCAGGAAAGATCAACCGATTTCACCTCCGCGCCGTCAGCCGGCCGAAGCAGTTCCGCCACCTGCCCCGGCGGGTCGTTGCTGGTGTTGAATATAAAGCTGCCGACCGGGGAGACCGGACCTTCCGCCCCCTCGTCATCCCGGGCTCTGACCCGCCAGTACCACCAGCCGTCGTCCGCGAGGCCGTCAACCGGCAGGCTGTTGGAACCTGTCGGACTGTTCCGCGTGATAACACCGGCGTTGAAGCTCTTGTCCTGGCACAATTCGACGATATAGGTCAATCGTTCGGGTGTGTCGGTGATGTCCCGGTCGGGCGCGTGCTCCCATTCCAGTCCGGCAACCGAAACCTCCCGGCCTTCGACCGGCTTCAACAGCGCCGGAACCCTGCCGGGTGGGTCGTTCCTGGTATTATGGATGAACCGCTTCGGCTCCGAATTTTGTCCCTGCACGCCGTCGTCGTCGACTGCACGCACCCTCCAATACCAGTAGCTGTCGTCCGCAAGACCCGACGGCGTGATCGATGTCGCGCCCTGTTCAGTCCGGAAGGTCTTGACTCCGCTGTCGAATGACTCGTTCGTTGAAAGCTCAACCACGTAGGACAGGGTGGAGGCTGAATCGGAGATGTCGCTGTCCTCTGCCGCTTCCCAAATGAGCGTTACTTCGGCGACTTCCTCGTCAACGCCGGGCGACGGCAGCGCGGTGACCTGTCCGGGTGCATCGTTGCCGGAGTTGTAGATGAAGCCCGCGACCTCGGAAACCGGACCTTCAGCGCCATCGTCATCGACCGCCCTCACGCGCCAGAACCACCAACTGTCGTCCTCAAGTCCGGTCGGCGCGGCGGTGGTGACCATCGGCCTGGTTGTCAGCTCAACGATTCCCCGGTTGAAGCTGCGGTCACGGCACAGTTCGACGCGGTAGGCTACAGACGCCGAGTCGGTCAGGTCACGGTCGGAGGCGGCCTGCCAGGCGAGTTCTATTGATGAAACCTCCGCAGCCTCCGCCGGACTGATCAGTCCGGGAATCCCGCCGGGCGGATCGTTGCTCGAGTTATAGATGAAGCCGTTGACGGTCGAAACCGGTCCTTCGGCGCCCTCATTGTCAACAGCCCTCACACGCCAGTACCAGCGGATTTCGTCCGTCAGTCCGCTCGGCGCGAGGGAAGTTTCACCCGGTCGCGTGGTGAAGGTCCGAATCTCTCCGCTGAAGCGGGGATCATCAGACATCTCCACAACATACGAGATTCGGTCGGGCGTGTCCGATATGTCTGCATCGGCGGCGGCGCCCCAGTCAAGCCGGATGGTTGAGACCTCGGCATCCCCTGACGGCGCGGGTTCGCCTGAAACCGGACCGGGGTTGTCGTTGATGGAATTGTAGAAGAATGTAAAACGTTCACTCCAGTCGGATTTGATTCCGTGTTCGTCGATGGCTCTCACCCGCCAGTCATAGACCTGGTTGTCCTTCAACCGCTTCTCCCATGTGGCGACCGGCAGAGAGGTTTCAACGATGTCGCTGGCCGTAAGGATTTCCGTGGTGTCCGATTCCAGATCGACGCCCACCTGAACCGTGTAACTGATTCTGTCCTTGGGATTGGGATCCTTGGATTTGCTCCATATTATCACACCGTCTCTCGACAGCTCGGCAAGCGGGATTGGATCGACAGGTTGGGGGGACAGCGGCACCGGCGCGGACGGTCGGGTGTCGAGCGTAAAACTGCCGATTGATGAAGCGGTTTCCAGTCCGGTGTTGTCAACGGCCGTCACGCGCCAGTAATAGGTCGTGTTGAGGAGTGGATAATCCGCCCTATAGCTTGGATCCACAAGCCCATCGACGACTACCCAGCGCTCCTGGTCCTCAGATGTCCCGTATCCGATCCGGTAGGTGATCGTTGCCAGGAAGTCCATGTCCTCCGATGCCGTCCACCGGAAGTCAATCGGCCCAAGGTGGTTGAACAGTTCACCGGAACCGGGGGTGGTGAGCTGTGGAACACTGGGAGGATCTTCGGCAACGTTGACCAGAAACGAATGGATGGTCGACCAGTCGGATACCGCGCCGTCATCGTCACGCGTTCTTGCCTGCCAGCTCCAGAGTGTGTTGTCAAGCAGCTCGTCGGGTACGGTAAATTCGGAATGCCCGAGAGCGGTGCTGAATTGAAACGCCAGGTCCTTCTTGAATTCACCGTCGTGATCGAGCCGGATGTCGTAGATCAGTTTCTCGGGAGGATCGGTCAGATCCTCGTCTTCAGCGGCCGTCCAGCTCAGTTGCGGATGCAGATCGCGAATAACCGTGCTGTCGGCCGGCGTATGAGGCTCCCTTGGTAGACCTGGAGGGTCGTTATAGCGGTTGAACCTGAATTGGACAGGTTCGCTGAAACCGCCGCTGAAGCCGTGGTTGTCGGTGGCGCGGACCCTGAAGAAGTAGTCGGCATCATCTTCCAGCGCATCCTCGCCATCGAGTGTTTCAAGTGGCTCGTGGTTTATACCTTCGCTGTGTGGCAGACCCTCGACATGCAGCAGGACGCTGTCGAACGCGACCGTCCCGGAAATCTCTATCGTATATGTAAGCCGGTCATGAGGATTGGGATCGACGGCGCCGCTCCAGGCGATCGGATCGGCCGGCATCAGTTCAGCGGGCATGGGTGCTGCCGCCGGCGAAGAGGGTGTACTGTTGGTTCGGAAACCGAAGCCGGCTTCGGCAACTGTCTCCAGTCCGATGTTGTCCACCGCCGTCACCTGCCAGCTGTACTCCGCTTCGTTGTCCAGTCCTTCCCTGAAATTGTAAAACGTGTCGGGCGTTTCGACCGTGAATGATTCACCTTCCCCGGACTTCAACTCCAGCCGGTACGTTATTGAAGATTCCCAGTCAGGATCGCTGCTTCTGGACCAGGTGAAAATGAGGGAATCCAATTCGACGACGAGAGAATCGTCGCGCGGATGCTTCAGCAGGAGGGCGCTGGGCGGGTCTTCGGCGAAGTTGACCAGGACACTGTCCACCTCACTCCAGGGCGAGACGGCTCCCTCATCGTCCCTTGCCCGGACGCGGTAGCGCCAGAGCAGGTTGTCATCGAGATGTGCCGTAAGCTCGGGCGCGCCCGCCCCCGACGTGAAGTCTTCAGTGAGGGCTGCCTCGAAATCCGCCGTTGAACACTGCAGTTCATATACAAGGCTTGAAGGGGGATCGGAGAGATCCGGATCGGAACCCGGCGTCCAGACGAACTGGATATCCGTGGTTCCCGTAACAGTGTCGGGGGGGCTTGAGAAGTCTTCGACCCGGGAGGGCGGGTCGTTGTATCTGTTGTAAAAGAAGGAGCCGACGGAGCTGAGCTCGCTGGCGGCGTTGTGGTTGTCACGCGCCCTGACACGCCAAAGGTAAACATGGTTGTCAATAAGCTCCTCCCAACGGTCGAGCTGATTGAGTGTGACGAACGTATCCCGCCAGCCTGAAATCCCGGCGTCTGTCTCAGCGAATTCCTCGCTGGCGCAGACCTCGACCTCGTAGGTGATGATATCATCAGGATCCGGATCGCTGCATGCTTCCCAGGTCAGCGTGTCGACGGGCGTCCTTTCTTCAGATCCAAGCGGGGAAGTCAGCAACGGCGAGGACGGTGTGGTGTCCACGAAGAAGCCGGTTGTGCTGCTTGAAACGGTCTCTCGACCGGTGTTGTCAATCGCCCTGACACGCCAGAAGTAGGTAGTCTGGTTATCGAGGGAATCGGGCGCCGTGAAGCTGGTGTCCGAGAGGTCGCTGTAAATCCGGGATTTCCGGAAATCGGAAAAGAAGCTGATTTCGAGGGAGTAATGAACCTCTGAGAGGGGATCGGGATCGACGGCGGTCCCCCATTTGAAGGTGGGATGGAGTTGATAGATCTCCGCGTTTTCCGGTGGATGGTAAATCCCGAACGAATCGGCCGGCTCTTCGACCGAATTGATCCAGAACCTGCTGAAATCGCTCCAGTGCCCCTCTTCGAGTGGATCAGAGGCTTTGACGTGGAAATTATAACCTCGATTCTCCGTCAAGTCGGTCGGGATGATCCAGTTGACCTGTGACTCCGACGGTTTAATCCCGCTTGCACTTGAAACAAGGGTGCTGTCATCGAGCGAATAAACCTCGAATTTATAGGTCAGTGAATCTCCCTCCTTGTCGACGGACGGCAGCGCGATGAATTCCGGTCTCACTGTTGAAACCAGCTCGTCGATCATCGGTTCGTCCGGATCGGGCGCGGTGGGGAGGCTGTTCATGCGGAATTCCAGCTCCACGGTATCGCTCCAATACCTGCCGTTCCAGACGTTAAGCCGCGTCAGGTATCTCTCGCCGTCCACCAGGTCGGGCCCGGTGTAGACCGCCTCCTTCTCCTCGGTTTTTACATCGCCCGTATCCCAGAGGGGGGTGTCGGCGGCGAGGCCGTTTTGAAGCGGGAAAACCTTCAGTTTATAGAAGAGCTGCGGGGATTCTATTACGTCGAAGTACCCCCAGATGAAGACCGGTCGGTGGTCGATCAGGTGCATGATGTCGGCTGGACCGGTGTTGGCGATGGTCAGGTTTTCCGCCAGAGGCTTGGGTGACATGGTCGGATATGTCGCGGTTGCCTCGGGTGCAAACGGCGCGCGGATATCGACCTTTCCACCTTCCCGACCGCCAATCATGTACTCCTGCTGGTCGGTTGATTTGGCGACCTGTCCCCTGCCGATCCAGACGCCGCTGTTTATTGCCGTCTCGCGCAGCGGGATCACGATGCCGTCGGGGTCAAACTGCGATGTGACGGTCACACGGACGACATCGCGATAGAGAGGGTTGGTGTCAACTCCGGCAAGCCTGATCCTTAGCGGCGCGCCTTCCGCCACGCCGCGCGGGATCTCCTCGGAATAGTTGTCGTCACGACAGAGGATTATGGAGTCCACGGCTGATGGATTGGTGGGATGTTGGACCGGCGGAGCCCAGTAGAACGGTTCGTAGTAGGCATAAGGCTCGGCGATATCCACGCGGCGATCGCGGATGATGTCCTTAAACTCGAAACTGGTCGGATCACCCCAGAAATTCAGGGCGACATCAACATCCTGCGCCGCGTTCTCAAGGTAAAGCTGGAAGCCGATCGATTCGAACGTGTCGAAGACGTTGTCCTTGATATCCGCCGAAAAGCGACTGGTGAGGTATAGTGAATTGGACCCGGATCTGGCGCGGTTGCCTATGAAACTGTTACCGTGTACGAGCAGCGTCGGGATGATTGCCGAATAGATGGCTCCCCCGTGAGCTCCGGCTTCGTTGCCGAGGAAACGATTGCCCGTCAGCTCCGCCGTTGACAGTGATATATATATGGCTCCACCGTGATCTTCCGATCTGTTGAATATGAAGGAGTTATCCTTAATCGTCGGGCCGGCGTTCAGACAGGCGCTGACGGCGCCCCCGCGCAGGGCTGAATTGTGGATGAAGAGACAATTCCTGATTAACGGTTTCGCCCTGCTGCAGCAACGGAGTGTACCGGTCTGACCGGCGCAGTTTCTTATGGTTGAGTTGGCGATCAACGGACTCGAATCGGTGATTTCGATGCTCGCGCCGAAATCGACGGGAGCCCCGGCGTATTCCACTACGCAATACTCGAGAACCGATTCGTATTCAGTAACGGTTGGTTTCTCTTCAAGGCTGTCCGATTCGGCATCCATGACCGCCGGACGTTCAGCGGACTTTCCACCCCAGGCGCCGCGAAAAAATATACCGCCCCAGGTGCCCGCTTTTTTTTCATCGGCCGATGAGAAGCGGATGCTGTCCTCTGCAGTGCCTCGCGCCAGCAGTCGGCCATGGACTATGATCACGGATTGTGGAGCGAGCAGAATGTCCACACCCGGTTCAATGGTCAGGGTCGCCTTGTTCTCGATGGTGAAAGTGCCGTCGATGGTTACCGGACTGTCGCTCAGACGCCAGGTTTCATCTTCGTAAATTGAGCCGCTCCGGGTCTGAGCGAATGACAGGAGAGGTAAAACTATTGCCAATAATGTGCAGGAAAGATGACAGGCAAGTCGTGTCATCAGATTCTCCCTGTTTCTCTTGATCTTAAAGGACACTCTCTACTGTTCAGTCCAGGAAACAGACGGGTGAAATTTCGTCCTGGCGTAACAGTCGTCGTCGCAGGGGCCGATTTATCGAGCCCTGTTGAGTTGTTCGGGATCAGCGAGCCGGCCTCTGCGCGCCACGGATAATCCTGGGACTGAGCAGCGGTGATTCTTAACCCAAGGGGTGCCTCGCATAATGGTAATATGATTTGACCGTCGACGCAAGTGAAAACAGCACGGGATAATTATTCATCGCTCCTTGTCAACGATCTCTCTTGGGATAAAGAGTACCATTTCCGGGATCGGGGAACCGTGCTCGCCGTTTTGGGTTACAATAATCGGGGGGAAGTCAAGTTCCGAAAAACTATTGCAAAAGCGCTTCCGAATTGTTAAATTACGCTGAAAGTCATATCCCGTTCAAACAGAGGAGGAACCTTACCGGACATTTGATAACACTTTAATTAAAAGAAGGGACAGGAATACTTAAAGTGCATTCTCCGGTAAGGAGGAGAAACCGGCGCGGAAATGTGCGCCTTGCCGGGTATACCGGTATCAACCGGTCTGCCGTATTGTTGTATGTTGTTTTATCGATGATTGCAGTTACGGTGGGTGTACGCGGCGCTCAGGGTTCTGTCGGCTATCGTCGCATCTATACCGCGGAACGGTTGATAGATCCGACCCGTTTTCCTCCCACATATGGTCTCTCGAGTACGCTGTGGGACAGCTCTGCATCGGACAGCTGTGTTACCGGCGGGAAAGTCGAAACCGATGCGGCGCGGCTGGACTCACTGCACGCGGCGCCTCCTGTTGCATCTCCGTCTTCCATCACAACCTCACCTGAAGCTCCCGCTGAACCGGACAGCTCCAAACCGGCACAGCCGGACAAACCTCCAGCAACCGGCGATACCGGCGCGGCTGCAACAGCGACCGCGGGCGCCTCGACTGCCGGCGTGTCCGTCGAACAGCCTTCTATTGGTGAGCCGGCGGTTGAGGAGGAGGGCGAAACGGGCGTTGAGGATGCACTGCCGTATCATCCGACCCGAATATACCTGGTTGACATACCGCTTGACATAACCGCCGAACTTGACACCGCCACCCAGTATGTAGTGTTGAACCGGAGGCTCAGTGGTTCGGAGCTGCCGGTTTCCGGCGCCATGACCAGGGAGGTCTATCTTGAGCGTGCGATCCAGTCAGCCGATCGCGAGTCGCGTCGTCAGTCCGTTCTGCGCAGGCTGCCGAAGAAGACCGAATCGGCAAGCGAGGGGATCAACATCTCCATTCCGGTCTTCAAATCCAAACGGGCGCAGCGCATCTTCGGCGGGTCGAACATCGGCCTGTCGGTGTCCGGCAACATCTCGGTATCCGGCGACCTGAGGGTGGAGAAAAAGGATCAGCAGCAGCAGGAACTTGAGAACCCGACCAACTACCAGTTCAACGTCAACCAGACACAGTCGTTCGTCATCAAGGGCAAGGTCGGTGAAAAGGTCAGCGTCGACATAAACCAGAACTCGGAGAGGCTGTTCGATTTTGAGAACAACCTCAGCATCCGTTACAAGGGGTACGACGACGAGATCCTGCAGTCATTCGAAGCGGGAAACGTGAACATGTCACTGGGCGGCGCCAGCCTGGTTTCCGGATCGGGCAGTCATCACGGCCTGTTTGGTTTCAAGACCGTATCCAAGCTCGGCGCGCTGAAACTGACCACGGTCGCCAGTCTCGAGAAGGGCGAGAAAAACGAGATCAAAATCGAGGGGGGCGCTCAATCCAGCGGGAAGAAGACAATTCCGCCTTACGACTACATCGCCAACAAGTATTTCTTCCTCGATGATCTCTACCGTGAGAATTACAGGCATCGCACCGAATTCCTCGATCACATTGCCGTGCCCGAGGACAAGCAGATAGAACAGATCTATCTGTATCGATCCATCTCCAGGCCCGACGCTGACGTCGCTCTGTTTCCAGGCTGGGCGCTTTACGACCCGGATGACCCGAATTTCGATCCGGACAACCCGGACGCTCAGCAGCAGCAGAAGGGCAATTTCGAGATGCTGCGGGAAGGGTCGGACTATGACATCTTCAACCAACTGGGTTATGTAAGGCTCAACACCGGTATCGATGATGATGCAATTCTCGCTGTTGCCTACGCCACCAGAACAGACACGGTCGGCACGCTGGTGCCCTCGAACCTCGAGGACAATATATTCAAGCTGCTGAAGCCGAAGAATCCCCAACCCACCGATTCGACCTGGAAGCTGATGTGGCGCAACGTCTATTCGCTGAAGGCTACGAACATCTCGCGCGATGGATTTGAAGGGCGGCTGACGTTTCCCTCCGAGGAGGAGGACGGCAAGAGGGTCGAATCGGCAGACTATCTTGACAAGGGGGTGATCCCGTTCATCCAGATATTCGGACTGGACTGGTACGGCGTCGAAGCCGGTTCAAATCGACCGGACGGGCAGATTGACGAGGTGTTCATCGATTTCGAGAGGGGCGAGCTTACCTTTCCGGATCTGAATCCCTTCTATCCGGAGGGTTGGTTCAAGGGCGGTGAAGAGATCAGGGTGGAACTCGATTCGGCAAGGTATCTCAGCCCGGACATCTACACCAAGACCAGGCGGGAGCTGAGCCGGGTCGTCAGCGACTTTCAAATAGAGCTGGAATACCAGAGCGTCAGCAATACGTATTCGCTTGGTTTTAACGTCCTTAAAGGTTCTGTTGAAGTCATCATGAATGGACAGCGCCTGCAGGAGGGCACTGATTACACGGTCGACTATATCAGCGGCGAGGTGACGATCCTGCGCACCCAGGCGCTTACGGCCGACGCCGATGTTGAGATCAAGTACGAGAATGCGGCGCTGTTTCAGCTTGACACCAAAACGCTGCTTGGACTGCGGGCGGAGTATGAGCTGTGGGAGAACTCCCACATCGGCGCAACCTTCATGCACCACAATCAGAAGACGCTCGACAGGCGCGTGCGCGTCGGCGGCGAGCCGATCCGGAACTCGATATGGGATATCGACGCGAACCTCCAGTTCAAACCCTATTTCCTGACCAGGGCTGTCGACTGGCTGCCGTTGATCGAAACCGACGAACCGTCGATCTTCTCGGTCAAGGCCGAACTGGCGCAGGTCTTCCCGGAGCCGAACAGCCTCAACTCGCCGTCCACGGGCGATTATAACGGCGTGGCGTACATAGATGACTTCGAGTCGATCAAGCGGATCACACCGCTGGGAATCACCCGCCGGCAGTGGACATCAGCAAGTTTCCCGGAGTATGACGACCGGGGGCGGGGAACCTGGGTGAAGAAGCGGGGCAGGATAATCTGGTACAATCCCTGGGACCAGATCAACATTACCGACATCTGGCCCGAAAGGGAAGTACAGGCGCAGGCGTCCAAGGTTCCGGTGATGAAGATCGAGTTTCAGCCGTGGTGGAACGAATGGGGCGCAGCGGGGCCCGTGGACGGGGATCCAACACCTCCCGAGCAGTACTGGGGCGGTATTATGCGTTACCTTGGTTCAGGGTATGCCGACCAGTCGGAATCCAAGTACCTCGAGATCTGGATCAACCGCGGCAATGCCAACCGCGGGGTCATGTACGTTGACCTGGGACGTATTTCCGAGGACGTTATCCCTGACAACAGGCTCAACACGGAAGACCGTCCGATGGAGAACAAGACCATCGGCAACGGCGTTGTCAGTCGGGACGAGGACACCGGCATCGATACGCTGGCGGGCGGCGATCCAACCGATATGGTCGACATCAACGGCGACGGTGTGATGCTGCCCTCCTACGATGACTGGTATTACCACCATGATAACCGCCAGGACTACAGCCACATCAACGGCACCGAGGGCAATATGGAGGATGAGGGCGGCCGTTATCCGGATACGGAGGACCTGAACAGCGACTCCTATACCGACCGCGCCAACGACTTCTTCCGCTACCGGATCGACCTGTCCGAGGGCGACAACAATCCATACATCGTCGGCGGTCTCGGCAATCCCAAGGGATGGCGGCTCTACCGGATCCCGCTGAAGGATACCCTGGTCGTGGGCAAGCCGTTGATGACCTCGCTCGATTACGCCCGAATCTGGTTCACAGGCTTCACACACCCCGTCTCCCTGATGCTGGCGCAGATCGACATCGTCGGTAATGAATGGCTCGAAGTGGAGGTGCCCGACGGAAGAGGCGGCATGATGGACCCGGTCAGTGTGTCCGTTGTCAACACCGACGATAATCTCGATTATACCACGCCTCCGGGTGTGTCGGGCGAGCTGGATCCGGTGACCAATCTCAGGTCGAAAGAGCAATCGCTGGTGTTGAAGGTGAACCGGCTGCACCGCGGGGAGACCGGAGAAGTCCAGAAACTGCTGTCTCATCACCAGAAGATGAGCCTGATCGAATACCGCCAGCTTAAGATGTTCGTTCACCTGAAGGATAGACTGGCTGGCAACGATCGCGACCTTGAGATGTTCCTTCGCTTCGGCAACGATCCCAAGCAGCGCTACTACGAGTATTCGCGGCGGTTGAAGCCCGGCTGGGAGGGCAACGAGGTGGTGATCGACTTCGACCGGCTGACCTCGCTGAATTTCCTGCGGCAGAAGGACTCGCTGCGCACGTACGATGTGCTGCCGGACGGGGGTGTGATCAGGGTTGAGGGGACGCCGTCTCTAAGGGATATCAGTTTCTTCTCCCTCGGATTGAAGAACCATGGACAGGACATCTACGCGCAGGACGGCGTCGAGGTCTGGTTCGATGAACTGCGCGTTTCCGACATCCAGAAGGATCCGGGTTGGGCGGCGACCGGATCGGTTGATCTCAAGGTCGCCCGGGATATTCTGACGCTGCATGCCGATGTCAAACAGACCCAGTCGGATTTCCACGGCATAAGCAAAAGAATCGGTTCCAACAAGGATAATCTTTCGGGTCGGGTGACCGCCGGCTTCAAGCTTGATGCGCTCTTTGACCCCCAGTTGGCTTTAAGCCTGCCCCTGAACGCCAGCTTCAAGCAGGATGTCGAGGTCCCCAAATACCAGACCGACGGCGACGTTCTGCTGTCGTCTCTGACCGATAAACGGATCGATATCTGGTCGATTTTCCTCGAAAACCTGAAGAACAACAATCGTTACCGGGACGATTCCCTCTTCCAGGGACCGGTTGACAGACAGATAGCGACATCCAAGTCATTTTCCTATTCTTTCAGGGCGATCAAGAATAAGCTGTCCGACAACCCGTTTACACGTTACACGGTGGAGCGCATAAGCTTAAGGGATCTGAGTTACAGCAGGAGCTATTCCACGTCTTCAAGTTCTATGTACAGGAATAGCAGGAAGATGAATGGAAATCTTGAGTACAACCTGTCGTTCGACAGGCCGGTCGAGCTCTCCTGGCTGAGCTGGGCGGAAAACCTGCCGTTGTTGGGAAAGGTCTCCCAGAGCCGGTTGACGCCTCTCCCCACCAGTTTCAGCGCCGGTGTGGGAGCGGTTGAAAACATGGGCCAGGAGCGAAAATGGAACAGACCGGACGAAGTTGAGGACTATCGTCTCAACACCGACCGCCGCTGGGGGATCGGATTCAGACCGGTCAGCTCGTTGTCCTTTGACTTTTCCCAGTCCGTCGAGGCCGATCGCGTGCGCAGCGACTCCGCCCGCTACTATGTAGCCCTCAACCTCTCGGAGCTCGACAGCCTCGATTACTGGGTGCATGATTCCGACACCACGGAGTATTTCGACAGCACCAGGTGGGAGGATGACCTGGAGAGGGATATTGAAGGCATCAAGGATAGACTGTTCTGGAAAGCGTTCGGCTCATATTTCATTGACAATAGATTCAGTCAGAATCTCTCCGTCAACTTTTCACCCAACTTTGTAAGCTGGCTCGGCATTTCCTCCAATTACAGCCCGCGCTACAACTGGAGCTGGTCGCAGGCAAACTACGGCCCGGGCAACCGTGATGTCAGCCTGAGCAGCACCCTGTCCACCAATTTCACGCTGCGGTTGCCACAGATATTGCGCTCCTGGCGGGAGGGCGGGAAAGCCGGCGGTGCTCCGACCGGTGGTGATATACCTCCCTACGGTGGAGACTGGGACAACCTCGGGTCGCCTCCCTCGGGCGGGAGCGGTGAATCCACAGGATCCGGAGGCGGTGGTCCGCCGCCCTGGGAACGGGGGAAGGGAATCCAATCACCGCCTCCAATGCCCGGAACGGGTACCGCGGCGAAGGGAGAGGTCATCCCTGGCGAGACGATCCCGGACAGCCTGGCGGCGGACAGCGCCAGGGTGGAGAAGGAGAAGCCCCCGGCGCCGTCACGCGATCCGTTGTTGCTTGTCAAAGCGGTCTTGACGCGCCTGCACGATATAAGCTGGAGCTACACTCGGAGCAATAACATCCGCAATCCGGCGGTGAGTTTCGGTCAGGCGAACTGGAAGTACAGGCTGGGGTTGACTCGTGATCCCGGTCTGCGAAAGGCGCCCGGTTTCACCTACACCGATTCCTATTCGAACACGATCCAGCATTCGTTCAGTTCGGGCCTCGACATCACTCAGAATCTCAACGTAACGCGCATGAGCTATGATTTTGGTTCTACATATTCGAAGAGTCAGAGCGAATCCGGCGGCTATACGAGGACCGTCTGGCAGTACTTCGACTCTGACGGGATAACCATCAAGTCGATTCCGGCGTTGAACTGGTCGATCAACTGGTCCGGCTGGGAGAGGCTCCCGGTACTGAACAGGCTGGCCACTTCGGTTTCGTTGAACAATTCGTTCAGCGGTCAATCGCGCGAGAGTTGGACCAAGTCGATCAACGATTCGGCAAGGGTGACCCAGAGCGTGGACTACGAGAAGAACTTCGCCCCCTTGATCGGATTGTCGATCAGCTGGAAGGGGGGGATCAGCAGTGACGCCAGCCTGACCATCAACCAGACCGTCACCGACCAGAGGATCGGCAAGCGCAAGACGAAGAACTACTCGCGGGAGTTTCGACTTCGCGGCGGCTATACGACCCGCAAGGGGTTCCGTATTCCGATCCCGGTCTGGCCCTTCAAGAACCGCCGGTTGAAGAACCAGACGAGCTTCTCGTTAACCTATGAAAACCGCAACAGCAGGGCCGAGAGTTCCGCAAACAACGCCAGGTTCAACAAGGACGACCCGGATCGCGAGGATAAATCGTGGTCTCTCAGGCCTTCGATAGACTATAAGTTTTCCAACATGGTGACGGGCAGCTTCCACTACGAGTATGCCGTCCAGGAATCACAGATACGCGGCAGGACGCAATCGCAGGATTTCGGCTTCGAAGTGAGGATCACAATCAGGGGTTGATCCATTAACAGTATATCCCGGAGGGCGGACGTTCCCGTCCGCCCGGGCAGGTTGTATTGTCGGCGGTTTTGGGCGGACGGGGAACTCCCCCTCCAGGCGGCGCCGCTTGACAACTGAACGTTGCGGTTGGATGTTATGTTATGCCCATATAGTCGCCGCGCTCCTTGTTATTGGGAGTTGAAAATCATAAATTAACGGCTTATTTGTCAATTTCGTAAGCGGGGGGCTAATCAGGGGAATGAACGGCGTATGCCGGAAAGAATAAAGATCGGATATGTCGGGCTGGGGCGTTACCTGCCGGAGAACATACTGACGAACGCCCGTCTCGAACAGATTGTAGATACATCTGACGAATGGATCGTTCAGCGCACCGGCATCAGGACCCGGCGCATCATGGGTCCCGGTGAAAGCCTGGAGTCAATGGCGGTGGCTGCGGCGAAGAGTGCAATCGAGAATGCCGGAATAGATGCGCGCCGGATCAGCGTCGTTCGCATCGGTGTCAACACACACATGCGGTTTCCGTCGCTTTCTTCGCTCGTGCAGGAGGCATTGGGGATACCCGACGCCAGCGCGGCGGACATATCGGCGGGATGCTCCAGTTTCATATTCTCCGTCGAGGAGATATTCAACCGCCTGAACTTCGAGTGGATGGCTTTCGGAAAGAAGTCCTACGGCTTGGCGGTCGGTACGGAGGGGATGTCGATAGTCACCGATTATTCTGACCGCAGCACCTGCGTGCTGTTCGGCGACGGAGCCGGCGCGGCGGTGATCGGACCGGTCGCCTCAGGTGAAATACTGGCAACCTACACCCGCACCCAGGGCAAATATGCCGGGCTGCTCGAACTTGATAAATTTATGCACGTGCCGCTTACCGATCAGCGGGAGATGCGGTTTCAACGGCTCGAAGTCACCAACTATCCCTACCTGAGAATGGAGGGACCGAAGGTGTTCGCGGTTGCGGTCAGGACGATGGTCTCCGATGTGAGAATGGTGATCGAGAGGTACAACCGGGCGAATGGTCAACAACTGACCGAAGCCGACATCGATTATGTTTACCCGCATCAGGCGAACCTGCGCATTGTGCGGGCGGTCGGGGAAGCATTAAAGCTCACGCCCGACAAGGTTTACTCGGACGGCGTAAAAAACTACGGCAACACTTCAGCGGCTTCCATACCGATAGGATACATTGACAACCTGGGTAAGCATCGCGGCAATACGGAGGTGGATGTGGCGTTCGGCGCCGGCTTCGCATCCGGTGCGATACTCCGGAAGGTTGCGGAATAAGGGGATTTACTCCATCCGACACGTATCCTGGAGGGCGGACATACCCGTCCGCCCTCCGCGTTGTCATTGCGAGCGAAGCGAAGCAATCTCAATGGCTTACTATGAAGAGATTGCTTCGTCACTACGTTCCTCGCAATGACGGATTGGCTTTATCACGACTAAGTTAATACCCTCGATATTTTTACCATAGGAGACCTTTACGCCACTCAAAGCTCCCGCTTGGTGAACATATCTTCAGGGAATTTCATCCCGAACTTCATATCTTCGATCTCGAACCTCGTCCATTTATCATCCACCAGCAGGCTGCGGATCTCCGACACCACGGGATAGATGCGGCTGCCGAACCGCCTGGTCTTCAGGGTTATGATTTCCTTGATCGGTTTGTTGCCCACGCCGCCGTTTATGATCCTTATCGGCAGAGCGGTGTGTCTGTCGATCAACAGCTCCTTGAAAGGGTAACTGACTGTCATATCGTGCGATTTCAGCAGTATGGTGACGGTCGTGTCAGTCCGGGCGGTGACTTCAGGCGTATAATTCTCAAGCAGGCTGGAGCTTTCCGTCATGTCTTCAAACGAGAGATCGCCGCCCTGGACGCCCCGTCGCAGCATGTGACCCTGTATCTGCATGGTGCGGTCCTGGCGCGGGAAGTAGATCCAGAGATTGTCATCCCGCTTCAGGTAACGTGTGCCCTTCTGGCGCGGCGGATCGGTAAACTCGAGCAGGGCGAACTTGTCACCGACCACCTTGCCCTTCAGGCGAAAAACACGCTCCGACCCGCCCGGCATATGGATGATCATCTTCGCCGTGTATTCGGCTGAACGAAAGAACATCTGCCGGTCGACCTTCGCCAGCCACTCCTCGGCGGACTCCTGCGCATATCCACCGGCGACGGACAGGAAGAAAGCCGTCGATAAAAACAGGGTTTTCATCAAATTGGCACCCCTTGGTGAAAGATTGAATCTGCTACTCATTTGCAAACACAGCCGCCTTGCTGAAGCGGACCTTCGGCTGATCGATCAATTTCATACCCGTTTTTTCGGCTGTTTCAACGTAAAGCCTGATCGTCTCCTCCGGGACATGATGCGCCGGTTCGATCAACATGTAGTAACCGCCCGGTTTGAGGATCGACTGCAGCTCAGCGAGGAATCGTTTCGCATCCGGAACCTCGTGAACCACCCAGAAGGTTACGGCGAAGTCGAGCTCATCCTCGATGCCGATGCTGTCCGCCCGGCACTGATGCGGGTGAATGATCCCGTCAACGCCGGCTCTTTTCGCCCGTTTCATGGTGACGTTAAGCATCTCCGGCTGCAAGTCAGCGGCGATCACCCGCCCGCCCGGTCCGACGATCTTCGCCATCCCGATAGCTGAAAATCCCATGCCGCAACCGATGTCGGCGGCGGTCATGCCCGGCTTCAGATAGGGTGAGAACAGCTTGCGGCGGTTATGAGCCAGCCTTCGCAGCGGATTGTCGAACAGGTACGCATGCCGCCAGGGGCAGACGCGCTTGTGGGCATCATTAACTGTCATAAAACCTTGCTTAAAATGAAGTAACCATAATTCCTCCTGCCCAGTTTTGGGAATATTATTAAGAGGTGCGGTTAATAGTGAACCTTAACGATCTCCTCCCCTTCCCCCCCTACGCCAGTAGGGGGGGACATAAGGGGGGGTTCTGTAAAGCATCAATCCCTATTAACAAGAAGATTCCGAACGTAAAAAAATCAATCCATCCTCATCGCCTCCGCGGGTTTCAGCCTCATCAAAGATCTTCTCCCCTTCCCCCCCTACGCCAGTAGGGGGGGACAAAGGGGGGGTTCTGTAAAGAATCAATCCCCATTAACAGGAAGATTCCGAACGTAAAAAAATCAATCCATC
>JALGVR010000033.1 GCA_025774605.1 bacterium | reverse complement strand
CATTCCCGCGAAGGCGGGAATCCAGATAAGCATTTGATATTACGTAAGTTGCCTGGATTCCCGCCTTCGCGGGAATGACAGCATCTTTCATACGCTTTTTTACTCAAGTAGGTAATAGTATTGTTCGGGAGCGCTCCTAAAGTCTGACTCCTGAAGTTCAAGAAACCCGACCTGTGCACGCAGGTCGGGTTTCTTCTGATTGGAGATGGATTAGGCGGATGTAGAGGATTGGTCCTGCAGTCTGCCTTTACCTGCCCGCTGCTGCATCCTTCACACCTTCATCGTCTTCCACTTTCCCCCGGCGAACTTAAGGGTCACCGTCAGCCCGAATATGATCAGGTAGAGCGCCAATACCACCCAGGCGGCGTTCAGCCCCAGTTTGAACACGAACACAACCAGCAGTGTTCCCGGGATGAAGAACCCCCAGTTGGTCGCAATCTCGGCGAACATGACCCAGCAATTCATGCCGGCGCCCTGCAGAGCCTGGCTCATCACCATGCCGGTCGCGTCGAAGATCTGAACGAGCCCCAGGATGCGCAGCGGTGTTTTCCCCGAGGCGATCACCGCCATATCTTCGGTAAATATCTCAAATATCTGCCCGGGGATGGTCAGAAACAGGACGCCGATACTCCCCAATACGATGGTGCCGAGCCGAACGGATTCCCATCCGTACTCTGCCGCTCTGGCCGGCTTTCCTTCACCCAGCTTCTGCCCGATCAGCGTCGCCGCGGCGACGCCGATCCCCATCCCGGGCATGAACGCCACTGACCAGATCGTAATGCATACGTTGGTGGACGCCAGCTCAATCGTGCCGATCCGGGCGATGATCGCGTTGAAGACGGCGTAACCGGCCATCGAGATCAGCACCTGCAGCCCGGAAGGTACCGCCAGCCGGACTATTCCTCCACATGCGCTCAGGTCGATGTTGCCGGGTTGATAATACTTGAACTGCCTCCGCCGCCGCGCTTTCAGGGCGATGGCAATGAAGAAAAGCATCCCGACGACGTTGGCGAGCGTTGTGCCGAGCCCGGCACCGGCGGCTTCCATGCGCGGGAAACCGAACCTGCCGAAGATCAACAGGTAGTTGAAACAGACGTTGAAGACGTTGGCGACGATCACCACCCTCATGTGCAGATTTGTCCTGCCGATTCCGTTGAAGAAGCCGCGATGCGCCGTGACAATCAGGAACGGCAGGCCGCTGAGCAGCCGGTAGTAAAGATACCCGCTGCCAGCCGCCACGACCGCCTGGTCGTCGGAGAAGAAGCGGAACAGCCTGCTCATGCCCAGCGAGATGAACAGCGTACATATCCCACCGGCGACGACGGCGATCAGGATCCCGTTGTCCAGCACCCGCCCGGCATCCCGATGATTGCCCTCCCCGAAGCGGCGGGCGGTGATAGCCTGGACGCCCATGTTCAATCCGCCCAGGCTGCCTAATATCATCCAGGACAGCAGGCCGCCAAGTCCGGTCGCCGCCAGCGCGACCGCGCCGATTCGACCGACCATCGCCGTGTCGACGACGTTCATCAGCGTCTGGGATATCATACCGACGACCACGGGTCCCGCAAGTTTCCAGACTTCGGCGGACAGTTCCCTGTTCGGCGGTAGGCGCATTTGATCGAAGTACCTTGTCAGTTGAAGATGCGAAGCCTCGGACACCCCCCCGGGTTTGCATTGTCTGGCAACAGGCAGCCCGGCCCCTTCCAGTCAGGGATTCCTGGGACAATGACGAGAAATTCCGCGGCTTCCTGATAAACCCGCATGAAATTACAGGTTTTATGTAACAATCACAATAATTTAACCTGTCAATATATATTCGACAGTCGGAACTTCCTAACAGGCGAATGCGGCAAAGCAGGTTCGCCGGCTAAAATCTTGGACTGATGGACGCGGCTGAAGTCGTCCCGATAGTTTCCCGCGGTCGAATCATGCCGGG
Source organism: bacterium (assembly GCA_025774605.1). Lineage (GTDB taxonomy): Bacteria > Electryoneota > AABM5-125-24 > Hatepunaeales > Hatepunaeaceae > JALGVR01. Next base: position 19,799 of record JALGVR010000033.1, on the reverse strand, counting down.
CTCTCGGTAACGGGGGTGAATTATGGTTGTATTGTCACCCTGAACGTCTATAGTCACCCTGAACGCAGTGAAGGGTCTCAATCCTGACAAGCGAGATTCTTCACTTCGTTCAGAATGACATGTGGAAATGCCAACATAAGCTGCTCCCCGTAATAAATGCGCAGATTCTGTCCGGCAGTCCGTCATCGCTTGACTGTAAGGCGTCGAATATCTATCTTTTGATGGTTTGTCAGAGCAACATCGGTGGAGGAGGAGTAACCAGCTGCATGGCTGTCAAGGAATCCCAGTATATCGAGTCATCCCGGTTGAGAGGCGCCATTCCCCAGCTGCTGACCGGCATCTTCCCTTTTCTGAAATGGTTCGATCATTACTCCGGTAAAACCTTCCGCGTTGATTTCGTAGCCGGTCTGACCGTCGCGCTGGTGCTCATACCACAATCAATGGCCTACGCGCAGCTTGCCGGGCTGCCGTCCTATTATGGCCTGTACGCAGCCTTCCTGCCGCCTGTAATCGCGGCGCTGTTCGGCTCGAGCTTCCAGTTGGCCACCGGTCCCGTGGCTGTCGTCTCGCTGATGACCGCCACCGCGCTCGAACCGTTGGCTACGGCAGGCAGCGAATCCTTCATCGCCTATGCAATCCTGCTGTCTCTCATTGTCGGGATGTTCCAGCTTGCCCTGGGAGTGTTGAGGCTCGGCATAATCGTGAATTTCCTCTCTCACCCCGTCGTCAACGGTTTCACCAATGCCGCGGCGCTGATCATCGCCACCTCCCAACTGTCCAAGCTGTTCGGTGTTGAAGTCGACAAAGCGGAACACCATTACCAGACCGTGCTCAACGTGATCAAGGCGGCTTACATGTCCACCCATTGGCTCACACTGGCGCTGGCGGTGCTGGCCTTCCTGATCATGTACGGCATGAAGAAGCTGAACCCGCGCCTGCCCAACGTTCTCGCGGCCGTCGTTGTCACGACGATCATATCCTGGGCGATCGGCTTTGAAAATAATTACAGCACCGACCTTGACTCGATCAAGTCGGTCAGGGTGCGAAACAAGGTCGTCAGGCTGAACCGGTGCTTGGATGAGATCAATTCCACAGTAATGGAGAAGGTCGCAGCCAAGAAGAGGCTTAAGGAGGTGGCGGGTGAAAAAGGCGGGCAATCAGAGAAAGTGCTTCATCTCCATCATGAAATAGCGCTGTGCGATCTGAAGATCAGCGAATTGAAGGAGGAGATTTGTAACGTCCGCGCTGAACTCAGGAGCTTTGCTTTCAGCGGGGTTGCGGTCGCGTCGAACCGGCTTGAATTCTATCTCAGGGATGAGGTGCCGCCCGGCGTGCGGCGGGACAAGCACAAGTGGCGGCTGAAGCTGGGCAACCAGCCTCTGGATACGGAAGATGTAACAATGGTCGGCGGCGGCGCCGTGGTGGGTAAAATACCGCAGGGACTGCCGAGCCTGACCGTACCGAAGATAAACCTTCAGGTGATACTCGATCTGTTCAGCATGGCGGTCATCATCTCCCTGCTCGGTTTCATGGAGGCGATTTCCATTGCCAAGGCAATGGCTTCCAAAACCGGGCAGCGTCTGAACCCCGACCAGGAGTTGATCGGACAGGGGCTGGCGAATATCGTGGGCTCCTTCGGTCAAAGCTATCCCGTTTCCGGCTCCTTCTCCCGGTCAGCCGTCAACCTCCAGGCCGGCGCGGTAACCGGAATGTCAAGCGTATTCAGCAGTATCGCGGTGGTGATTACACTGCTGTTCCTGACGCCGCTTCTGTACCATCTGCCCCAGTCCGTACTGGCGGCGGTGATCATGATGGCGGTGATCGGCCTGCTGAACATCAGGGGGTTTATCCATGCCTGGAGGGCGCAGAGATATGACGGCGTCATCGCGGTGATCAGCTTTGTAACCACCCTCGCCTTCGCTCCCCACCTCGACAAGGGCATAATGATCGGCGTAACGCTGTCGCTGGGACATTACCTGTTTCGAAACATAAAGCCCGATATAGCCCTGCTGTCACGTTACATCGACGGCACCTTCCGCTCCTCGGCGCGCCTGGGGCTTAAACGGTGTAAACATATTGCGGTCATACGGTACAACAATTCACTCTTCTTCGCCAATGTCAGCTTCCTCGAAGAGACCGTGCTGCGGGTGATCTCCAACATGCCCGAGCTGAAGCATATCCTGCTGGTCTGCAACGGTATGAACGAAATTGATTCCTCCGGCGAGGAGATGCTGCTGAAGATTGTTGAGAGGGTGCGCGAGGCGGGATACGATATCTCGCTCACCGGCGTGAACGACCAGGTCAGGGATGTGCTGAAACGCACCCATCTGTACGAGAAAATCGGCGAGAGCCATGTCTTCGGCAACGTGGCCAATGCGGTCAACACCATCTACGCTCAAACCCACGCGGACTCCGACGAAAAGGAATGTCCGCTGATGGTCGTCTGCTTTGAGGAACAGGCCGGCAAGGAGCTCGCGGACAGCCGGTTGACGATGTCGGTGAATACTTGACCGCCGTGGACGACTTCACAACCTGCGGCGCGGCGCTTGTCGGAAGAAGAATCCGCGTCCTGCCCGTGGTTACCTCAACCAACGATATCCTCAAGGCCGAGGCTGAGACCGGGGCCGCCGTGGAAGGTGACATCCTGCTCGCCGAACACCAGACCGCCGGTCGCGGAAGGCTGGACAGAAGCTGGGAATCGCCGCCCGGGAAATCGCTGCTCTTCTCCGTTCTGCTCTTTCCGGGAACGCCCGCCGAACATCTGCAGTTGATGGGTCTCATGGTCTCGCTCGGGGTGCAGGACGGGCTGGGCGAATACCTCCGGCGAACCGTCCCGGATGCGGAGCGGTACATCCGGGCTCTGCGCCTGAAGTGGCCCAACGACCTGATGGTCGGAAACCGAAAGCTGTGCGGGATACTGTCCGATGCCGGGGTGGACGGTTCCGGTCGCGGTTTCGCCGTGGTCGGCGCGGGCGTCAACGTGAATCAATCACTGACCGATTTCCCCCAGGTCTTGCGGAGCGCCGCCACTTCACTATATATTATGACCGGCACGGAACATCGACGCGCGCAGCTTCTCAAGGATATGGTTTCATCAATTGAGATGTACTATAACAGGCTGCTCGCGGATGGATCGAGCTGGATCGCGCCGGCCTGGTTGGAGCGCTCCGGAATCGAGGGTCAGAGGCTGGAGATTAAGGTGGCGGACGCGGTGATATCAGGGATCTGCGTCGGTCTGAACGGGGACGGAGCCATTAAACTCGGATTACCGAACGGTCAGGTAAGGATAATTTACAGCGGGGATGTATGTTGAGTGGATTTCTGTTGGCGGTGGATATAGGCAACACAACGCTCGAATGCGGCTTGTACGACGAGGACCGGCTGGTCACCACCTGGCGTTTGTCCAGCCGGACAGACCGGACTCCTGACGAGTGCTGGCAGTCGATCGTCTTCTTCTGCCGCCAGGCCGATGTCGATCCGTCCGTTCTTTCAGCCATGGCGCTTGCCTCGGTTGTGCCGGATCAAACCCGCAGCTTTCTGAAGATGGCGCAGTCGCGCTTCGACCGGACCCCGCTTGTAATCTCGATTGAAACCTGCCCCTTTCTCGAGGTCAGGTACACTGAACCGCAGCAGATCGGCGCCGACCGACTGTGCAACGCATACGCCGGATATCATCATTACGGCGGTCCGTTGATCGTAGTTGATTTCGGAACCGCGGTCACGCTGGACGTGGTCGACAAGGATGGCGCCTATCTGGGCGGCGTGATCCTGCCCGGACCGCGCGCCGCGGCGCAGATACTGCACAGTCGTACCGCCCGGCTGCCGCAGGTCTCGCTGAAGTTCCCGGACACGATTATCGGCGTGAGCAGCGACCATGCCATCCGCACCGGTATCACCTGGGGAATCGTCGATATGGTTGACAGCCTGATCGACCGGATCAGTGCGGAGCTGACCGGCAAACCGAAGGTGATCGCCACCGGCGGTATCGTGGAAGCGTTTGCCTCGCGCAGCCGCAATTTCCAGCGGATTCATGCCGACCTGGTGCTTGAAGGCGTGAGGCTGTTGTTCATCAGGACACGCGGGGAAAGATGATTTCAGCTTCCGCCGTTGTCATCCTGGTGCAGGCGTGCCTGGTCATCTCGGTCACGCCGGAGATCAATGTCGTCTATCCCCGCCCGATGAAGGGTGACAGCATCGCGCACATAGCCCGTGTGGACAGCAATTTCATCTTCGGTTCGGTCGAACCGCCCGATGCGCGCCTGTTCATAAACCACCATCCGGTCCCCCTTTACGAAAACGGCGCCTTTCTCGCCTTTCTTCCGGTCGACTGGGATGGCAGGTGCTATGATCTGCAGGCGATTCACGATGTCGACGTCGCCCGGCTGGATCTGCCGTTCGACGCGTATCCGCCCGCCGAACCGCCCGTCGATCCGGGGCTCTCTTTTCCCAGGCTGCTGGAGCTGACCGGTGGTGTCGCCCGGACCGATCCTGACGGAGCCTACTACGTCTTCCCGGCGCCGGGAACAGTTGCGCTGTCGGTGGATTGGCGCAGGGGATATTACAGGCTGCCGCTCGCGGACTGCCGCGCCGTCTGGATAAGCGGCAGGTTTGTGAGCGACGCCGGTCCCGCAGCGACGCTGAAACCGCCGGTCTTATGGAGGGGATCGGTGGAACCCGCCGGCAAATGGGTGAAGATTACACTGCCGGTGCATCGCAAGGTCCTGTTCCGCGCCTGGGAATCGACCGATCCGGACAGGATAATACTCGAGCTTTACAATATCATCTCGCACATCGACAGGATCGACTACGCGCCCGAGACCGAACCGGTCAGGGAGGTGACCTGGGATCAGCCGGCTGACGGCGTGGTCAGGATCGAGGTCTCGCTTTCGACGCCCTGCTGGGGGTACAAGACCGTCTGGAGTGAGGGCGCTTTGACGCTGATGGTGCGCAAGCCGCCGGCGCTCGATCACGGTGTGGGAGGTCTGGTGATCGCGCTTGACCCGGGGCACGGCGGTGATGATTTCGGCGCCATCGGTCCAACGGGACTGACCGAGAAGGAAGCCAATCTCCGGGCTGCCCTGAAGCTGGCGCAACTGCTGCGAAGGAAGGGAGCGAAGGTCGTCCTGACCCGGTCGGATGACAGTCCGGTCGGCCTGGTTGAACGGATCGGGATCGCCGAGGAAGCCGGAGCCGATCTGCTCATCAGCCTGCACCATAATGCCCTTCCCGACGGCGTCAATCCGTTCGGTGATATCGGAACCGGAAGCTACTATTATCGACCGCAGAGCAGGATTTTAACGCAATCCATACAGAAAGAGCTGGTCAAACGGTTGCGTTTTTACGATGAAGGTGTATACTATAACAATCTGGCGCTGGTCAGACCGACCGCAATGCCTGCCGTGTTGATCGAAGCAGCGTACATCATGCGTCCGGATCATGAGATGAGGATGCTTCAGGCCGGATACTACGATGACCTGGCGCGGGCGGTGTATAATGGCCTGTGCAGGTGGATCAAACAGGCGGGAAGTTCATAGGGTTTTATTGATGACTGAGACGGTTTACCTGTCACGTGAAGGGCTCGAAAGACTGAGATCGGAGCTTGAACATCTGATGATGGAAGTTCGACCTCAGGCGACCGAGCAGTTGGCAAGAGCCAGGGAACACGGGGATCTGTCGGAGAACGCGGAGTTCGACGCGGCGCGGGAGAACCTCACCAAGATAACACGACGGATATCGGATCTGCAACGGAAGTTGTCCAAGGTCGAGATCATCGAAGAGCATAAGATCGAGAAGGATGAGGTCCGCATACTGAGCCGCGTTACGCTGGAAAATGTGAGTGATGGATCCAAGGCTGACTACACCATCGTCGATCCTCTGCAATCCGATCCGCGCAAGCGGTTCATCTCCGTTAAATCCCCGATAGGAAAAGGATTACTCGGCAAGAGGGTCGGCGATGAGGTCCGGGTGGCCATCCCGACGGGCGAGATTCACTTCAGGGTGCTGTCCATTGAGCGGTCAACCGGACTTTAGGCGACGTATGACGGTTGTATTACTGTTTTTCGTAAAATGAAACGAACTGAAGAAATGGTATCCTCCTTAAGATATGATGCGCTGCAGAAGCGATGGGTTATCATCGCCACCGAGCGGCAGCATCGACCGCAGGATTTCGGAGCCGGACAGAGCATTACGGTGAGCAGGGAACATTGTCCCTTCTGCGCGGGGCGGGAGCAGCAGACGCCGCCGGAGATCGCCGCGATTCGTCCGTTGCATAGCGAGCCCGATACGCCCGGATGGCGGGTGCGGGTCATCGAGAACAAGTATCCGGCGCTCAGGATTTCCAATGCCGTCTGGGAGCTCGGCGCCGAAGGCTTTTACGAGACAATACCGGGCTATGGCGCGCATGAGGTCATAATTGAAGGACCGGATCACGACAAGTCGTTCATTGACCTTCCGTCAGACCTGGCGTTCGATATCCTGTCCATGTACCGCGAGCGTCTGAACGTTCACATGGACGATCTGCGCCTCAAGTATACCCTGATATTCAAAAACCACGGCGCCACAGCGGGGGCATCGCTGCTGCATCCACACAGCCAGATCATCGCCACGCCGGTCACGCCTCGGACAATCCGCATGGAGCTGATGTCCACCCTCAAGCATTTCGCTGAAACCAACCGCTGCATGATCTGCGATATGGTCCAAAAGGAGCGGGACGAAGGGGAGCGGATCATCTATGACGACGGAACTATTGTAGCTTTCGCCAATTACGCGGCGCGATTCCCCTATGAATTGTTCATAGCGCCGGCGCGTCACGAGACCTTTTACAACCGGGAGAATGATCATACGCTGCACTGCCTCGTCAACTGCCTGAAGGACGTTCTTGGACGACTAAGGACGCTGCTTTCCGATCCGCCCTACAACTATATCATGCACTCCGGACCCAACCCCAACGCGGAACCGATATTCCCGGGTTTCTGGAAGACGCTGGAGCAGGATTATCACTGGCACATCGAGATAATCCCGCGTCTGGTGAAGACGGCGGGGTTTGAGTGGGGGAGCGGTCTCCACATCAACATCGTGCAGCCCGAACAGGCCGCCCGGTTCCTGCGGGAAGTTGAACCGTGAACATCCCCTTGTTGAGCCTGAAGGTCTTCCATCACAAATGGGCCGCCTCGGCAAATGTTATTTTGATTACGTTGATTCTCGCGGTTGCCGGCTGTGATACGAGCTCTTCGGCCGTCGAAAAGTGGGAGTGGTCGTTCTCCACCGACTTCGGACGGTTGCCGCTCTGGTCGCCCGACGGCGAGCGGATACTCTTCGGCGACGACAGACAGGGGAGCCCCGGGCTCTACATCTGGACGCCGGGCGGCGATCCGCGGCGGATCGAGGGAACGCCGGCCAACCACAACTGGGACTATGGCTGGTCACCCTCCGGCGACAGGATAGGCTTTACGTCGCCGGGCGAAGCCGGATCACAGGCCTGCGGCATATATATCGTCAACCTTGACGACGGCAATGTCACCCGACCACTCGACCGGGGCAGAGACCTGAGCTGGTATTTCGACGGATCTGCCGTGGCGGTGCGCATCGACAACCCCGCGAACGGCTTTCCGGGGATTTACCTGGTTGACATTGAAACAGGCGATCTGCAATTTGTCGATGAAGGCTATCTGCCCGCCTGTTCGCCGGTGAATTCGCAAATAGCCTACAACGAGAGCGAGATCAACGGCAGGATGTTCCTGATCGACGCCGAGCTCGAACCGCTGCCGATTACCGAAGACGGCGCCTATAGATGGAGGTGGTCGGCGGACGGGAGTACCATCTTCTGTGCGGTAAACAACTATCCATCGGGCAATCTGACCTGGAACATATTCAGAATAACCAATCCCGCCGACGACCGGCAGATCGAGAAGGTCGTCGAGTGGGCTCAGTATCCGGCGCCGGACAGAACGGGTTCCAGGGTCGCGTTCATGCGCATCTCGAACTCGAGCTGGCGCGGATTGTGGCTTTACAGTGACGGCCAGGGCGATGAGAGGATCGCCGATTTCGGCCAGAACCCGGACTTTAACCCCTGGAGCGACCGGATAGCCGTCAACTCGCCGGAGAGTGGAATCAGGATACTCGTGAGGTAAAAGCCGGGAAACGCCGGCGCCGCAAGCGTATTTAACGATAGTCCAAGTGAACAGATGAGAAATGGTTTAATCGCTTTCCTGCTGCTGTCCCTTCTCGTGTCGGGATGCACCCGCCAACAGGTGTGGGAGTCGGAAGTCGTCGCCCGGGTGGGAGACAGGAAACTGACGGCAAGCGAGATTTCCGCCTGGGAAGCCTCCTTGAACCAGGCGGAGATACCTCAGGAAGCGCGTTCAACCTTCATTCGTCACTGGGTGGAGGAGGAGTTGCTGTACCAGGAAGCCCTTGAGCAGGGGCTTGACAGCGACGCCTGGGTCGCGGGACGGCTGGACGAGATCATGCGTGACCTGCTTATAGCCAGATTACTGGAAACCAGATACGAAAAGATCGTCACACCTTCAGCCGCGGCGATCAAAACTTACTTCGACCAGAATGCGAGCGAATTCACCTGGCCCCACCTGCATCTTGAGGTCGAATACTGGCGCTCGGAGGATCGCAGGTCGCTTGAGCGGCTGCGCTCCAACGTTCAGCGCGGTCGTCAGGCAGGGATCTGGACGGGCAAAGCCGGTACGCTTGAGAACGGTCGCATCGCCCTTAATGGACGGAGCAGCACCATTCCCGAGGTCTGGGATGTCGTCTCGCGCATGTCGGTCGGCGAGGTGTCGACGGTCAGGCACATCGACGATAATTTCTGGGTCTTTAAATTGATCGACCGCCGGGAGTCCGGCGAACAGCAGGGGCTGGAAGATGTTCGCGATGAGATTAAAATGCGCCTGGTGGAACAGGCTCGCGCCAATGCCAGGGAAAATGCCGTCAGGAAGCTGGTTGACAAGTACAGGCATTCGGGAAAGTTGTACTGGTCGACGCAATCCAGGGCGCCGAGCGTTCCGGAAACCGGGGCTGATTCCCAGGTGACCGGAGGAGAGTGAGCCCGCAGACAGGTGGGCGTTGATCTGCGTCTTGAATCTCTCGCAATGTGTTCCCACCCATTCGGGCTCTATAAACAGGAGAACAAGAATCATTCAATCGTCGTTTAGATGCTTCACTTCGTTCAGCATGACGTCTCTGCAGTTGTTTAGACGCTTCACTTCGTTCAGCATGACGTCTCTGCTGAAGATGCAATTTATCACGATGATAGCGGCCGCATCTTTGGCGTGTATCACCTGTGGCCATGCGGAGGAGGTCATCGACAGCATCTGCGGAATGGTTGATGACGAGATCATCCTCGAATCCGAAGTCAGCTATGGTGTTCATACACTTCTGCTCGAAAGCGGCGAGCAGTATCCCACGCCTGAAAAAATGGCGGAACTGCGACACTCGGTGCTGGAAGCCTATATCGTGCAGAAGATATTGATCGCCAGGGCGGCGGAGGAAACGTTGACGGTCGAGGATCGGGTGGTCAACCGCGAGCTTGACCGCAAGCTCAAGCGGCTTATCCAGCAGGTCGGTTCGGAAGGGAAACTGGTTGAGTATTTCGGTCGTCCGCTGCGCCAGATAAAGCGCGAGCTGCGGGAAGGCGTCCGGGAAGGACTGCTCTCGGAAATGCTGAAGTCGCGGCATCTGGCGCACGTCCAGGTCAGGCGTTCGGAGGTGATCGAATTTTACCGCGAACATTCGGACGAGATGCCCAAGCTCCCTGAAAGGGTGATCCTGTCGCATATCCTGCTGGAAGTCAAGCCGTCCGCTGAAGCGGAGAGGGCCGCGCGCGAGCGGATCGAGAATATCTACGACCTGCTCAAGGCAGGCGCGGACTTTGACTCGGTCGCCCGGCAATACTCCGAGGACCCGTCCGCCGGCAATGCGGGACGCCTGGGATTCACCGAAAGAAACGACCTGGTGCCGGAGTACGAGGAGGTCGCCTATCAGCTCGAGCCGGGCGAGATTTCCGGCATAGTCGAGAGCCGGTACGGACTGCATATAATCAAGCTGCTCGAACGGCAGGGGGAGAGGATTTCCACCCAGCACATACTCATCAAGCTCACGCCTACACAACAGGACTGGGACAAGGTGAGGACGCTCGCCGCGCAGTTGAAGGAGCGCATCGAGTCGGGCGACGACTTTGCGGAGATCGCCGGGAAGTATTCGGCGGACGGGGAGACAGCCGCGAACGGCGGTCTGCTTGAACCAATCGCAACCAGGGATCTTCCCGTGGAGTTCCGCGACGCGGTTGATACCATATCAGAGGGTGAAACCGCCGCACCGTTTGAGTCGGATTACGGTGTGCATCTGATCAGATTGAACGAAAGACTGCCGGCAAGGAAGGTCAACCTGACGGACGACTGGCAGACCATCGAGCAGTTTGCCCTCATGCAAAAGAGGGAGCGGCTTTTCCAGGAGTGGATCGAATCGCTCAAGAAGGAGCACTATATCATGCCGTCCGGAATGTGAAGTCGAAGGAGGGTGCGAGACAACCGCCGGCAGGTTGAGACGCCTGTCTGCAGGCATGCGACTGTTTGATTGACGCTGGATAGAGGCATTTTATGCCTTGTTTTCCCGATTTTCACACTTATCTGAGGTAACCGATTTCTGCAGTAAAATTCCTTGCCGCTGTATTTGCGCTTTTCCTGGTTGTATTTGAAATCCTGCGCGGTCTGCTTTTGGTTCGTTACCACCATCTGGCGGCGGCAGTTCCTCCCCTGACCCTTGTTCAATCCTTCATCGTCGGTCTGCGGTTTGACCTCGCTGTAACCGGTTATATCGTGGCGCCGGTCGCACTCATCGGACTGTTGCCGCGCATCGGTCTCGCCCGGTCCGCACTGACGCGTCGAATCTGCAACTGGTATCTGACTGCTTTGGCTGCTGTGGCTTTCATGTTGGAGCTGATCGACCTCGAGTTCCTCGGTCAGTTCAACACGCGTCTCAATCATCTGGCTCTGGAGTGGATGGACAGCCCGGCGCTGGTCTTCCGCATGCTCTGGGAGTGGTTTGCTGTTATTCCCACCCTGCTGGGCTGGCTGCTCCTGACCGCGGTTTTCGCGTATTCGCTTCGTCTCATCACGCGCCGCCTCTTCCGTGACCGGACCGGTCCCCCGCTTTCTCTGAAGAGGTTCGCAATACTCTATCCGCTTGTCCTGGCGCTGGTCTTTCTGGCAATCCGCGGCCGCGTGGCGGTGAAAGCTCCGCTGACGTGGGGTGTAGCCTATTTCAGCCCTTACAATTTCGCCAACCAGCTCGCGCTCAACAGTTGCTTTACGTTCGTGCAGGACGGCATTCTCGAGAGCGGCGGACGCAGGCGCGATGCGGCGCTGGTCAGGGGCATGGCGCCTGAAGCGGCTTACGCGGCGGTCGGCGGTCTGCTGAAGATTGAGCGATCCAACCGGCTGGAGGGATCGCCGGTGGCGCGGTTGGAGGGGAGCGGGACGGGTCGCGATCACAACGTGATTATCATCCTGATGGAATCGCTGACCGCGGAATTCATCGGCAGTTGCCGCGGCCGGAAGGACCTGGCGCCGGAATTTGACAGGATATCGGAGAACGGCTTGCTGTTCCGCCGGTTTTACAGCTCCGGCGGCCACACCTACTCCGGCATCTTCTCCACCGTCACCGGTCTTCCGACCCCGCCCGGCAGGTCGCTGATGAAACGCGGTGAAGGACAACAGCGGTTTTCGGGTATCGCCACCGTCCTCAAGGAACGCGGCTACCACTCCATGTTTTTCGTGACCCATGATCCCCACTTCGACAACATGCAGGGCTTTCTGGTCGCCAACGACTTCGATCGGGTCATCGGTCAGCCGGACTATCCGGCCAGTGAGGTGGTATCGAGTCTCGGCGTGCCCGACCACGTGATGTTCGACAGGGCTTTGGAGGAGCTGAACGCGGTCGAAGAGCCGTTTCTGGCGCTGCTGCTGACCGGCAGCCATCACGGCCCGTTCATTATTCCGCGGGACAAGCCCTATCCGCGCGTCGATCCGTCGGACCCGGAAGCCAGGCGCTACAACGCCTTCAGCTACGCGGACTGGTCGCTGGGTAGGTTCTATGACCGGATCGTCCAAACGGACTGGGGTAAAAGGACTCTGCTGGTCGTGACCGGCGACAGCGGCGTGATACTGGACAAGCAGAAGGAGCTTGACCTGGCGCTGTTTCATGTGCCGCTGCTGCTGGTCGACGACAGCCTGGTTCCGCCCGGCGTCAGCCGCCGGGTGGGCGGACAGAAGGACATCGTCGCCACGGTGATGGATGCGCTGGGCGGGGTGTGGGTGAACAACACGCTCGGCGTTGATCTGCGCTCGAGCGAAGCCGCACCGCATGCGCTCTTCATTGAAGGCCGGGCGACCGGTTTCATTTTACCTCCCTATCTTCTGCTCGAGAGAAGGTTCGGCAATCCAACGCTCTACCGATTTGACGACGACTCTTCCCGCATCGACGACGCGGAAATCGTGAGCCGGATGAAGGTCTATTCAAATGCGCTGCTGTCAACGACGTACGCCATGGTAAAGACAATGCAGGTCGGTCTGCCGGACATTACCCCACAATAACATTTTGATAATTCACAAATCGTAATTATATTATATGAAGCGGGGGATCGGCTGTAAGCTCGGTACACCCGTCGAGCTTGATGTTATTCCCGCATTTCGCTCCATGATCAAATCATCGCCGGAGGACACCTTGATTATCCTGAATGACTCGCGAAGCGCCATCCGTTCGTTTGCCATGGCAGCCCTGTTAGTGATCTTGACATTCACCGGCGTCAACGCCGGGTGCCGAATCGATGTCATCCGGTCGGACGACAGCGGTTTCGAGATGGAGGTTGAGCTGTTCAACCTTGACATCGAACCAGTGATCCAGGACGGAGTTGAACGTTGCCGCATATCACTGGAGGGCGCCGTATCCATCGCCGCTCCCGGCATGCCGGAACTGCCTCACATCGACCGCCTGGTCGCCGTTCCGCCCACAGCCCGCATCGAACTGGAATGGTCCGGTTCGGAATCCTCGAGAGTCTCATCCGCCCCGCCGGTGTCGGTTTCGGATGGAGATCCAAACAGCGATCAGCCGGCTCCGGTGGCGGATTGCACAACCGCCGGCGGTTATTGGCCCGAGAGCGTGGTCCAGATGGGCAGACCCGCTGTTATGCGCGGCGTACGCGTTGTCAAGATCACGGTTAATCCCGTCCAGCTTGAGACCGCAACCGGTGATCTGAAGGTCTGGAAGCGTGTCAGGGTAAGTCTTAAATACAGTGCGGGCGAAGCGGTCAATCCGGTTCGGAATCCCGCCCGGGTGAGACCTTCGAAGTCCGCGGTTGATATGATCAGATCCCTCGTCCTGAACCCGGATGCTGTCCGCCGCGACCAGGACGGGCGCGGCGCCTGCCTGTATATAATCCCGGATTACGAAGGTGTCGCCGAAGCGATTGAACCGCTGGTGGACTGGCGCATGCGGCAGGGTTATCCGACCGAGGTGGTGGTAGTCGACGAGAACAATGACAACACTGATATACATGAGGCGATCAATGATGCATATTTCGAATGGGACGTGCCGCCGGAATTCGTCTGCCTGGTCGGAGACGCCGACCGCGAGCACTCGCAGTTCATGATCGCCACCGAGGATGTCGGGCGTGTGTACATGTGGGAGACGGATTACAGGTACGCCTGCATCGAAGGGGATGATCTGCTGCCTGAAGTGGCGATCGGCAGGATTTCCGCCCGCAGTGTGAACGAACTCGAGCTCGTCGTCGATTCCAAGATATACCCGTACGAGGCCGAACCTTACATGGACGAGACGGATTGGTACCGGCGGGCGGCGCTGATGTCCAATTCCCGTGAGACCGGCTATTCGTCCATATACCTCCAGCGCTGGCTGCGAAAGATGCTGCTGGAGGTGGGTTTTACCGCGGTCGACACCTTCTATTACATCCACGGCGACCAGGGTTCGGGACACGACTTCATTCGTAACAACTTCAACGACGGCATGCTGATCTTCAATTACCGCGGCTGGGGTCAATTCAACGGCGACTGGTCGGTCGGGAACGCCAACGAGCTCAACAACGGTCGGATGCTGCCGTTCCTGTTGCTGCCGACCTGTAACACCGGCGACTTCTCCGACCATATCCAGTTCCCTCACGCCTACACGGAGGATTTCCTCTGGGCGCGGCGCGGTGGTGCTGTGGGCGCGGTCGGCTCAAGCGGTTTCACGCATACCAACTATAACAACGTCTTCGACGGCGGCACTCTCAACAGCTTCTTCCGCGACGGCGTCTGGTCGTTCGGCTGGGCCCTGAACCGGGGAAAGCTCGAGCTGTACCGTCACTTCGGTCTCTTCAACGACGTGGACGATCCGCAGGTCAACAGCCTGAAGGTCTGGGAGGCGCACTGCTACCAGAACAACCTGATCGGAGACCCGGCGACGCAGCTATGGACCGGCATTCCCAGGGAGATCGACGTCAGTCATCCCGACCTGATCAGTGTCGGCGGGAACAGTCTGACCGTCAGGGTGGATGACGTCGAAGACGAGGAGCCTGTCGAGGGAATGACGATCACGCTGATGCACGACGGCCAGCATGTTCAGATTCGCGAGACGGACAGCGACGGTCAGGCGACGTTTGTCTTCCAGCCCGGGGAACTGCCGGTCGGTACGCTCGACCTGACCGCCGCGAAACACGATTTCATCCCGTACATGGCCGAGATAACCGTCGAGAGAGCGGATCTCTTCCTGGGGGTTTCGAGCTTTGTTGTAGACGACGACAACGCCGGACGCAGCCATGGCAACGGCGACGGCAACCCCAACCCGGGCGAAACGGTTGAACTGCGCACATACATAGCCAACTTCGGCGAACAGCGACCGGACGGCGGTGTCGATTTCGAGTTGACCGGTCTGTTCGGCGATGTTGAGATAATCGACGGCGAGGCGTCGTTGGATCAGGCTCCGGAGCCGGATGACAGCGCGTTGGTCACCTTCGTGGTCGAACTCGGGAACGAATGTTGGAATGGCCGGCGCACCGTTCTGAATCTCACCGCGACGAACGGGGGGGAAAACTGGGAATCCCCGCTCGAGTTCTTCATGGCCGCGCCCGACATCGAATGCGTCGGATTCGATTTCGACCCCGAACCGTTCAACGTGGGTGACGAGGCATGGCTCGACGTCACCTTTCACAACGAAGGACAGCTTGCCGGTGCAGCGATGAGGGCTGAGCTGGTCTCACTCCAGTCGGAGGTTGTCGTATACAATCCTTTCGACGATCTGGGCCCGATCGGGATCGAACAGGGCGACACCCTGGCGACGGCGCGCTTCCGGGTGTACGCCTACGACCAGGCGATCCCTGGAACCTTCGTCAGGATGCTGGTGATCATGGAATCCGAAGCCGGCTTCCGCGATTCGAGCTATTTCAACTTCACGGTCGGTGCGGCGAGTGAAGGTACTCCGTTCGGACCGGATGCGCATGGATACGGCTGTTTTGACGACACCGACAGCACCTGGGATGTGGCGCCGGTCTACGAATGGGTGGAAATCGACCCGGACTCCGGCGGCGATGGTGTCGACACCGATATAAACGATCTGGGCAATGAGCAGGACTGGAGCGTCCTGGTCGACCTGCCGTTTGACTTCAAGTATTACGGGCGCGAGTTCGACGAAATAACCATCTGTTCAAACGGCTGGTTCGCCTTCGGCAATGAATCCAAGCTGGCTGATTTTCAGAACCGGCGCATCCCGCCGGCGCTGGGTCCGCGGGCTCAGGTCTGCGTCTTCTGGGACGACCTGATAAACTACCTGGACGATGATGACAACCGCATTGGCGGCGTCTACTACTGGTACGACGAGGAAAACCACCGCCTGATCATCGAGTGGAGCCGGATGCGCAGGTACATCGGGCTGGACGAGAACAACAACATCCGCCCCGGAGCCGAAAACAGTTTCGAGGTGATACTCTATGATCCCCAGCATTACCAGACTTATACCGGCGACGGCGACATTGTCTTCCAGTATCACACCGTCCACAACAATCCGGCGGTTGATCCGGGCGAATTCGACACGCCTTACGCCACGGTGGGGATCGTCAACCTGAACGGAACCGACGGAATGGAGTATTCTTACTGGAATGAGTATCCAGCCGGCGCAGCGGAGCTGGAGGACGGCCGGGCGATCAAGTTCACCACGGCACTGATCATCGTAACCGGCTTTGTGCAGGGCAGTGTCGTTGACGCGGCGACCGGCGAGCCCATAGAGAACGCGGAGATCCGCGGCGATCCCACCTCGTTCGGCGTCACCGACCGGGACGGCGGGTTCCAGTTTGATGTCCTGATCGGAGACGGATACTCCTTTACCGCCTGGGCTGCAGGTTACAACGAGCAGACGATAGACGGGATCGACATCGTGGAGGGACATACCGTCGAACTCAATTTCTCGCTGACGCATCCCGAATTCGTCATGTCTCAGGAGGAGATCGAGCTTTCGCTCGCGCCTGACCATGCCGCCGCCGCGTCGATCACGATCTCCAATACGGGCAACGGTCCGCTCACGTTTCGCAGCTATTTCGACTATCCCGGTGATGATGAAGGCGAGCGCTGGCGCAGGTTGCTCGATTTCGATGTTACCGCCGTAACCGGCGATATCCGCATCAACGGCGTCGGTTTTCTGGCGGATCGCATCTGGGCGACCGGATCGAACAACCGGCAGAACCCGAATCACTTCTATCGCTTCGACGACAGCGGGCGATTCATCGGTACACTCAACCAGCCGACCGAATCCGACTACGGCTTCCGCGGTGTGGCGATTGTGGACAGCCTGCTGTATGGCGGCGAAGGGGAATGGATAATCGGTGTGAATGCTGACGGCGTGCCGCGTGACACCATTCCGGGACCGCTCCAGATTCAGCGGGCGCTGGCGTATGATCCCGAGACGGGAACCTTCTGGGTGGCTAACTCCACCGATCCGATAATACATATCGACAGGGACGGGAACGTAATCGAACAGTTTGAGAACGAGAACGAGCTTGAGATCCACGGGCTCGGCTTCCTGGCCGACGATCCCGACGGTTACCCGCTTTACATAGCCAGCCGGAACAAGCCGCGCATTGACCCCGCCATCCCCGAGGCGCTGGTCAGCAAACTTGATCCCGGGACCGGAGACCTGATGACGGAGGTTGTCCTTGAGGGTGAGATTGAGGATCGCGTCGGCGGGATGGAGATCGTTCCGACCTTTGATCCGCTTAAATGGGTGATGTTGACGGTGATGACCAATCCGGGCGGCGACCGGGTGTCGGTCTATGACCTCGGTCCCAGCACGAACTGGGTCACCTACTCGCCCCGTTCGGCGACCGTTGAAGCCGGCAACCGTGCCGAAATCGGGATGCGCTTCGACGCCGGCGGAATGGATGAGGGGGAATACGGGCTGGTGATCCGCTTCGAACATAACGCCGCCGGTCTCGAGACGAGCTTCCCGGTGATGCTGACGGTTGACGAAAACGCCGGAGTCGGACGGGCGGATCCACTGCCGATACGGTTCGGCATGGATCAAAACCATCCGAACCCGTTCAATTCATCCACTTCGTTATCCTTCACGTTGCCGGAAATCTCACGCGTGGAGCTGTCACTGTTTGACGTATGCGGCAGGCGTGTTGCCGTCGTCGTCGCTGGGAGAATGGAAGCGGGAGCGCATCGGGTTGTCTTCGATGCCGGCGATCTGCCCAGCGGGATCTATCTGGCGAGGCTCGATGCGAACGAGCAGACAGCCTTCATCAAGATGGCGCTGATCAAGTAGCGGGCTTTCGTGTCCGAGGCTGAATCCCCGGACTGGGTGGCCGGGTTATAGAGGATATAAAAGGGGCGATCGAAACCGATCGCCCCTTCCTCGCGACGACACAGGAGGTGAATTGGTCGTGCGGCGATTTCAGATATCCCGTTGGTCATTCCGGGTGATAATATTATCATCTTACAAGACTGTCATCTTACAAGACTGTAATTCTGAACGAAGTGAAGAATCTCTCAGTCAGCGCCTTTGACATCAATCGTTATCGAGCCGTTAATCGTGTTGAGTTCATATCTGCCCTTGCCTGAGCCGAGCAGCGAGTTAAACGATTTTGCCCTCTTTTTCAGTTTCACATCCGGAAGACCGATCACCTTGATCCTGCCGTTCATCGCCTCGGCGCTTATACGGGCGTCTGGTGTTCTCTGCAGTTCGATGCTGATTGCTCCGTTGATCGTCTCGCAATCGACGCTCTCGGGCGCGTCCTTCTCATTAATACAGGAAATACCACCGTTTATGGCTTCGGCGTGGATCTCACCGGTCGAGTTCTCGAACTCTATACCGCCGTTTATGGTCTCCGCACTCGCTCTGCCCTTGATTTCAACACAATGTATACCGCCGTTGATGGTTTCGGCATCGACTCCGCCGTTGATCTTCTTCAGGTCTATGGAACCGTTCACCGTTTCGGCGTCGATTTTCATGCGGCTCGGCGCCAGCAGCGTATACGAGACCATGATCGAATAGCCCCGTTTCGACTTGGCATCATAATCAATCTCGAGGGTTTTATTCTTCTTCTCGATCTCGATTTTTATCTTTTCCAGCAGTTCACGGCATTTTTCCTCATTCCTGCCTTCGACCTTCAGGGTGGCGTCGAGTGTAACCTGATCCCCGTCACAGCCGGTTACTTCGATGGATCCATTCACTGTTTCCAGCGCAACCTCCTCGAGACCAGAGACGTCGATCACCTGGTGAAACCTGTCTTCGGCTTTCGCCTTGGCAATGAGCGGTTGTGCCGCTATAGCGAGCAGGAACAGGATGGACAGAATGAATCCAGAGATCGGGATACTGCTGACTGTCCTGTCAGGATGCATCGTAGGTTCCTCCTCCGGTTGAGGTTATTTCGGGAAGTTTTGTTTCTTCCTCTTTTTTCTGTTTTCTGAAGACTATCCGGGCGATGAGCATCGCCAGACCGATAAACATCGGCAGGAATCCCCACGGCCAGTCAGTCTCTCCGGTTGCCATCATGGCGATGATGAACGCCAGCCCCAATCCGATCCAGATCATGGGCCAGGTATATGGGTTTCTTTCCCGCACCGGAACCATTGGGATATCGATCCCTTTCTCAATCGCCGCCATGCGAAGTTCATGATCAAGCTGTCTCTTTCTGTCACCGGACTTTAATCCCCAGTAGACAATCAGGGCTACTACAGCAAGGCTGCCAACGGTACCGATTATCGGGATGAATAATGCGATTACGCTTGTCATGAGTAATTTCCTTACATTTTGATTGATTTTGTAGGATTAGACTCCGAACCGCCGGGAAATGTTACTTCAATGTGTGAATAATTCTGATTGATCACTTGTTACTCCCAATATGCCGTGTATGGTGTCTTTCCCCCCCTGCGAAGTAGGGGGGGACAAAGGGGGGGTCGCAGGTCGTTGATACGAAAGACGGTGGTGGTGGAGTGAGCGAGGGAGCGAGGGAGCGAGTGAGCGAGGAAGCGAGTGAAACAGCCCGGACGTTTCTTTCCCCCCCTGCGACAGTAGGTGGAACTGCCTGCCTTTCCCCCCCTGCGCCAGTAGGGGGGGACAAAGGGGGGGTCGCAGGTCGTCGACACGAAAGGCGGCGGTGGTGAAGTGAGCGAGGGAGCGAGGGAGCGAGGGAGCGAGTGAAATAGCCTGGACGTTTCTTCCCCCCCTGCGACAGTAGGGGAAACTGACTGCCTTCCCCCCCCTACGCCAGTAGGGGGGGACAAAGGGGGGGTCGCAGGTCGTCG
>JALGVR010000032.1 GCA_025774605.1 bacterium | reverse complement strand
ACAAGCAAAGGATGGAGTAACATTTACCACATCCCTGACAGCCCGCGTATTCAAGGAGGACGATCAACCGGCGGGTATGGACGGTGTATTGCGCGACATCACCGAGCGCAAGCGACTCGAAGACCAGTTCCGCCAGTCACAGAAGATGGAGGGCATCGGAAAATTGGCTGGAGGTATAGCTCACGATTTCAACAACCTGTTGACGGTGATTTCGGGTCATACCGAGATGGCAATGATGGATCTCGATCCCCAGGATCCCCTGCGGAATGATCTTCAGGAGGTCCAGAAAGCCTCTGTTCGAGCTGCAGACCTGACCCGGCAGCTGTTGGCTTTCAGCCGCAAGCAGACGCTGCAGCCGAAGATTCTGAATCTGAACGATGTCATTACCAATCTGGACAAGATGTTGCGACGCGTAATCGGCGAGGATATTGATCTGAAAATCATTTCAGGAGAGGATTTGTGGAATGTTGAAGCTGATCCCGGGCAAATTGAGCAGATCATTATCAACCTGGCCGTCAACGCCCGCGACGCCATGCCTGACGGTGGACAAATGGTTATTGAAACCCAGAATGTCGAGCTGGATGAAGAGTATGCCAAAACGCATGCAGATGTGGTTCCAGGTCCTCACGTAATGCTTGCGATCAGCGATACAGGTTGCGGGATGACCGATGAAGTGAGGATGCAGATATTTGATCCATTCTACACCACCAAGGAAGAAGGAAAAGGAACGGGATTAGGCCTGTCAACGGTCTACGGGATTGTTAAACAAAGCGGAGGGAACATCTGGGTTTACAGCGAACCGGGCAAGGGAACTGCATTCAAGGTGTACCTGCCTATGGTTGCCAAAGAGGCGGATAAACTCTCACTTGATGCTGACATGGGGGATTTACCTCGTGGAACAGAGACAATCCTGGTAGTGGAAGACGAAGATGGAGTACGCAAATTAGCCTGTCGGTCTCTGAAAAAACAAGGGTACAAGATAATCCAGGCAGCAAACGGTGGAGAAGCGCTGATGATAGCCAGGGAGCTCGAAAAGCCGGTCGACCTGCTGGTAACTGATGTGATAATGCCACATATGGGTGGCGTCGTACTGGTTAAGAATTTACATGAGATATGGCCTGATGTCAAGGTTTTGTACATGTCCGGTTATACGGATAATGCGATCGCTCATTCCGGAGTCCTGGATCCTGATAAACCTTTCATTCAGAAGCCTTTCCATCCAATCGACCTGGTTCGGAAGGTCAGAAGGGTGTTGGACGATTAGACCGGTATTGTTGGAAGACAACGGTTGAATTGCATAAACGGATGGGTCAGGCCGGCCGCGGGCGGGCTGATGTGCCGATCCGAGGCGGAACCTGGCGCCGGAGAATTGGTAGCCAGAGCCATTCGCAACAACATCCTAATGAGCGCTGATGAAACTGACGTGGACCATCTGAGATTCACGCTTGAACTTTAAATTTGAATGCCAGTCAAGCTCGGAGGACTTGAAAAAAGTTGATGAACTGGTCAATGGAGAGGAAAACATCGAGTATCGAGGAGATTTGAATCGAATAAGACCGTTAAACTGAAACCAGGTTTTCCTGTGAAACCCAAGACAATTCATCCGGCAGGCATCCTGTCATTGGCGATCGTGCTGATCGTATTCAGCCCCAATCTGGTGGTTGGACAGGTGATGGAATTTGAACCGGATCTGAAGAAATACATGGCGGAGGGGTTGAAAAACAATCCCGATCTGGAATCGTGGCAGAACAGGGTCGAAGCCTCCCAGCACGCGCTTCCTCAGGCCGGCGCCTGGTCCGATCCGACAATCAGCCTTGGATTCATGAATCTGCCCGTGAACAGCTTCGATTTTAACCGGGAACCGATGACGGGAATCTGGATCAATGTAGGACAGTAAGAGCTGCCGGATTTACGAGTCCATCGATAAGTCCGGCAGCTCAGCTTTTGGGAAGAGTGGACTTAAGATCAGGCTCTTCCACCTTCAGAAAACATAATACACAACAGTTTAATATTGATTAAGTTGCGCAGACTTCCCGCTAACATCCTCCCTTGATCTTTCGAACTTCTTTAACTTGGACAGTTGTCCCGCCTGCTCTGGCGGCAAGTTCCTCCAGTTTCAACCTGGCGTCTCTGCGGAACTGTTCCAGATCGACACTGAGCTTCTCATGTGGATTACTCACATCAAATGTCAGGATCTCCCTGTTGAAAACATCGAAGCCTTCATCCAGTATGCGCACATCTCCATTGTCACCCAATTCTACGGACAGCAGCGCAGCTTTCAGGGCGGTTTCTGTATCCGTCGCGTAAAAGATGTTGGTCTTCCTCCGGTCTTTTAGAAGGTTCCGCCATTGTACATCGGTTAATTTACCGAAAGGTATATTCACCGCCAGCGGTATATGTGACTGTTCGAATTCTCCCGCGGACCTGACATCAACCAACAGCAGTCTGTTCTCATCGTTGATCAACATCATCGCCAGCTCATCCTTGTCCATCTTTTTAATCTTTTGACCCGCATCCTGCCAGTGATTCTCCACCGTGTTCAGCGCGCGGCTGGTTTTGTCCGGCATGAAAATGAGAACAAACCCAATCACGACCGCCACACCGACTGCGGCGGAATAACGCCTCCTCAACAGCGGGCTTTCTGTCCGCTCTTCACCGTTTATCCTACTCTCTATACGCGAGGTGACGATAAACGCGGCTATCGCAAGAACCGTCAGTCCGAAGGCGAAAACTCCCCTGGGAACGCCCAGTGATTCGTAGACAAGGATGTTGCCCAGATTGCCGCTGGTATACAAGTCCCTGATCAGTGGGAAGGATTCGGCAAAGATAAATATCCCGGTAAATATCCCCACCAGGAAGGCTATCGCATCAATCTTGCCAATTGCCGCTGCAGTAACGCTTGTTCCCGGACAGAAACCGCCGAGGATGAAGCCCAACCCCATGATCAGGCCACCGATGATCGCCGAGGTGAGGAAAGTCGGATTGATATAAATGAGATCCAACCGTATCCAACCGAGAAAACTCAGGACAATCAGACCCATCATCGCGGTAACCGCTGCAGTGAAAAACACGCGTAACACCACAAAATCATATCCATAAAAGAGTCCAGCCAGACGTCTCGATGAGGAAAAACCAGCCTGTTCGAGTGTGTAACCGAAAGCTATTCCGATCAAAAAGGCTATGATCAGGTTCAGGTTGTTGCCGATGATCTCAGGTACTAAAGGTCCCATGGTCAGCTCCTTTCAAATCCAGAGTTTTCGGAAGAAATATGCAAACGCATAACCCGAACCGAATATTGCCATCATGGCGATAAATCCCGCTGAGGACATAACCGCCATCCCACTCAGCGCGGCGCCGGACGTGCATCCCCGACCGAGCTGTGAACCAATTCCAAACAGTATTCCCCCGCTGAAAGCCGCAATGAGCCTGGTGCGTCCTGAAATACCCGGGCCATGCTCATTCTTGAAACCCATACGTCCCGAGATAAGTCCCGAGAGAAAACCACCCACCAATACCCCCAATATCTCAAACACAAGCCAGGATTTAAGCCCACCCTCAGCGTGGGTTTTAGAATAATTTGCAAAGAAGGGAGCGTTCTCCGCATGAGCCGGGGCTACAGCCTCAACCGTTGTGACAACCAGGCTCTTGAATGCACCGCTGGCGCCCAGTCCGCGACCGGATATAAATATGGTCGCCAGCAGAATCAAGCCCAGCAGAACTCCCGCCAGGTAAGGATTCATATAATTCGATCGATCAATTTGTGGTGGTCTCATCTGCCTTAACCTCAATTTCAGTGGTTTTTGGATTATAGACTTTGTCATCGTCATCCTCGATATCCTCCCAGCCGGTGATCATTGCTTTCAGGTTGGAGCCGACAGTTTGCCCTGTGGTAATCAGGTACAGGTGAGTGATTATAAAGGCGATCAGGATGTACGCTCCGAGCGTATGCAGGACCGCCACGCTCTTCAATTCGAATATGCCGATGCCAACCATGCCTTCGCGTTGCGGATAACGGTAATACATGTACAGTAAACCTGAACTGACCATGATGGGGATCACCAGTATCTTCAGACCCAGATATACCAGTCTCTGGATGGGATTAAGCTTGCTGAGCACATCTCTCTTAACGGGATGGGCGGCCCCCCGGAAAATCCCCGTGAGATAGAAGTCAATCTGGGCTCTTAAATTTTCGAAAGTGGGCAGATACTGTTTCCAGTTACCGGTCGTGAAGTGCCAGAATATCGCGAAGACTATCAGTATCATCAGGAAAACGGCGGCGGTGCTGTGATATCTAACTGCCTGTTCGTAGCCGAAGAATGTAAATGAGCCGTGAATTTCCAATCCCGTCATGGCCAGGAAGATGATCAGTGCTGCCTGCATCCAGTGCCAGAACCTTTCAAAGCGGTTATAGATTTTGACTGATTTCATGACTGCGCCCCTCCTTTCTTCGATGCAATTATCCTCATGAGCGCATGAATCAAAACGCCGATCACGGATAAAATCAGAAGGATCTTGCCGATGATTTCCACGAACCGGTTGCTGTCCCTTCCAGGCAGGTAGAAGTCTGTGAGTGAAGCGAGTCGACTGCCGGTGCGCGTATGGCACTCCGTACAAGTCAGCGCCCCTTCTTTCGGGGAGACCATGTGGTTGACGGGCCAGGACATCTCGGTTTTCACGAAACAATACTTGCCGCTGTAAGCTTCATTTACCGCTTCCATACCAAGTTTGGCGGCGATGTTCCAGTCGAAATCCTTCCAGTATCCGCCACGACCCTTCTCTTCAGCGTACAGCTTCGGTTGTATGATGGTCTTATTACAGCAGTCGTAGATCTGTTTGGATCGATGAACCTTCACCGGAATGATCTTCGCGTCCCTGTCCCGGTAATCGCCGTTCAGACTGTTCATTTTAACCGTCTTGGTTTTATCAACCTTGTCGCCAAGGAAGTAGTGGTCGGCTGTTCCGTTAAACCAGACGTATTCCGGTTTGACGTGCTTTTCCCACTTGAAGGCTCCCTTGATCGACAGATAGATGTCGTTGCCGTCCTCATCCTCCTCGCTGTAAGCTTTCCCGTCCTTCAGCTTTCCCGCCTGCGACCAGTCCCAATACATCTTCGTCGCGTTCACCTTGGCGAATTCCGGGATATGGCAGGTTTGGCAGGCAACCTTTATCGTGTGCTCATTGAGAATGTTCTGACTGTGTGGGAAATCCCCGTGGCATTTCTCGCAGTTCATGCGGTTGCGGTTCATCGAGGAGACGGAATACAACTTGCCCAGCATACGGTGGTTTTCCGCTTCATGACAGGCGATGCACTCAAGGTTGCCACCATCGAATGCCATGTGAACGTCAACATTCCTGTCCGCGGTTAAGATGGCTTCCTCCAGGTCTCCGTGTTTGACATTATTCCCGCCACCGCTGTAAAAATGACAAGATCCGCAATTATCCCTTGTCGGTAGGGCGACGCTTTGTGCTGCAAGACGCAGGTCGGTCTGGCTGTCGGGATAACCCGCGCCTCCCCTGGATTTGAGATATTGCCCCGAATTATCATGGCAGACCAGGCAGTCGATATTCTCCCAGTTCTTGAAATCGAAACTCGCATCTTCCCATCCATAACCGGCATGACAGCGTGTGCAGCTTACTTCATTACTGCCGATACCGATGCAGAAGTTGTTGATCATGTTCTTTTTGCCGACAATGGTTACCCCGCGACCGGGGATGTAAACCTCCCGCGCCCACTTCCAGTGGGACGAGTTCAGCAACTCCTTATGTCTCTCGGTGTGACAGGATACACAGGCGCGGGTTACATCCTGGGGTGCCTTAAAATTGACCTGCAGTTCCGGCAATTTCTGGTGGTCAACTGCAACTTGATGTGGTTTTGCATATTGAATCTTCAACCTCTCCAGCGAATCCGATTCTCTCTGTTGTGTGATGAGTTGTCCAACTACAGCTATCACCAGCATGGCACCGATAAAAATCGGAACACCAAGCGGATTAAATCTGTTGTTTTTCATGGTTGTAATCCTGTTTCGGCTTCAATCATCCTGTTACCCGCAATTTTTTTTACATGTTGCAATTGTAATCGTTCAAGAATTCCTTCTCGGCTTCAATAAACCCCAGCAATCCGGATACCAGTTCATCGGATGCCCCCAACTCGTTCGCAAGTCTGTTCGAGATTTCCTCGCCTTCGGTCAACCATTCCACTACAATTTCACGTGCTTTTTTCATCTGTTTGCACCGTTCTTCCATCAACCTGTGAATACAGAATTCCGCATAGTTGATAATCGCGTTGATCAGTACGTCCCGCGAGATTCGTCTTTCCTTTGAAATCAGCCTTAATGCCCGAAGGTCATCTTCTTTCAGGGAGATCGTCTTGCGGTTAGGGAAACGGGTCCGGTCGTTCGTTATTCTTTCAACCTCTTCCAGAACACCATCGAGACACTCGCCGCTGGTCTCATCATCGATTTGATGGTATTCCGAGAGGATTGAAGAGACTATCTCGAACAACCTGATTTTATGGATCTCTTGCAGCCGCTTAAGATTTTCCCCTGAGCGATCAGACAGCAACACAGTAGTGCGGGTTAACTTCAAGTCACGTTTCAGTATAAGTTTCTCGAATATGTCGGTTCTGACGTTCATTTCCGATTTGATAAATTTTTCACGATGTACCATTAAATAATAGATTCATATTTCCTCAATGTCAAGCGTTTTATGCAATATTTTGAACTTATGCAAATTATTGCATAATCATTTTATTGCTGTAACACTTCACATTTTCCGCTTGTGTCAGTTATGTAAGGATTGGGATAAGATTGTTTCCTGCATTACAGGACTATTCTGTCCGGGTGGCTCTGGAGATATGCTGTTCTTAAAACTCAAAATCGCGGCTATTCACGAAACCAGGTGCGCTTTTACCTGATTATTCCCATTTTTTCAATTGCCTGAACACAATGAAGTCAAATTCCGCCCATGGATTCCGCTGGGGAACCATGTGTTTATTCACGGATAAACCATTCCCGCAGCGCGTTTTTTTCCCGTTCGCGTTCGTACTCTTTTTTGGCGATGTTAACAACAACCTCATCATTCTTCAACAGCTTAATCATGGTTCGATAATGGCGTCTTACCATGTCCATGATGTGTAATAAATAATACAAATATACTCTGACGGAATTACTTTTTATCACATATTTCCTGGCGATCTGCCCTTTGGAAGGAATAATCCCCCTTAAAATAATTACAATTTTATTTGCTAATTTTTCGCTGCTGACAAGTTCGGGTATTTTTGTCGACCTGATATAATACTGTCCACGTCCGTCGAATATCTGTGATTTTATCCATTTCATGATTTCCGGATTGAAATCCCGCGGGGTTAATTCATTCAATACATCATCAGGAATGTTATCATTAAGCCAGATTTTAGTCGGTAATAATGTAGAGAATATATTCTTTTTTATGTGCCGGTTATCGGCGCAGTCGACAATCTGATTCCAGTTGATTTTGTTATTGTGGAAATGTATAACTTCAGAAATGTCGCATAGTGTTCTCAAGCCGAAATGGCGGTATAAATGGTAGGAGATATGATAGCACAGATGAAGCAGTAAATCCTCAGGCGCCAAAACCAGGGTCTCAATTCCATCAATGGATAACGTGCGAGCCCTTGCCCACAGCGCTTCCTCGTCCAGGGAACCGGTCATCACGGTTGATTTCAGCGATGTATGCAGCTCAAGCCGTACGCCGCTTTTCGGTGGACTGTAAGGAAACTGGCTTTCTATTTTGGGGTTTGTTCCATCCACAAATATCGGTTTGTAACCAATTTCCCTCAGCGACCTGTCGAGGCGCGGCAGATCGTGCTTTTTTACCAGGATGTCAATATCGAACATCTGCCTGACATATAGATTCTTGTATATTTCTTCCGCCAGATGTGCACCCTTCAATATAATCACCTGTATATTATTTTCGCTGAAATTAGTCAATAATTCTTTCAACTGATTATGTATAATTATTCCCCTGCCTGTACTTTGAACAAGAGAATCAGTCATTTTATCGGCAATTTCTGCGGGGATATTAACCAGGTGCTTGAATGATTTTAAGTTATTCCATAACAAAGCGGTAACTCCGTTCATCATCGACCTGTCAAGTAGTTGGCTCCATTCTTCGGAAGAATAACTATTGATTTTATTTATCAATTCATCATTCACAACACTCCTGAGCATTTCGACCAATAATTGGTCATATCGGTCGAGTTTCAGATACGTACTATTCTTCAAATCGTCAAATTTCATTCGTAACACTGCGCCTGAAATGTGTACATTGTTGCATACCTGCCCTCGAGTTGAATCAGTTCGTCGTGCGTGCCGCTCTCAACGATGCCGCCCTTGTCAAATACATAGATTCTGTCGGCGTTTCTCACGGTGGAGAACCTGTGGCTGATAATTATCGCCGAACGATCCCGCAATATCCTCCTGAAACCCTCGAAGACCTCGAATTCGGTCTTTGCGTCCATCGAGCTCGTCGGTTCATCGAGTACGATAATTTGGGAATCGCGCAGGAACGCACGGGCGAGCGCAACCTTCTGCCACTCGCCGATACTAAGCTCCACGCCGCCTTCAAACCATTTGCCAAGGATAGTTTCGTAACCCTTGGGCAACTGTCGCAATGTATCGTCAACTCCGGCTTGTTCGGCAGCTTTCGCGATGCTCTCCGGCTCGGAAGGTACGCGCGTATTGCCGAACCAGATGTTCTCGCGGGCGGTGAGCTGGTAGTGCGAATAATCCTGGAAAAGAACGCTGATCTCCCGCCTCAGATCGGATATCCGGTAATGACCGAGTTCTTCCCCGTCAAGGTATATCGCGCCTTCGGTCGGATCGTAAAGACGGCATAACAGCTTGATCAACGTCGTTTTACCGGAGCCGTTTTCACCCACCAGGGCGATTATTTCACCCTTTCCAAGCGTCAGGTTGACATCATCAAGCGCCTTTTTTTCACTGCCCGGGTAACGGAATCCGACGTTATTCACCACGATACCTGCCTGCAGCGGTCGCGGGACCGGCTTGGCGTCCAGCCGCTCGGTGACCTTCGCCTCCAGGTCCAGGAATTCGTACAGGTTTGAGAGGAAGAGATTGTTTTCATAGAGCCCCGCCAGACCGCCCAGAACGTTTCGGATCGAACTCAAACCCCGCTGGAACGCCTGAAAGTACATGACCAGATCGCCCAGTGTTATCATGCCCTGAACCGCCCTGATGGCGATAAACGTATAGGAGCCGAACAGAGCCAGCGCTCCCGCCCCCTGCGTAATCATCTCGGATATGGAGCGGCGCCTGGCTATCTGGAGTCTTTCGCCGCGCAGCGTTACGCGCAGACCGTTGTAACGGTCGACGAACTGCTTCCCCAATTCGAAAAGCCTGATCTCCTTGGCATAGTTATAGACCGTCAACATCCAGCTGAAGTATCTTGCGAGCCGTTCGGTCTGCGTCCGTTCTCTCTGCCAGCGATAGGTTTCGCCGGAATACTTCAGACGAACCACCAGCCCCGGGACAACCGCGATGAAGAGGATCAGCACTACCAGCCAGTGCAGCGAGAACAGCAAACCCGATATGGCGATCATAGTGATTCCGCTTTGAAAGATCTCCTGCAGGCTGTTCATCAGGTATTGCGGTCGGAAATATGCCTCCTGTTGGGCGCGGTGGAGGTTGTCGAAATACTTTGAATCCTCGTAATAGGCGAGATCGACTTCGATCGATTTGCGATGGATCAGATCGTGCAGGTGATCGGTCACAGCCATCGTATGCGCCTGCTTGACGTAGGACGCTGCCGAATCAAGCATGGCGCCTATCAGGTATACGATCCCGGTAATTATAATCACAACCACAACTTTACCGATCGCCGCCGTCTTGTCCTGCGAACCGATTCCGGCGGTGACTTCATCTATTATCAGCTTGATCAGGTAGAGTTGCACAAGGGGGAGCACGCCGCGGACGACGATCAGGATTAAGTGCAGAGCTGTCCAACCGGACGAGCTCTGGCGGATGAGTTTCAAGATGCGCCAGAGCGGGATCTGTAGCAGATTCTTAGGACTGATTTTTTCGCTGGAACTCAACTGATGTCCTGTTAGACTGAAACGGACCGATTAATTTGTTGTTTTTGGACACCTTATTAACTCTGGCAGGGGAAGGATAGACATTCCCGTCTGTCCGAAAACAGCAGCGCCCTGGATATCGTCATTTCATCGGTGGCATGCCCGCGCGGACGCGGGGGTTGGAATCCGGGGTGTTTGCTGATTTTACGTGCGTACCGGATTACATATTTCGAAGGAATGATGAAGTCCTGTGCGTTTTTCACATTCTCAGACAGACTGATTTGCCTCAAGCCGCAGTTCTACTTGAAGCCGTAAAACTTCCTCAGAAGATATTCACTTAGACCGTCGTTGCAGTATTTGAGGAAATTCATTATCGGATCCCTGCGGTATCTCTTCCGATACCATCTCATTATAGAGGGTGACGTCAGCAAGGTCAACAGTTGAACTCCATATAATCGACCCTTCCAGATGAAAAACAGGCTGATGAACTGATCCATGCGGAAACTGAAGAAGGCGCTGAGCAGAAAGAAGTCGCAGAGGAGAAACAGTGACATCCAGATCAATCCGGTTCTCCAGGGACGAGTCCGGTAGTGCATCCGGCGCGACATCTTGATATAGAGGCGGGCTGCGTAGAAATAGAGGATAAGAAGTAATGTGTATTTATATATCTGTGCCGGAGAGATGCCGAAAAAATCGGTTACGACTGTGGCACAGAATATACTGTGTAACACATAGATAAAGTAAAGCCCCACCCAGAATCCCAATACCAATGAAAGTTTCATCGGCTGTTATCCCGTTTCTTATGATTGAAGATGATGTCTTCAATCAGTTCCCAAAAGCGGCCGTTGAGGCTGATATTCAGGCTGAAAGCCGGTACACTGACAGCCAGGTTGGCGGCGCTCGCAAATATCGATTCCCGTCGCGATTTGCGCTCTGAAGCGTCCATAGCCCTCAACACCCGCCTGCATACCTGATCGGCGGACTGATTGATCAGCACCGCTGATTCACCCCGTCCCAGGCGCTCGATGCCGTCATCGTCAGCCTGTCTGAGGAAAAAGACCGCTTCGATCTCCACGCAATGCTCAACCTGCCAGGTCTTGGGTTCTCGATCGAGGATGTGATTGCTCCAGGTTGGAAACGGATGGGCGAAGTATCGTCCGCTCCCGTTGGGAATCAGAAGGGTTTCATCATCACACAGGGTTTTCCAGGGGGATGGGAGGCGCCGGCAACTGGTGGATTTGCCGGTTCCACCGGGAGCGACCAGGAGCGCTCCGGTGTTGTTTTTCTCGATCAGGGCGGCGTGCATTGGTATTCCGCCCGCGTCGATGGCGCGCATGTATATCGGAAGAAGGCAATTCCACATGCTGAGTATCCTCCCCTTGCATGTCGATTCCCGCGCGATCTGGCAGATGATATCCCGATGAGCCGCGTTTGACCAGACAACGAGCGAATGAAGATGCAGCGGTCTCCAATCCGCTGTCGAATCCCGGCGCGTATTCGGCGTTGCTTCGACAACGTCGCGTGAGGGCTGCAATTTAGCGTTGTTGCCCTGGTGAACATATAGGAAGGGGAGCCCTGTTTCCGGAGAGCTTCTCTCAAGTCTCAGGATAGAGGCGAACTCGTCGAGCCATCCGCTCGTACCGCGATCCGAGGTGATGCACCATCCCTGATCATCGGTGAGTTGCAGTCTGTAGCAGTTGCGATCGGATAGATCCGACATAACTTCAGTATTTCACAAGTAGTTAATGGTGTGCTTAAATACTATAAATAAGTGGTGCCACACAATATCGCATGACACCACTTCTATTTCTGACAATTACTGACACGGGGATCGACCATTGCAGGCACGACCTTCGGATGTTCATGAACCGGCTTCAGACGACTTTGGTCCCGACCAGCCCGTTTGAAATCATCGCTTCAACAAATTCATTGACCTGCTCCGTAAC
The DNA here is from genome assembly GCA_025774605.1 of bacterium. Lineage (GTDB taxonomy): Bacteria > Electryoneota > AABM5-125-24 > Hatepunaeales > Hatepunaeaceae > JALGVR01. The sequence goes on along the minus strand of JALGVR010000032.1, from coordinate 10,022 downwards.
GTTGTCTGAAACGTCGTAACAGACATCATTCACATGATCGATAAGGTCGTCCAACGTGAGCTCGTCGCGGAGTAGATTCCAGATCACCGCGCCGATGGGATTAAGACCGAAAGCTGTTCCGGTTTCGGGATTGAAAAGGATTGCGAAATCGTCGAAATCATCGCGGAAGACGACGGTGGGATTCGCAATCAACTTTTCTTTATTCAACATGAGAGAACCAATTTTATTCCTAAATTGCAGGTTAAGACATCCCAAACCACAATTCAAGGGAACCTGACGGATACATCAAATTGTAAGTGAAAATCGCTCCAACCTGTATCAAAGACGCCTCATGCCGGCTGATCAGTTGGTTGGATGACAAAGTGGTGAAGATTCCGAATGGTTCCCTACCACTGCCTGGACTTCCACTTATCCCTGTTTTCAGGTCCCGGGGGCATCTGGCCGCCGGTCGGCGCACTGAGGGCATCCGGTGGAGGAGGCTCGTTGCCGAATCCGGTGTCGCCCAAAGCTGATTCGTCCAGCAGATTAATTCTGATCAGCTTTGGTTTCTCAAACTTGATTTTTTCTGTTGTACCCATAAAATTAACCAAATTCCTTTTAATTGTCGTCTTTACCGATCGAAAAGTGATCGACCCACTTATACAACTGTTCCTGAAAATCTCGATGTCGCTGCCGGACAACAATCGCGGCATTTCGGCTCAAGGTCGCAATTACTTGAGCAGTATCACTTTTTCGGTGACGTTGACATCTCCCGTTTCCAATCGCAACAGGTAGATTCCGGATTTGAGATCACTGGCATCCCAGGTTACGTGATGCCTGCCTGCATTGTAAAGTGCTTTATCCAGTACAGCGATTTCACGCCCCTGCAGGTCGAATGCCTTCAAGACAACTTCTCCCGCAGTCGCAAGCATGAAGTTGACGCGAATCTCGTTGTTAAATGGGTTGGGATATGCGGACAACAGCTCGTAGCTGTCAGCGTTCAAATCGGGTTCGGTCTCAACCGCTGCCGGTGTATAGGTGACCGACACCCGATAATTTGTCCGCTCATCATTGGCATTGCCGCTGGTGAACTCGAACGAATTCGTCTCGCGAAGATCAGCGATGAATTCATCTGTATCAGCGTTCTCCAGCACGAATTGGTACTCAGTCGGGATCTCATCGATGTCGGGCCAGCTGAGCGTGAATTCGGTTTCCGGCAGGTACCATGTCCTGATGGTAAAGTCCCACACCTTCGGACCGGCGAATTCATCGGAGCGAAAATCATAGGTGAACTTGGATCCGACCGCTGCGCCCCAGTTGGAATGAGGGAAGTAAAGGTGTACAAACTCGTCGCTCACCGGCGTGAATTCGAAGGCGTCCAAGCCGTCATAATCATCATCAGCCGAGGATTTTACGGCCAGGATGTTGTCCAGATCCTGGTGCAGTCCGTCTGAATCGCGGATGTTCAGATGCAGCTCCCAGCCGTCATTTTCAACATCGTTCCCGCCACCGGGAGGCGCCAGGCCACCGGTATAATGATTCGGTTCGAATCGAACAGTGATGTTGTCTTCGGTAAGAACGCCGCACCAGAAGCCCTCCCATGCGTCCACCGTGTAAGGTTCAGTTACACCGGTATATCTAAGAACTTCATATTGATCTGTGGTGTAATTCCAGGTGTAACCGTATCCGTTGACCCAACCCGCCGAGGCCGCGCTGGTGATGCTCCTCGTCTCCGCCTGGGTGATGTTCCTGAAGCTCGTCTGCCGCCAATCGTACTCGTAGGGGAACGGATTGGCGATCATGTTGACGCCCCGCGAAGTATCATCTCCCTCGACAACCATTGATTGGAGCTGCAGTTCATACCTCGTCAGCTGTGGCACAAATCCCCGGTTCTGCGTGATGGTGATATCCATCTTGCAGTTGTTCTGGACGAACTGTTTGACCCAGAAACCTCTGCCTGGAAGGAAATCCGGTGGATCGCCGCCGACCTGGATCGGATAGTTGTTTTCCTGGTAACGCAGGTAGGTCTGGTTTGGCACATCCCACCTGCTGACCCGCCAGCGTGGGGCTCCGGGACTCTGGTTGTTGAAGTCGTCCTGGAACAGCACCGCCGCGTCGCCGTCGGCAACGTTGAGCGGGATGCCGACCATTAAATATTCACGACGCGGGATGGGATGCTCCCAGATGAGATAGAACTTGTTGAAGACCCGTAGACCCCAATTATTAGCCACGACATAGGCAAAGTTGCCAGAAACGTCGATTCCCCATGTGTCCATCCCGTTGTTCTCTTTGTAAAATTGAACACCATAGGGAGAGGCCGGTGTGGAGATATTCGCCATGTAGAAACGGGTATCCTTGTCGGCGACGTAAGCGTACGTCCCGTCGACGACGACATCCCGGGCGTCCAGCCCCTGGAGGGCGCTCGTTTCAGTGGGATTTGCCGGATCGGAGATATTGATGATCCGCAGACCGTTGGCGGCGTCGGCAACATAGGCATAGCTGCCGGATATATCAAGAGCGACAGCGGCACCGTCGGTATCAAGCGATCCTTCGAGGCTGATGTTGTTCTTCACTGTTACATCGACCACCACGAGGCCGTTCAGGCTGTCTGCAACGTAGGCGAAGTTTCCCGAGACCATGACATCCTTGGCAAGTCCGGCGGTGTTGTAGCTGTCCTGCAGAGACGGATTCTCCTTGTCGGAAATATCAAGCACATGAAGCCCATCTGTGCCGCTGGCAAGGTAACAATAGTTGCCGGAAACATCGACACCCTTCACCCAACCTACAGGGTCGTAATCCCCAACGTAGGTGGGGTCGGTTGGATCGGATACATCAATGATTATCAGACCCCGGTTGTCGTCAGCCACGTAACAATAGTCGCCGTCCTTCACGACCTTCATCGAGCGTCCCGGAGTATTGTAGTACCCCACCTCGGTGGGATTCCCCGGACTAGTAATGTTGACAACACGAAGTCCCTGACCGTAGTCGGCAATATAGGCGTAATTACCGTCTATGGTAATTCCGCAGGCACGACCAGGATCGTCCCAGGATGCGTGTTCCGTGATGACGGCGCTGGCGCTGCTACTGAGTAACAGTAGAGCGGCAGTAACTAACGCAAGGAAGGTTAAGCGCATAGCCCACTCCCCTTAATTAAAAAATTGATAATATTCGAAATAGAAATTGCGAAGACAACAGATGAAAACAGCAACGATGAAATCAATCCTGCAGATGACCACCGAACGAATTCACCTACCTGGCAAACACTGCCACCCGGTCTAACTATAGGGATTTACGCAGTACAACGACCTTACTGGTATAAATATCATCACCAGCTTCCAACTGCAGGAAGTAAATACCCGGTCTGTAAGGACTTGCGTCCCAGTTGGCATAATGAAGACCGGACGAACGATGTCCCTGGTCAATAATCGCGACCTGGTGACCTTTCATGTCGAATGCTCTTAAAATAACCTCTTGGGAGCCGGAAAGCAAGAAGCTGACACAGATTATTTCAGAAAACGGGCTCGAAAAAGCTGAGATCAATCCCTGCTTTTTCGAACTGGGATCCGTTTTGACGTCTTTCTGCTCAAAAAGATACGTAACAATTATGTAATAATGAAGCTCGTCAACGTATTTTTCGCTACTTTTGAAAGTATAGCTGTCACTCTTTCGCAAATCAGCGATCTCTTCACCCGTATCGGCGTTTTTCAGGATGAATTCGTAATCCTCACTGATGTCGCTGATGTTCGGCCAACTCAGGATAAACTCACGATTCGGTACACCCGTAATGGTGATCGTAAAGTCCCAGGCTTTCGGACCTTGAAAGACTGTTGAGCGGTAATCGTACGAAAAACGTTTCGCCTGAACAGGCCAACGGGGAAACAGGTCCAGGTGCGGGAAGAACAGTTGAACATGCTCGTCAGTCATCGGATAGAACTGCATCGCATCGAGATAGTCGTAGTCGTCTTCCGATGAGGGGTTGATGCCGATTATGTTGAGATCATCACTGAAATCACCCTCCGGAGTGGCGACCGAAAGGTAGAGAGCCCAGCCTTGGCTGGCGTTTGAACCGCTGGATTTGCCGCCATCGAAACCCCGCGGTGTAAACAGAATTGAGATGTCTCTGCTCTGAACAAGTTGTTCCACCCAGAATCCCGACCAGATGCCGATGTTGAAATTGGATCCGGCGATGGGATGAAAATTCACCGCGTCGTACTGTTCCCTCTCGACATCCCATGTATAAGCGTAACCGTTGATCCAATTATAATAGGCCGCCGAATCTATTCCCAGTGTATCCTTGCCGTCAGTGACGAGGGTCGTGCGCCAGTCATAGGGATATTCGAACGGGTTCGCCAACTGGGTCAACCCTCTGTTGCCCCCCTCGGGTTTGTTGATATGAACGCTGTACGGTATATCCTGAGCAACGGGTCCGATACGTTGATCTTCGTCGATATCGAGCAGTGCGGTCTCGGCTATATTCTGCACTATCCAGAAGCCCAATCCGGGAGCAAAATCCTCTGGATCGCGGTTCCAGCCTCGCGAAGGCGAATCCTTCTCCTTGTACCGCACATATTTAGCTTTCGCTGCGTCCCACCTGCTCACCCGCCAACGCGGATGCCCCGGCCTGCGGTCTTCAAAGTCATCCTGGAAAAGCTTTATCGGACTTCCATTCCGAACCAGGCAGGGGATGCCGATCATGGTGTATTTCCTGCGCAGAATGGGGAATTGATAGATCGAACCGGAATCGGTCATGGTCGCGGCAATCTCAGCCGAGTTGTTGGATCCGGTCTGCTGAACCTCCGCATTTACCGAACCAATGCAAAGCAACAGGATGAAAACAGTGAAAATGATTACCGCAGGACGCATATCTCCCAATTCCATAACGTTAAGACAGTGGGCAAACCACCATTTGCGCGGCGCAGGTACCGAAATACACCAACTTGAACTAACCGGACGGTATATCGGCTGTTTTTATCAGAGACTACATACCCACCACCAGGCTGGATTATAGTAAGCTTAAATCCTTAAAGCAAGAGGTTTGGCACAAATTCCAGACAAAATGTGATTTTTTCCTGTTTCTGCCCGGATTTTTCATCTTGGGATTAGGCAGCGACTCCTTATAATCACAAACTGTTTCCTACTTATATACATCGGCAGAGTTTACCACATCTTAAACGCGGATTTCCTGTACTGCCGGTTTGATTATTTTTAAACTCATTTATGGATATTTTTCAACAGTATTAGTCCAGCCATCTTCCTTGAAATAACAGCCCTTGGATTGTATATTGATTCAAAAAATTATCGGATCGCATCATTTTCAGCAATAACTAAAAACTGCTTCACAAATAATTCACTTAAAGATTAGGTATAATTAGTCATTTTGTTTAAAAATAGTTGATCCATACATAACAATTTATACCGGATCTGTCAAACGGCGCCTCCTCGGATGCGATGGGAACAAGCCATCAGTTTTATTGTATAAGGTTCACTCGTTCAAGAGCTTAGCGCGACCAGCAACTCAACAGTAAAGACGCGGTTGACAAGTTCACAAAACATGTTTTCAATCACAAGATAAAAGGAAAAAAATGGAACATCGATTGTCTGCATTGATCTGTGCCTTTATCCTCGCCATACCGGTCATTCTCTGCGCCGAACCTTGGGATGTCACGATCGATGCGAGCCTGATGCTCAGTCAAAACGCTTACAGCGACAACTGGACAGGGGGTGAAACAGGCTCGGTCATCTGGACGATTAACTCGAACCTGGCTGCCAAAAAGATCCTGTCACCGAAGTTGTCCTCAAAGACGACGCTTAAACTTGCCTTCGGACAGACACACAACCAGGACGGCAATACAGACAACTGGTCGACACCTGTCAAATCAACTGATCTGATCGATTTCGAGACCCTGTTACGTTTTACCCTGGGTGCCGTCGTGGATCCGTTCGCTGCGGGCAGGATCGAAACACAATTCCTGGATGCCGGCGACCCGACGAAGAGCAGGATGTTTAATCCGCTGAAATTCACTGAGAGTGCCGGAATATCCAGGGTTTTTATCGAAGAGGAAAAACGGGAGCTGACGGTTCGACTGGGTATGGGAATCAGGCAATACCTCGATCGCGACGTGCTGGTCGATTCTGTCGCGGGCAGGCGTGAGAATCAGACCAGCTCGGACGGTGGTCTCGAAATGGTCACCGACTTCACCACGCCGCCGGCTCAGGAAAGAATATCATATACGGCGAAACTGACCCTGTTCAAGGCGCTGTTCTATTCTGAATCGGACGGGCTTGAAGGTCAGCCCAACGAAAATTACTGGAAGACAATCGATCTGAACTGGGAGAACATCTTCAGCGCCGGCATCACCGATTACCTGATGGTAAATCTTTACGTTCAACTGCTTTATGACAAGGAAATCGACCTTGCCGGGCGGTTCAAACAGACGCTTTCACTGGGACTGACATACAAATTCAAGTGATCGTCCCCCGGATTCAATCCTGAGGGAAGCTCCTGAATAGTCGCATCTCACGGCGGTTCATGCTGTTTCGCAGGGCGTCCCGACCGACAGGGAAAATCATCCGCTGTGAAAACGTTGGACGACAAGGGATGTCATCGCCTGTCATCCTGACGGTTGCCGGGGATTCTTCACCAGCCTGAAACCGACGTCGTAGTACCTGCTGGTCGGACGCCCGCGGCAGCGATAGGCAGAACGGCAACGGCGCGCGTCATATTCCCAGGAGGGAATCACGGATCCACCGCCGCGGTACACCCGCTGCGAACCGACCGGCGACTCCAGCGCACTTCCGTCGGTCGGCGTTTTGTCATAACTGTCATGATACCAATCCCGGCACCATTCGAAGACGTTGCCGTGCATGTCGTAGAGCCCCCAGGCGTTGGGCAGCTTGCGACCGACAGGATGGGTGTCGCCGGTGGTTCCGACATCAGTCCAGGAAAACATGCCGAGCGCATAATAATGCGGATCGTCACCCCAGGGAAACCTGGTGCTGCTGCCGGCGCGGCAGGCGTACTCCCACTCCGCTTCGGAGGGTAACCTGTAACCCCTGCCGGGATCGATGGCATTCAGCCGTCCGATGAACTCCTGAACCTGGTTCCACGAGACCTGTTCCACAGGAAGAGAATCACCCTTGAAGAACGAGGGATTGTAGCCCATGACCTGCTTCCATTGGAGTTGCGTCAATTCCGTCGTCTGCATCCGGAAAGCCCTGATCCTGATCGACTGTTGCGGTCCCTCGTCGTCGTCCCTGCCTGCCTCCGAGTACGGTGAACCGATCTGGAAACTGCCGGCGGGGATGTAGGTAAATTCGATATCCGGGATCCGCGGTTCGAATCCGCTGTCAACGCGATATACAGTCAAATCCGTTGAGATGTATCCTGATTTCGGGTCATCGGTGATCTGCTTGTGCGTTGACGGGATCAGCGGTTCAGGGCGGAAGGTCAATTCACTCCGGTTGTCGTGGGGATCGCCGATCCTCCCGTAGAGGGGATGCAGGGTGTCGCGCGAACGCCGGACAACGTTGTCGTGCAGGTAAACGCTCAACTCCGACGCCGTCATGCATCCGTCTCCGTTCAGATCAGCGTCACCGTCAAGAGCCTGGAGCAGGCAATAGGTGAAGATGCTCCGGTCGGGAACTTCTTCATCCCTGCCCCCTGCGGTGATGAACTGCAGAGCCGGTTGAGCCGGGTTGCCGCCGTTGATCGCAGCTTCATTCCCGCCGCCTGAGAGGATCGCGCCCGAGAAGCAGCAGTCGAATAAAAGGAGCACATGCCTGAAATCAGCGTTTCCGGCGGCGTCGACGATGCTCCGCATGGACACCGCCCTGTCAAGGAAGCCGATCATGTCGCGAGCGGGTTTCGGTGCATCGACCGGCACGATGTATCCCAGCTCCTCTCCATCGTCTTTGTCCTGTTCGGAGACAGTCTCCCCGTGACCGGCAAAATAGATGATCAACCTGTCGGCCGCGTTCCCCGTCCGGTTTACGCCCTTCTCCAGAATATTCCTTAACACCGCGCCCGTCGGGTTGAAGACGGTATCGACGACAAATCCCCTTCGCTGGAGCGCTTCGGCAACCGATTCAGCGTCGCCGACCGCATGGGGAAGTCTCTGCCATCCATTGTTGTAATCACCGGCGCCGATAACCAGGGCATAGCTCTTATCGAGAACAGCAAGCCCGTCTTTATCCGCGGCTCGCGCTTCTTCGGCTCCACCGCCAGACAGTGAAAACGCGACGATGGCGAGTATTATTCTAAAAATCAATTTATCAGTCTTGGGTTATAGTGCAAAATCATCAAGCCGGTCAACCTTGGATCAATGACAATTTGAGGTTGCATCATTTATTTATTGCTGTGAGTGAAATTAATCCCGCTTCAAAGCATTGTCAATATCTTTCAGGATTGAAATGTCAGAATTCCGTTTGTTCCAAAGGGTGCCGCACCGGCTGGTCGACGAAGGCTGAACCATGGCCATGATTCTAACAGCTCAGAGTTTAATTCGTATAACAATCTGACACTCAGTTATTTCACAGCTTCGGCGATACACTTGAATTTCGCTTGAAACTTGCTTATCTTCTATATGGTAAGGTTGTGGTGAAGCAATTACCGCGCTCCGGTTCTGAAATCCGTGGACACCGCCAATTTAATTCAGGAATCATGATGAATCAGCCGCTTTCGAAGTCGTTTTTCATAGGGATTGTCTTTCTGCTGGCAACCGTCAATTTCAGCGTTGCCGAGCCGCAGGGCGATGTTGTTGGTTTCTGGAGCTTTGAGTTGAACCCGGGGTTCAACCTGGTTGCCTTTCCGCTTTTACCGGATTTGCCCACACCCCGCGATGTGATCGGAAGCCAACTGGGCGCCGTCGAGATAACCACCTGGGACAGGGGATTGGGGCGTTATCGCTGGGCGCGTTATGATCCTGAGTCGAGAGCCTGGTCCGGAGACCTGTTCCTGCTGGACAGAGGCGTCGCTTACTGGATCAACCTTACCGGAGCATCAGAACCTCAACGGCTGGTGGTGACCGGTCATCCCGAACGCTACCGCCGGTTTCGCTGGTCAAGTCTGAGGGCCGGCTGGGATTTCTATGCGCCGACTTATGGCAAGACCCGGGAGCTTGAAGAACTGCCGCCCGATGATCACAACGATCTCTTGATTTCCTGGAACGGGCAGTCATCGCTTTTCGAGTTGGCTCATGCAACAAATGGCAAGGAGTGGTTCACGAATGGATTTGACAGGATTTATCCTGATCGGGCATATTTAGTCCAACTGAACCGAGACGGGAGTCAGGATGATAACGCTGAATTGGGTTTGGAATCTCCCGCCGCCGGGAACTATTTAAAGGAGAGCGACCAGGGAGGGGACGGCGCGGGAAGGATGGACAGATCGGCCTACGAGAATCCGCCTCATCCTCTGGTTGTAAGCAATCTGAACGGTCTGCCGGTATGTCAACCGGGCGGCGAGATCTGCAGCGGCGGCTTCAGCGTTGACGTCATAAGTGATGAACTGCACCCCGGCACGGATGGTCGGATTCAACCCACTCCCCGTCTCCTGGGGCGGTATTTCATACCTGACGACGGATCGGAAGCCGGAATTTTCCACCTGGCGCTGACGGTCGGGAGGGGAGATGGGCAGGTGAAGCCGGGTGATCGAATTTACCTTGTCGCGCGGCGTAACGAGGCGCAGACGCGTTCGAACTCGTTCGAGGTGCCGGAAGACGCCTGGATGGTGAACGACCTGAGCTTTCCTGATCCAATGTCTGCTTCGGGGAGTGAGGGTGTCACTCCGGAAAGTTTCACGCTTGGCGATCCCTATCCCAATCCGTTCAACGATCGTTTCCAGGTTGAAATAAGCGTCCCCAGGGCATTGATGCTGCGTTATACACTATATGACTTAAGCGGACGCGATGTTCGGACGGTTTCCGAACCTTTCTCGGCGGGAACGCACCGCATAAGTTTCAACGGACACGGTCTTTCCACGGGGATCTATCTGCTTGAGGTGGCATACGGATCGCAGCGCAGGCTTACCAAGGTTGTGTTTGTAA
>JALGVR010000031.1 GCA_025774605.1 bacterium | reverse complement strand
ATTTATATATCTGCGAAACATGAGTTATTCATTCTTTTCCAGCTTCAGAAACGTCGCCGCCAGCGGAGGAAGCGTTACATTGATCGAATAATCACGCCCGTGGACAGGTTCATACTCCGTCTCTCTGGCGTCCGGGTTGCATACTCCGCTGCCCCCGTATTCGACAGCATCGCTGCTTAACAACTCCCGCCAGATCCCCTGCTTCGGGACACCGATCCGATAACCATGCCGCACGACCGGAGTAAAGTTGAGTGCGATCAGGATCATGTCGCCCGACCGATCCTTCCGCAGATAACTGAGGCAGCTTTGAACCGAATCACTGCCGTCAATCCACTCGAACCCGGCCGGCTCGGTGTCCAGTTCATGCAGTGCGGGTTGAGTGCGGTACAACCGGTTAAGGTCTTCCACAAGCTTCTGCATGCCGGCATGCCGCTCGTATTGTGTGAGATGCCACTCCAGGCTCGCCTCGTGATCCCACTCCCGCCATTGAGCAAATTCAGCCCCCATAAAGAGCAGTTTCTTTCCGGGCTGCGAGTACATGTAGGAATACATGAGACGCAGGTTGGCGAATTTCTGCCAGTCATCACCGGGCATCTTCCCAAGCAGCGAAGACTTACCGTGCACAACCTCATCGTGAGACAGCGGCAGCGTAAAGTTCTCGTGAAAGGCATAGAGCATGCGGAAGGTCAACTCGACGTGATGATACTTGCGATACATTGGATCATTTCTCATGTATTTCAACGTGTCGTGCATCCAGCCCATGTCCCACTTCAATCCGAAACCGAGTCCTCCCATATTGACCGGCCGAGAGACCATCGGCCATGACGTGGACTCCTCGGCAAAGGTCTGAACATCAGGAAATCTCTGGTATATTTCCCTGTTCAGCCGGCGCAGAAACGAGATCGCCTCCAGGTTCTCGCGACCGCCGTACCTGTTGGGAATCCACTCTCCCTCTACACGCGAATAATCCAGGTACAGCATGGAAGCGACGGCATCGATCCTCAGGCCGTCCATATGATACTCTGACAGCCAGAACAAGGCGCTGGAAATCAGGAAGCTCTGCACCTCCTTACGTCCGTAATTGAAGATATAGCTGTCCCAGTCCGGATGCAGACCCTTTTGCGGATCGGAATGTTCGTAAAGATGCGTGCCGTCGAAAAAGGCGAGTCCATGCTCATCGGAAGGAAAATGCGACGGAACCCAGTCCAGGATGACCCCGATCCCGGCCTGATGCAGGCTGTCGATGAGATGCATGAAATCCTGCGGCGTCCCGTAGCGACTGGTCGGGGCAAAGTAGCCGGTCGTCTGGTAACCCCATGATCCGTAAAACGGGTGCTCCGTGATCGGCAGCAATTCAACGTGCGTAAAACCCAACTTCTTTACGTAATCAACCAGCAGCGGCGCAATCTCCCGGTACGTTAACGAGCGGTTGCCTTCCTCGAGTATCCGGCGCCATGATCCGAGATGAACCTCGTAAATCGAGATCGGTGAATTCAACCCGTTCCTGCCCCTGCGCGCTTCCATCCAATCCTGATCGCCCCACGAATATTCGAGATCGGTGACTATCGAAGCAGTCCTGGGGGGCGCTTCATGTTTGAAACCGAAGGGATCGGCTTTCTCAACCTGATAGCCGGTATAGCGGGACACTATGTGGTATTTGTAGAGGCTGCCGGCGAGGACGCCCGGCACGAATCCCTCCCAGATACCGGAATTCGATCGAGGTGAAAGAGCGCTACGCGTCTTCCCCGCCCTCCCCCGATCCCAACCGTTGAAATCCCCAATGACGCTGACCTGCTCCGCGTCGGGCGCCCAAACCGCAAAATAGGTTCCATCCACACCGTCAACGGTCATACGATGAGCGCCGAGATGATTATAAAGCTGGAGATGCGATCCCTCATTAAACAGGTAGAGATCATTGTCCGAGAGAAGTGATCTCCTCACCGGAGTCCCGCTCTCAACAGTGACGCCCTCATCGGCAGACGATCCTCTGACAGCGGTTCCGGTTCTCAACCGATCAATCTCACCGAGTAAGTTCGTCACCCTGTCATCTTTGAATATCTCCTCCAGAGCAAACCTGGTCTTCCGGCGCCAGTTCGCATGGGAGTCGGATGTTCCCGGAACATTCTGCGGCTCGGTTTCCAGCCAGAGATCCTCCAGGTTCACCATCATCATCCGCGCCCGGCTGTCCGCCAGGTAACGGAGGCTTGCCGACAGCAGCCGTTCGGGCGTCGCGTCCCCCGCCAGAAATCCCCGCTCTCGCAGTTGGTCAACCCACATGCTGCGCTGTACGGCGCGTCTATGCTGCTCCCTGTCCGCTTCCTCACTGTTGTAAATCCCTAACTCCTTTCGATCGCGAATGTCCCGTCCTTCCAGGAAACCGGTGAATGTCGCCATATCATGAGTGTTCAGTACCGCCAAAGACATCTCGGGTATCGGCGAAACAGCATCACCGGAATCCGCGCCGATCTCAAATGGAACAACATACATACGATGCAGCGAACGCCGCTTCAACTCTTCCCGCATCCTTTCGGGAACGGTGCCCAGGTCTTCACCCACAACAACGCTTCCCGAACGATGCGCTTCCAGACAGAGGATCGCATACATTTCATCAGCCGGGTATCTGACGTAAACGCCATCCCCGGCGTCCATCCCGTGCGGCACGAGATACAACCGGTGAAAACCCGCCGCGTGATCCAGCCGCAGAACGCGCGCATACTCCAGATGATGACGCAGCGCGGCGATGAAATAGCGATAACGATGCCGTCTGAGCTGAAAATGATTCAGCGGTGGAAATCGCCAGTCCTGACCTTCGACCGCCAGAGGATCCGGCGGAGCGCCCGCCGAAACGTCCAGCACAAAACATTCCCTCTCACGGTAGATGTCGTAACTTGAGGAATGGACTCCCAGCGGCATATCGAGGTAAAGTCCGACGCCTGCCGTTTCCGACCGGTCTTTCACCGAAGTCAACTGCTCCTCGGCAATCCATTGCCCATACGCATAGAAGTCGGCGATCTCCGAATCATAATCCCCCTCCGATATCGTCCCGTCCCGAAGAGGTCGCCGCCACATTTGCCACGGCTTTCCTTCGCGGTCACCCACCGCACGAAAACGCGCGTAATCAGCAACATCCGGATGATTCTCCAAGTAACTTCGAAATTCCGCGCCGCGCCTCGAATCCGCTCTCCTTAAACATCGGCTCAACTCAAGAAGTACCCGTCGCTTCAGGGAATATACGCCCTTATAGTCAACGTATTCCGCCTGCCGAAGCCGGCTCAATTCTGATTGAAACTCCCTGGATTCCAGTATCTTGCGAGCCGATGGACAATCCGCCAGATCGGGAACAGCCTCCACGTCCACGAAGATCTCATTCCAGAACAGACGGCTGGCGGGCGCGTAGGGGCTGTAGTCGAACGGCTGTTCCGGAGCGGAATCATGCGACAGAAAAGAGCTCAATATCGGGAGGATGCCCACCGTCGAACCACCCTTCGATCCCGTCCACTCGACCAGGTCGGACAGGTCGCTGAAATCCCCGATCCCCCAGCTCCGCCGGCTGTGCAGTGAATACAACGGAAGGAAAACGCCCCAGCTTCTCTCCTTCTCAAGCGATGCGGACAGCGATGAGGGAGCGGAGACGATCAGGCTGTCGGCAGTTGTATCGCCGAATTCGACCTTGAGATTATAGTAACCGAACGGCAGCCCGCTCTTGAGGATCACCCGTTTTATCGCAAACAGATCGTCGCCCATCCTCTCCCGCTGTTCGGTCGGCGCCTGCCCGAGTGAAAACCTGAACCGCCGCACGGTTCCGCCGTCCATCGCGGATATTTCGATGCGGCACTCACGTCCGTCATCAGCAGGATGTTCAGGTATGCGCAACCGGATTTCGACCGGACCGCCATCACTCGAGATTATAACCGGCTCAACACAATTCCCGCCGATGCGCCGCTCGCACTCCCTGATTGCTTCCGACGCGTCCTTCTCCGACTCCACCGGCGCGCCAAGGGCCTTCAGTACTCTGATCACCGCCTCACTGCCCGCCGTTCGTACCCGCCCTTCGAGGTCGGTATAAGATGGCTGGACGCCGTACAGCTCCGCCAGCTTGAAAAGATCGTCCTTTCGGTCCGTCGGGCTCACGCGGCGACCTCATCCAGTATGTGGAGTATTCCGGTTAAAGGGATATTTACCCAGTCGGGTCGATTGTTCAGCTCGTACCCCAGTTCATAGATTGCCTTTTCCAGCCGATAAACGGTCAACAGCCTCTCCATGTGATCACGGGGCATACCTGCCAGAAACAGTGAATTTTCAGCGGCTTCCAGGTATGATCCGAGGAACTGGGCGGCTGTCCAGCGGAACCAGAGCATCACCGCCTCCTCAAATCGACGCTGCTCCTCCGGGTTGATCATGTTCCTGTCCAGCCTGTTGTGCAGCGCCGAATAAGCCGCGTAATGGAACGATCTCAGCATACCAGCGACATCACGCATCGGGCTTCTCTTCAAACGCCTCTCCTCGAGCGATCTGGACACCTCACCCTCGAAGTCAACGATAATGAAATCACGTCTCGTATACAACACCTGTCCCAGGTGATAATCTCCGTGAGTGCGGATGCGGTAAGTGGATATCTTCTGTTCAATGATCGAATGAAACACGTCGAGTATCCCGCTTTCGTTTTCGAGCACCCTTTCCGCGTCATCGCCAAGCCGGTCGGGCAGCCGCACCAGCGCCTTCCGCAACAACTCGAAAACCCTGCCCGATAAATTCCGCATCGACTGGAACAATGCACGCCGGTAAAAGGGCGTAAACACCTCCGGATTAAGCGCTGGATCCTCATCATTGGACGCGAGTGCGACGTGCATCTCCGCGGTACGTCGACCCAAGAGCCGCGCCGATTGAACATAAGGTCCGATAATATCCGCAGCCTGCAGCGGCATCTCCATTCTCGCCAGATCCAACAGGCTGTCCTTTACAGCCGGCAGCACCGACTCGAGAGGAGAAACGGTTGCCGCCTGGTCGAGAAAGCGGTCCAACTCGTCGAGAGTGAAGTCCCAGGCATCCTCTCCGTCAGGGATATATCTTTGAAGCATTCCCAGGGTGATCGCCGAACGCCTGTTCTTCTGATACTCGAGATGACCGGCAACAGCCGGGATATGTTCAAATCCCGTCTCTTCCGAAAGAAACCTGCTGAGCTCCAGATCCGGATTAACGCCTTCCTCCAGCCTGCGATAGATCTTCAGAATGACTCGGTCATCAAAAATCAGCGAAGTGTTCGACTGCTCAGCCTGGATGAGGCGCGACTGCAGCGGATCGTCTCCCGTTCTCCATATCCTGCGGAAGGTTTTCGTCCTGTTCCCGATAATCGACCCCTGCGTCCCCTTGAATTTCCGCCTTCGCTCCATCCCCAGCAGAAGCGCCGCGGCGAAATCCGGATCATAGACCGGCTCGTAGAGATATCCGATCTCGTCATTCAGCCTGTCTGCCGCACTGACGCGGGCGATGATCGAACGGTGTATCCCACGGGAGATCTCGTCAAGATTTATACCGGTGATAAAGCCGAGTGACAGAAGATACAACTCCGGTTCACCGTCACTGTACGTAACGCGTAAAATCAACATGTAAGCCGTTTTCTGTCCATAACTCACGGTATTATAATCATAAATGGACATCTCGTTGATCTTCCGCGCCTTGCCGCCAAACCATCTCTGCTCCTTGATATATGACCGCAACGCCTCCGCCAGGTTGTCCCAGCCCTTTCCATTCAGCAGCTCAAGCCACGAACTTTTCACGTGAAGGCTGGGGATTGCCCGATCCGTCCTGATCTCGATCGCCGGCGACGGTTCCAGGGCAAACCAGTAGAACGAATGCGGACCCAGCGACAACATATACGGCTGTTCTGTTATTACCGGGAATTCCGTTCGTCCGAACAGCTCTCTCGGTGTCATCCCGCGATAGGCTGAGAGGTCAATATAAGCATACTGTGCAAAGCGGGACAGATTTGCCACAATCAGAATCCTTTCATCTCCATACTCCCGTAAAAAGGAGAGTACCTTGCGGTTTTCCGGCTGGAGAAATTCAATGTCTCCCCTTCCGAATGCCTGAAAGCGTTTGCGCAGAGCGATTATTCTCTTTACCCACCAGAGAAGTGATTGAGAGTTTTGCGTCTGTGATTCGACATTCACGGTCTCATAATGATATTCAGGATCGATGATGACCGGCAGGTAGAGGCTCTGCGGATTGGCGCGCGAGAATCCGGCGTTGCGGTCTGAACTCCACTGCATCGGGGTGCGGACACCGTTGCGGTCGCCGAGGTAGATGTTGTCTCCCATACCGAGTTCGTCACCGTAGTACAACACGGGCGTCCCGGGAAGAGAGAACAGAAGGGCGTAGAGAAGCTCTATCCGCCGGCGGTTGTTGTTCAGCAGCGGCGCCAGGCGGCGCCTGATGCCCAGATTGATGCGCGCCTTCTGCTCATAGGCGTAGACCCTGTACATATAGTCCCGCTCCTCGTCGGTGACCATCTCCAGTGTAAGTTCGTCGTGATTGCGCAGGAACAGC
This sequence comes from bacterium, assembly GCA_025774605.1. GTDB lineage: Bacteria > Electryoneota > AABM5-125-24 > Hatepunaeales > Hatepunaeaceae > JALGVR01. Next base: position 15,501 of record JALGVR010000031.1, on the reverse strand, counting down.
GCCCATTGAGCGCTGTCTGGTATTTTCGGCGTCTGGTTGAGGATGTCAATAACCGGGAAACGATCCTCCATGTGGACCGCCATGAAGAGACGCGGCATGAGGGGAAAGTTGAAGTTCATGTGGCATTCATCGCCATCGCCGAAGTATTTTGCCGCGTCCTCGGGCCACTGGTTCGCCTCCGCCAGCAGCAGCCGGTTTTCGAACTTACTGTCGAGGTGCCGCCGAAGCTCCTTCAGAAACTGATGGGTTTCGGGAAGATTTTCGCAGTCGGTGCCCTCCCGCTCGTACAGGTAGGGCACGGCATCGAGGCGCATCCCGTCAACCCCCAATCCGAACCAGTAATCCATCACGTTCAACACCGCCTTGCGCGTCGCCGGATTGTCGAAGTTCAGATCGGGTTGATGCGAATAAAACCTGTGCCAGTAATATTCCCCGGCGACCGGGTCATAGGTCCAGTTGGAATGTTCGAAATCGTTGAAGATGATCCGCGTTTCCCTGTACCGATCCGGTTTCTGGCTCCAGACGTAGAAATTTCTGTAACTGCTCCCGGGCTTGGATCGTCTGGCTCTCTGGAACCACGGATGCTGGTCCGAAGTGTGATTGACGACGAGCTCGGTGATGACCCGTATCCCGCGACGATGGGCTTCCCGCAACAGGGTCTTGAAATCCCGGATATTGCCATAGAACGGGTGAATCCTGTAGTAATCGGAGATGTCATATCCGTCATCGCGCAGCGGCGAAGGATAGAACGGCAGCAGCCAGATGGCGGTTACGCCGACCTGTTGAAGGTAATCCAGCTTCCTTGTCAACCCCTTGAAATCACCGATTCCGTCGCCGTCCTCATCGAAAAAGGCGCGCACGTGCAGCTCGTAGATGACAGCATCCTTGTACCACAGGGGATCATCACCCAGGACTTGAGATTCCGGTATTTTCTTCACAGCTGGCTGTCCTTTTGACTGATACTCTGTTCCTTAACCGGTTCTTGAGGTATGATGCGAAAGATATGAGCCGGCATCCTGGCGGGATCGAGCTCAACATAATTCCTCTCGCCGTTCCAGGGATAACGGGCGTCGGTGAGAAGATCGTGCACCACGAATGACTCGTTCCAGTCCAATCCGATCGCGTCCATCCGGAGCTGAGTCGTGCCCGCCTGAACATTCTTCGGATCGAGATTCACAACGACAAGAATCACGTTTTCACGCGTCTCGTCCGCTTTACTGTAACAGATGAGCTGCTCATTGTCAACCCCATGAAACCTCAGACTCCGGTCATTCTGCAAAGCCTGGTTTTCGCGCCTTATTCGGTTGACGACACCGATCAGGCGTCTAATGCTCCGGGGATGATCCAGGTCCCAATGTCGGATCTGGTATTTTTCCGAATTCAGGTATTCCTCGCTCCCCTCCTTCAAAGGTCGATTCTCGCATGTTTCAAAAGCCGGTCCGTAGATCCCATAGTTCGCTCCGAGGGTTGCGGCGAGAATGAACCTGATCATGAAAGCGGGACGACCGCCCTTCTGCAGGAATTCTATCAGTATGTCAGGCGTGTTGGTCCAGTGACTGGGTCGGAAAAACTCGCTGACCGGCGCCTGAGTCAACTCCTCGAAATACTGCGTCAACTCCCACTTCAAGATACGCCATGGAAAATAAGAATACGACTGGCTGAAGCCGATCTTTGCCAGCCGGTACATTATCTTCGGTCGCGTGAAAGCTTCCGAAAGGAGAATCACCCCGGGATGCTTCTTCTTGATATCGCCGATGCACCATTCCCAGAAGTCGAACGGTTTGGTGTGGGGATTGTCCACACGGAAGATGGTCACGCCCTGCCCGATCCAGAACTCGAAGATGCTTCTGAGCTCGTTCCAGAGCGCTCTCCAATCGGCGGTGTCGAAGTCGAAAGGAAAGATGTCCTGGTACTTCTTCGGTGGATTTTCAGCGTACTGAATGGAGCCGTCCGGACGCTTACGGAACCACTGCGGATGATCCCTGACGTACGGATGATCCGGCGAGCTCTGAAAGGCTATATCGAGGGCGATCTCCATGCCGTACTTCCCCGCTTCACTGATGAGACGACGGAAATCCCCGAATGTTCCCAACCTGTGATGAATCGCCTTGTGCCCGCCGTCCTCGCTGCCGATACCCCATGGACTGCCCGGCTCTCCAGGACCGGAATCGGTTACATTGTTGCTGCCCTTGCGAAGGGTTCTGCCGATCGGATGGATGGGCGGCAGGTAGAGGACGTCGAAACCCATTTCCGCGATGTAAGGCAGCCGCATCTCCAGGTCGCGGAAGGCGCCGTACCGCCCCGGCTCCGGCGAACATGACCGGGGAAACACCTCGTACCAGGCGGAGAAGCGAGCCCGCGGCGGATCCACTGCGACGGTGAGCTCATTTTCATAGGATGTCGCGTTGTCGCCCCTGCAACATTTCTGCATCGTCCGCGCCAGTCTCTCATCCAGGGCGGATTTAACGCGTCGTTCTTCACTGCTCTCATCCGCCAGCATGTCCGCGTATTTACGCAGCGCTACGGCGGATCGTCCCTTGGCTCTTTCAGCCGCTGCGGCAACAATACCGGCGCCGATCAGCAGATCGATCGACACGTCCTGTCCGGCATCGAGGCGTTTCCTTAAATCCCTTATCCAGGTTTTAAACGGGTCGATCCACGCTTTCAGCGTGTAACGATAGCGACCGACATCATCCAGGCGAAACGCGGCTCGCCAGCGATCGTTCACCAGCGGAATCATCGCCGTCTCCCGCCACCGCCCCGCCCCTTCCTTCTTCCAGAGCAGGACAGCCGACAGTTCGTCATAATTGTCGGCGTATATGTCCGCTTCAACCTCGAACATATCGCCGCGTATTCGCTTAACAGGGAAACGACCGGCGTTTATTTCTGGTGTAACGCCTTCAATAACAACACGTTTATATGTATTTTTTTGTTTCAATCCGCCTGTCCGGGACTGTTGGATAAAAAAAATCGAGAGTTTTACAAATTACTGATATCGTGCGGGATTCCCCGCTTCGTCATTTTGCTGCAACTCTCGTGAAATCGAACCGAATATAATTGAATTTAACATGATAAACTGAAATTTCCCTTCTTGCAACAGAATCAAGCGGCTACAACAACTTTTCAATTTGATTTAACATTATTAACCCGTGATTTCCGATAATCTCCAGTTTCTGTCTACTTTATCGAATGTTTGATACTTCATTAACATTCCATCCGGCACTTGCAACCCGACTCATTCAGGATTATCTTCTATTGTTCGCAAGATAAGGTAACATTCACAAGCGGGAATATGAAAGTCAAATCGTTTAACGTTTTACCGAATCTGCCGGAACCGGTTCGGGCGTTGCGGGATGTGGCGATGAACCTGTGGTCGTCGTGGAACTGGCAGGTTGCACAGTTATTCATTCGTCTCGACGCTGAGACGTGGGAAAAATGCCGGCAGAACCTGGTGATGACACTGGGACAACTCCCACAGGATGTCCTTGAAAAAGCCGCCCAGGACGAGAGCTTTACCGCCAACCTCGAACGGGTCTGGTCGGACCTGCAGAACTATCTTCAAACCAAGACCTGGTTCGAAGAGGAACGAACTGATCTCGGGGAGATGAAGATCGCTTATTTCTCAATGGAGTTCGGCATCGACGTCGGACTGGCGATCTATTCAGGCGGCCTGGGAGTGCTGGCGGGCGACCACCTGAAATCATCGAGCGACCTGGGAATTCCGTTGATCGGCGTCGGATTGCTGTACCAGCAGGGCTATTTCGAGCAATACCTGAACTCGGACGGCTGGCAGATGGAGCGCTATTCCATCAACGACTGGTACAATATGCCGGTCACCCTCGAGAGGGATGCGAAGGGTCAACCGATAACCATAAGTGTAGATCTTGCCGGTGAGACCGTCTTGGCTCATATCTGGAAGGTGGTCGTCGGTCGGGTGCCGTTATACCTGCTCGACACCTACATCACTGAAAATCCTCCCCACCTGCGCGAGATCACCGCTCAGCTTTACGGGGGCGACCGCGAGAACCGCATACGCCAGGAGATTCTGCTGGGGGTGGGCGGCGTCAAGGGTTTGGAAGCCCTCGGGATAAAGCCGACCGTTTATCACATGAACGAAGGTCATTCCGCATTTCTGGCTCTTGAGAGAACACGACACCTGATGCAGACCAACGATCTGTCCTTCAGTGAAGCGTGGGAGATTGTCTGGGCCTCCACCGTCTTCACCACTCATACGCCGGTTCCTGCCGGCAATGAGGAATTCTCCGCTGATCGCATGGGGCGTTACTTCACCGCCTTCGCCAGGCAGTTGGGTCTGTCGTGGGAACAGTTCCTGGATCTGGGACGCGAGCCGGGCGGGAACGGCGGTTTCTCCCTGACCGTGCTGGCGCTGAAGATGGCTGCACACTGCAACGGAGTCAGCGAATTGCACGGGAATATCTCCCGTCGGATGTGGAGAAATCTGTGGCGCGGACTGCCTGAAAACGAAATCCCGATCGGGCATATAACAAACGGCATTCACACCCGGACCTGGATCAGCCATGATCTGGACGAGATGATGAAACGTTATATCGGCCCGCAGTTCGTTGATGAGCCGAACGATCAGAAGTTATGGGAACGCGTGGACCGCATACCCGATCTCGAGCTGTGGCGCATTCATCAGATCCGCAAGGAGCGGCTTATCTTCTTTGCCCGTAAGCGCTTGAAGCAGCAGTTACAGCGGCGGGGTGCCGGCATGGCGGAGATCAGGGCGGCCGAAGAGGTCTTGACCTCCGAAGCGTTGACGATCGGTTTCGCCCGCCGTTTCGCCACCTACAAACGGGCGAACCTGATCCTCTCCGATCCGGACAGATTCCGACGCATCCTCACTGACAGCGAGCGGCCGATCCAGTTTATCTTCGCCGGTAAGGCTCATCCACTTGATAACGAGGGTAAGGATTATATTCGTCGTCTGGTTCACTTCGCTTCCGACCCGGCGATGCGGATGCGGCTGGTATTTATCGAGGATTACGACATCAACGTGGCGCGGTACATGGTGCAGGGTGTGGATGTATGGCTGTCCACCCCGCGCCGTCCGTTGGAGGCGTCCGGCACCAGTGGAATGAAAGCCGCTGCCAACGGGGCGATCAATCTCAGCACCCTTGACGGCTGGTGGGCGGAAGCCTACAGTCCATCCGTCGGCTGGGCGATCGGCTCCGGGGAGACGAATGGGAACCAGGCCGAGTTGGATCGTATCGAATCGGAGGCTCTATACAACATCCTGGAAAACGAAATCATCCCCACTTATTTTGAGCTTGACCGCGCTGAAATACCGCGCCGCTGGATCGCCATGATGAAAAGCTCCATGAGCACTCTGGGACAATTCTTCAACACCCACAGGATGGTTATGGACTATTGCGACAGATACTACACTCCGGCTTATCGATCACACGTCTCTCTCAACGCCGACAAGGGAGAAAAGGCGCGTCGGCTGGCAGCCTGGCGGGGCCTGGTTTCACAGCATTGGCAATCGGTGAAGATCAGTTCTGAGGATATTACACCTGACCGGGGGGTAAAGGCGGGCGAGGAGCTTCCGGTCCGCATTAAACTCAGCATGAAGGAGTTGAAACCGGAGGATGTGGCTGTAGAAGTGTTGTTCGGGTCGCTCAATCCGGACGGCGAAATAGTGGACGGTCAGATTGTGCGGTTGTCATATCAGAAAGAGAGCAACAACATGGCGGTGTTCGAAGGTGCGGTGCCCTGCCGGTCGGGCGGACGCAAGGGTTATGCCGTGCGCGTGCGACCTGATCATCCCGATATGGTCAATCCGTTCACACCGCTGCTTCTGACGTGGGAATGATCTGATTGGAAACCCGGACAGCAAAGCTGTAATGATCTGATTGGAAACCCGGACAGCGAAGCTATCCGGGCCACACTTAAAGCAGTTTCAATTCTACTCCCCCCAGAACCTGCCTGCCCGGACCGGGATAGCCGTAGACCTCTTCATAATACGCGTCGAAGATGTTTCTCACCACCAGTTTGAGCGTCGTCCATCTATTGAGAGAATGTGAGGCATTGCCGTTGAGGACAACATACGCCGGCATTTCCCGCGAATCGTCACCATCAGCGGGTGCCCTCCTCTTGCCGAACCAGGACGCTTCAAGATATCCCCTGGTTCTGAACTGCGCCAGAAGCGACAGCCGCCCGCTCAACTTAAGATGCGGCGTGTTGTAAAGCGTCCAGTCGTTTGTGGTCCAGTTCAGGGTCGACAGAGTGCATTCCAGATCAAACCAGCGATTCACCTCCCGGTTGAATCCGGTCTCGATACCCCAGCCGACCATCCTGTTCCGGTTGACAAACATCCCGCTGACGGGCGAAAGGTCGATCTGATTCGTCGTCTGCTGAAGGAACACGGTCAGAAGGAACTGCGAGTGAGTCCCGCTTCTATTATCGGCATCGAACTCGAGGCTGAGTTCATACTTCCGCGCCTCTTCCGGTTGCAGGTCGGGATTACCGCGACCCGGGCTGTACAGGTTGTGCTGCGTGGGAAAGAATACACTGCGCGAAGCGGCGAGGCGCGTGGTAATGTCCCCGTTCCATCGTTTTGAGAGTCCGGTCATGAAACCCAGGCTGGAAATGCCTCTGTCCGTCTCCTTCATATAATAGCTGTATGAACCGACGCCGGCCGTCAGCATTACATTCGACCCGGGTTGATAGTTGTCCTCCATGTAAACCGAAACCGTCCTGTCCGAGCTGTGAGTCCAGGATTCACCCTTGTCGATATCCCGTCGTTTCGTGCGGTCTGTGCTTACTTTAACGCCGGCGGCAAGTTCATGGGCGTTCAAACCGTTCCAGTCCAATTCCAGCGATCCACCCCAGGTCAGGCTGCGCATCTGCGAGTCGAACTTGATATTATCATAAGAATATGTTTCATCACGGTAGCTCACCAGTTCATCGTTTAAAAGGTTGGCAAACAGGCTGCTCTTCAGGTGGAGGTCACGGGTGATATAGTAGAGGTTGCTGATGTTGCCGCCGCTCCTCCGCCAGTCGACAAACCGCCAGTACTCGTCACGCACGGTCGATCCGGGCAGACCCTTTTTCGCCTGAACGTGACCGGCCATCAGCGAGAGATAACCGCGGTTGTGGAAGTTGCGGGCGACCTTCAGGTTAATTCCCTTACGCTCAAGATCGCTGTTGCTGCGGGTTCCGCCGTCCTCATTCCCGTCCGCAGAGAAATCGTTGCTGAGCGGCGTACCGTTCCAACCGACATCCTCGACGGTTATCCATCCGGTGTAATTGCCGAAATTCCCGCCCGCAGCCCCGTTCAGTTCACGATGGCCCAAACCGCCGAACAGCCCGCGCACCGTTACCTGGGGCGAGGTGTAAACACCTCCTCTCGTCACGATGTTGACGATCCCGCCCAGCGAATTGGCGCCGTATCTGACGCTTGCCGGGCCCTTGATGACCTGGACCTTTTCGATCTGGCTTACCGGAATCAGTGAAAGATCCGCGCCGCCGAAGTAACCGGTATTGATGGGGCGACCGTCGATCAACAATAGTGCCGACTGTGAATTCGCGCCCCGGATGCTGATATCCGAGCTGTTCTTACGACCGGAGGTGATCAGCAGACCGGGATCGGGCTTCATCAGTCCGGCGATTGAGCTGCTGACCTGTTGTTCGATGCGCGCCCGGGGGATGGTCAGGATTGTTGACGGGATGCCTTCGCCCCGCGAACCGTAGACCACGACCTCATCGAGTGTGTAAACAACGCGGGCGCTGTCGACCGAGTCGCCCGACCTCCTTGATTCGGCCGGTAAAGAGCAGGCGGGAAGGAAATTAAGAAGTACCATAATAATGGGAATCATACGCATGGTTGCCGTCTTTATGCTTATGGTCGAAAGCCATCAATCCCCCCCTGCCGTTGCATGGGGGGACAAAGGAGGGTTACCCTGTGAACAGCTCCCTGAACCCCCCGGAATTAAAACCTTCCATCGTAAGTAATCCTGACCCCCTCGAAGGGCTGCACCGGTCGGCATACACCTGACGTACACTTCAAACCGCCGCGCTCCCTGCCGGCAAAAAGCAACAGCCGGTGTTCCCTCTTTATCGTAACCGCCAGTTCAGCTCCGATCCAGCGGTCCCCCTCAACATCAGAATCAAGCGTGGAAACTTCACAGGAGAGATTCAAACTGCCCAGCGGGGCTCTGGCGACGGTGGCGGAAAGATAACCGTCCCGCCACTTCTCATCCTCGTTCCTGTCGTCAACCCACATGTTTTCAGCGCTTAATGTTACGCTCCAAAAGTCACTCACGTTATATACCGCCTCCGAAAACAACCCGACCTTCTCCTGCCAGAAGTTGACCCTTGCCTCTTCGTTCCAACCTGCACCAAGCTTCAGGTTCAGCCTCTCATGAGCGTATATCTCACTCTCCAGATACGCCTCCCAGAAGGGAGAAAAATCTTCCTTCAGCGACGGCAGAAGGTCTCGACCATCATGACGGCTGGCGCGGCTGAAATTAAGGTTAAGAAACACCAGGTCATCAAGAAGAGTCGAAACATCCGCCTCGAAACCGATCTGATCGTCGATGAGCGGCAGATGAGGATGTGACGACATCAGGTGCATGGTGTATTCCCGCTGCACTATCGGCGGCGTCTGGAAGGGGTTGTCGGCGTTGAAGTGATAGTATTTATAGTTGAACTGAGTATAAACTCCCAGTAAATCAACGTCCAGCCCGACGAACGCGCCTTCGCCCCGCCTGGAGGAGCCGTCGCTGAGAATGCCTGGAAGACGGACACCGGTGGCGGTGGAATCGTCTCTTAGCCTGCTCTGAGCATATTCTGCATAGAGTGAAACCGGGCCGATCTTGAAGCCGCCGTATGCGCCGGGCATGAACCGCCGGTTATAGTAGAGACCATCCTGAAGGGTGAGATTACCGCCGAAATAATAATCCGGCGAAGGCTTGTATTCCAGGTTGATCCCGCCGAGCCTTTCCTCCTCCACCAGGTACCAGCGGCGGCTCTGCCCGTATATGGTCTTGAAACGAACCCTGCCGCTGCGATAGGTAACCTTGCCGCCGCGCAGACCGGAGTTGAAATAGAGGTCGCGATTCTCGAACAGGTTAAGCGTCATCCCCCTGCCGAACGTCTCATAGACGTCACCCAGCCAGAACTCCCACCGGTTCAAGCTTAGCTGGGCGTAGATCCTGTCGTCGATGCGGCGTTCATCGCCAAAGCCGTATATCTGCTCGTCAACATCGGACGGCCGGAGTTCGAGCAGTCTGATTCCCAGGCGCAGACGATCGCCGACCGGAAGTTTAGAGAAAAACAACTCCGCGGTGAACAGCCCCTCGAAATAATCCCTGTCGACCCGGTTGTCGGGGAACGGATCGGAGACGCGCGGGTTCACCTCCCTGCCGCTGTCGTACCTGAGCTGTAAATTTCCGGAGTAGTCAACAGCCGAACCGCTTTTTACCATGATTATCAGCATAAGTGCGGGAAGCAATAGCATTGATCCTGTGCTGTCACCATATCGAGGCGCGGTACGTGTTTTAATCATTGCTCATCCTGCAGGAGCATCCCCTTGATTTTCTCCTCGAGGATCTTCTCATCACCGGGAGAATAGCCGGTGTGGCTTTCCACAACCCTGCCATCCTTGTCAATGATAACCTGGAACGGCAGGTTGCGACCCTGAAGCTGTTTCAGCACTTCGCTGTTGGGATCGAGCAGGACCTTGAAGGTATAATGCCGGGAGCGAATGAACGGTTTCACCTTTGACTGACTCCTGGGTGAATCCGTGCTGACAGCGATCAGGGTGAGACCCTGCTCGCTGTATTTCTCGTGGAGCTTCTGCAGATACGGCATCGCATCCTTGCACGGCTTGCACCATGTCGCCCAGAAATCGATCAGAACCGGACCGGAGCCCAAATGCTCCTTCAGGCTGAAGAGCCCGCCGTCAACATCCTCGAGAGTAAAATCAACTGCCGCCTCTTTATCGGCGAATGAACTTGACGGTATCAGGATTGACAACAAGATCAATAAGGAGGTTAAATAACGCATGGAATACCCTGAAAATGGAATTGCTGTATTCAAAACACTCTGTTCAATCGAGTTTCACCAGCTTGACCGGACGCGACTTTCCGTTGATCCCCACCCGGATAATATAGACTCCGCCGGGCATGTTTACTCCGCGCTCGTCGGCTCCGTCCCAGGTCAGACTGTGCGTCCCTGACAACTGCCGGCCACGGAACAGGCTCTCGACCGTCCTGCCGGTCAAATCGACTATATCAATACTGATAAACCCATCCTTTTCAAGGCTATAGTTGATTGTAACGCCGGGATTGAAGGGATTCGGATATGCTCGAACTACGGAATAATCCTCCGGACCTGATCCAACGTGCGGATCATCGACTGACTGTCCGAATTCGACCCTGAATGTCAGGCTCTGTTCGGATTCGGGATCCGAAATCTGAACCGCGGTAATGGTTATTGCACCAGTCTCTTCCACAGATATTGGAAATACATGTACATACACGGTATCAGTGCCGCTTGGAGCAAGCGTATCAATGAAGGTGTAAGTGTTGGGCGGCAGGCACATCAATCCCACGCACCAGAAGTAATTCCAGGCTTCGGGAAGATTTCCATCCTCCAGCTCGAGCCGGATGATGTTCGGTTCGTCGCTGTTGTTGCTAAGCAGGGCTTCGAAAACGTTCTCCTCACCCAGCTCACCCCGCTGAACCAGGGAATCACAGGTGAATGAGAAATCCTGGGCGGAAGCCCGCATGAAAGGGATCAACAACAGCGGACAGAATAATATGAGGACAACCATCGTTCTGCGTTTCATCGGTCTAACCTTTCTGTTTCCATCTTTTAAGGAAAATTACATCCCCCCTACCCGGGCTCAGAATTCAATAATCGGTCGAACACGGCGGTCAGCTCCTCGTATGTCAAACCACCGCCCACCTTCAGATAAAAAACCTCTCCCGAAGGAGCGACGACAATGTTTGTTGGGAAGTATATCACATTGTACGCCCGGGTGGTTTCTGCGCCTTCATCCATAACCAGCTTGAAGCTCAAATTCAGGTTCTCCCGCACGTCCCTGACGTCATCCTGGTCGTCGAAATACATCGGATCGATGCCGATGATCTGCACCCCGTATTGAGAATAATCCCGGTAAGCGGCTTCAATGGTCGGGAATTCATCCATGCACGGCTGGCAGTCCTTGAAGAAGAAGGTCAGATGAACAATATAGCCCCGGTAATCGTGGAGGTTTATCACGTTGCCGAAATCATCCGGCAGAGTGAAGTCGATCGATACGTTACCGACATTACTGCCGACACTCCCCCGCTGCAATGTCAGATCGACGAAAGCGGTATCCTCCGGTGGAACAAACACGGAATCAAGTGCCGGCGGCAGGGTCAGAAAGCTGTCCCTAAAGACGGATACGGTGTGAAGACCAGCCTCAATGTTCGTGAAAAGATATGGTGTGATTTTGTCCGAAAGGCGCACACCGATGACTATTCCCGCGCCCGGCGGGTCGGAGTTGACCAGCAGATAACCATATTGAGCCGGAGTCAGATAGAAGACCGCTTCGGAGAGTTCGGCGTCGCTCACATCAACATCCTGCTCCAGGGCATCAAATCCCTGAACCTTCACACCAACCCGGTGGAGACCGACATCGATGTCCCTCAGGGTATCGGGCGTGGTTTCCGGACGCTCGACGCCATCCAGATAGATCCTCCCTCCGTTGAGCTCCACGCCGGACGAATCATAAGCCGCAACAGCGATGCTTCCGGTCAGTGGACGTGATGACTGCTTAATCTGGCAGCCGGCGGCAATCAGAAGCAAGACCGCCGTTATAATGAGGTTCTTCACGATTGTCCTGAATTGGGTTATTGTTGCAGTGTTTATATTTTACGAACAGCGCTGCGAATTATCAAGGGATTGACGGGATTTCTTTGTTCAATCAGGCGACGGCTTCCAGTTAACCTTGAGTGCTCTTGCAGTTGTATTGTCGTCCTGAAGGCGACGAAGGATCTTCTTGATGGAAGTGGATGAGATTCTTCACTTCGTTCAGAATGACATGACTTGATATTGACATTCATTGGGTATTTGGTTATATTGCCAACATTGCAAATTCAAGAGGAAATATTGGACATCAAATTGAAAGCGCGCTACGAGGCATTATCCAGGGTGATCAAGGCACTGTCTCACCCGACGCGACTGCTCATCGTTGAAGAGCTTTCACGATCCAGGTATTGTGTTTGTGAACTGACGGAGATGGTCGGAGCCGATACATCAACTGTATCCAAACACCTCTCCATCCTGAAAAACGCCGGACTGATCAAGGATCACAAGGTGGGGGCATCCGTCTATTACGAACTGTTGACTCCATGCGTTCTCGATTTCATCGGTTGTATTGAAGATGTTATCAAAGAAACCGCCGAAAAGCAATTGGAGGCGACGGGGATCGTTACAGTGTAGACAATCCACTGAATCAAGCCGGTAAAACCTTGGGATCTGGCGCCGATCAGACTGTGTGAGTTCTTTGATTTATTCAGAAACCATCGACGCTGCCGGTGGAGAAGATCAAGGAAATGCTGCGATAACCGAATTGCGGCTGAAACAGAAAATATGATTGTCTGTCAACCAGAGGAATCTGGAAAATTCAGTAACATTTCAGAGGTGATAAAATGTCGGTGACGGTTATGGTCATTTCCTGCCTCGCTGTGATGGCGCTTGCCATACCATTTTCAATGGTCGGTCAGGGCGGAGGATCAACCTATGTTCCCATACTGCTGATGGCTGGAATGGCTATGCACGAAGCTTCCACAACCAGCCTGTTCATGATCATGGTGGCCAGCATCTCCGCCACGCTGGTCTTCGGACGGAAGAAAACGGTTGACTGGAAACTCCTTCTCGCCATAGCCCCGCTTGCGGTTCTCGGTTCGTTCGCCGGCGGTTTCGCCGCTCACTGGGTAAGCGCGGTTATCCTGAAGATTATATTCGCCCTTGTGCTCACCATCGCCGCCTTTTTCATGCTTCGTCCCGTTACCGAAGGACGAAATCCCGACTTCATGCCCCAGTGGTTTTCCTGGAACAGAACCTGCGGCGAATATCAATACCGCATCTCCATGGGAATGTTGATTCCAGCCGTAATGCTGGCTGGTTTTATCGCCGGGATGATCGGCGTCGGTGGGGGGTTGTTTGTCCTGCCCATGTTGATATTGCTATTTGGTTGTCCGACACGAATTGCCATCGGCGTCTCCACTTCCTACGTCGGAATTACCGCGTTGCCTGGCTTTCTTGGACACATTATCGGTGGCGTTCATTTTAATATCTGGTATGCGCTTATACTCGCAGTGGCGGCGTTTATCGGCGCCAGGCTCGGTCCGATAATATCTCTCCGAACGAGTGTGTCAAAGCTGCGGGTCGTTTTGTCAATCGTTCTCATAGCACTGGCGGTCTGGATGGTGGTCAAACTGCTTATCGGATAGAAGGTTTTCAGTAAGAATGCAAATTCGGTTTATTCGCTAAAAGAGGATTTATCTCTTGAAAATTCAATATAGAGTTCCTAAAACAAAGGAAAAACAATCATGGATTTTAATCATTGGGCGTTCGAATTTCACGGGCATCTTTGCCCTTTTATGCCCATCGGCAATCGGATGGGTGAATTAGCTCTCAGAGAGCTGGGGATCAAACGCGATCCCGACCACAGCATCTTCATCTATTCCGAGATGGGTGTCGGTCATCCTCAAACCTGCATGATGGACGGACTGCAAGTGGCGACGGGCGCCACCTACGGGAAATTGATGATCGAGCGACTCAACTGGGGCAAGGTGGCGGCTATCATCTACCATCCCGGCAAGGGCGCCGTTCGTATCGCGGTCAAGAATGAATTCCAGACGATGCTTTCCAAGTACGAATTCTTCGAATACCGCAAGCGGGGTATTGAACCATCGCAGATACCCGAAGATGTGAGCAGAAAGGTTGTGCAGCGGGTATTTGACGCGAGCGACGAGGAGATGTTCAAACTCACCAGACTTCCGGACTTCAAGTACAGTCGCGTCAAGGGCTCATTCGCCAAGGAGATCTGTGATGTGTGCGGTGAATTCGTATTCGAGAGATACATGCGGATCAAGGACGGTCAGACTGTCTGTATGCAATGCTCAGGGTATGAGCAGAATCCAGGCAGTTAATTTCGCGTTTATCTCTCACTCCGGGAAAGACCCGGGGCCAATATGAAAATATAGAAACGTAACTAACACTTGTTCTCTTCCAAGGGGCGGTTTCATACCGCCCTTTTCCATCTCACCGTAAGGTAAACTGAAGTCCTACCCACAATGTACAGGTATTAATCGCCACCGTTAAGCATCAAGATAAGTCCATTAAGAGGAATTTTGTTGAAATACGTTAAAAATGAATTTTTCACTTGACATTCTTTGTTAAAAAATATATATTACGATCAAATTAACTCTATAACCATAGAGTATATATTAATATCAACTTAAGATTGTAGTTACAAATCGGGTTGTTTAAAAAAAGTAAGACCAACCTCCACGCAGGGACCAGACCCCAGAATATGCGGGGACATAATGGCGGTTATCGGGGCTGATCCCTGCGTTAAAGGCGGTTTGTCGGCATGTCAGGCATTAAGCGGCAGCGAGCTTGGATATCCAGTTTAAAGTTTCGCCCATCAGCTGGAAGGAATCAGAATGAAGTTAAGCAATCTTCGCGACAACAGCGGATTTACCATTATCGAGTTGATCGCGGTCATCATCGTCATAGGTATTCTGACATCGACGGCAATACCTAAATTCATTGATCTGACCGCTGAAGCAAACCGAGCCAAGTGCCAGGCAAACCAGGGAGCCATCGCCTCGGCGGTAGCGTTGAACTATGCCAAGACCGTTGTTAACGACCCGTCTCAGGCCGACTGGATTGAAAACCTGACGATTGACGATGTCGAAGACGACTGGTTTGCCACGGGAGTAGTTCCGGTTTGTCCCACCACCGGTGAATATTCTTTGAACAACGGCAACGTCGTATGCAGCGTCCCGGAACACAACTGGAATCCATAGTCCGTTAACCATATACGCGAGTCACCGGCCAGTAATCAGGTTGGCAACTCCTCCACTTTTTCACCGGATACGGCAATCCCGCGTTGCCGCGTCCTTGCTGTCAAAACCAAAACCTCCCGTCTTTATTCGGCGGGAGGCTTTCGCTATTAACGCAGATCACATGACCATCAACCTACTTCACCAGCAGCACCTTGCGGATTTGTGTCCGGTTGGCGGCGGTCAGGCGCAGGATATAGACACCGGTCGGAAAGTCCGCCGCGTCCCATAACGCCTCGTGCAAACCCGCCTTGAGCCCGCCTCTGAACAGCTCCGCCGCCTCCCTGCCGGACAAGTCGTAAACCTTGAGCGTGGTAAATCCCGCCGACCCCAGGGCAAAATCAATCCTCAGGCTGCCGTTGAAAGGATTAGGATATACACGCTGAAGTCCGAACGATACCGGCAACGCATC
>JALGVR010000133.1 GCA_025774605.1 bacterium | reverse complement strand
ATCCTATTATGGATTGAGATTCTTCACTGCGTTCAGAATGACGTGTA
This sequence comes from bacterium, assembly GCA_025774605.1. GTDB lineage: Bacteria > Electryoneota > AABM5-125-24 > Hatepunaeales > Hatepunaeaceae > JALGVR01. Next base: position 6,384 of record JALGVR010000133.1, on the reverse strand, counting down.
AAAATGCAACTGTAAGCCGCCGCCCGTAACAGGTGTCTTTTGTTGAAACAGGATAAATCCATCGATACGAACGTCAGGCTGGATCATATCGGGATCGCCGTCAGGACCTTTGAAACTGCACTTCGCGTCTACCGGTCGATCGGTGTTAAGATTGGCGACAGGGAACTGGTTGCGGACCAGGGTGTGACTGTGCAGATGTTGTCTGTCGGCGCGACACGGATTGAATTGCTCGAACCTACAGGCGACGATTCCCCGGTGGCCCGCTTTCTCAAGAAGCGCGGCGAAGGTCTGCATCATATCGCGCTACAGGTCGGCAGCCTAAGCCGTACGCTTGATAATCTGAAGGAGAGAGGCATCGCGCTGATAGACGAGGAGCCGCGCCGGGGCGCGGCGGGAAACCTGGTGGCGTTCATCAATCCCGCCTCCTCCAACGGGGTGCTGATTGAGTTGGTTGAAAGAGCTGAACCGACCAGCGCTAATCAACACAGCCCTCAAATACAATCCGAATATAAACGGTCAACTCGACAACAAGGAGATATAGATGATTAAGAAAAACTGGAGTTTCGATACATTGGCGGTTCATGGCTCCGAAGGCATCGATCCTCATACGGGCGCGGTATCAACGCCCATCTATCAGACTTCAACATTCGCCTTTCACAACAGTGATCACGGCGAGGCGCTTTTCAAGGGAGAGGCTGAAGGATTCATCTATTCCCGCATCAGCAATCCAACGCAGCAGTGCCTCGAGCGTGAGATGGCTTTTCTTGAGGGTGGTGAAGCGGGGCTGGCGTTTTCCTCCGGGCTGGGAGCCATATCAGCACTGGTTTTAACGCTGTGCCGGACAGGTGATAATTTCGTCTCCTCCAATACGATCTATGGCGGAACCCATGCCAATTTCACCCATTTCATGCCGCGCGTGGGAATCGAAGCGCGTGAAGTGCGCGCGACCCATCTCGATGAACTCGAAGCCGCCATCGATGACAAGACCCGTCTGATCTTCATTGAAACTCCGGCGAATCCCAACCTTGACATTATCGACGTCGCCGGCTGTGTTAGGATTGCCCGAAAGCACGGCATCCCGCTGGCTGTTGACAATACGTTCGCCAGCCCGGCGCTGCAGCGACCGCTGGAGCTCGGCGCGGAGATCGTCGTACACAGCGCTACAAAGTATATCAGCGGACACGGTGACACCGTCGCAGGGATCCTGATCGGCGCCGCGGAATTAATGACGCGGATCAGGAAGGAGACCCTCACTCACGTTGGTTTCTGCATCAGTCCGTTCAACGCCTGGCTGCTGCTGAGAGGCTTGAAAACACTGTCGATTCGGATGCGCAAGCATTGCGAGAATGCAATGCACGTTGCGCAGTATCTCAGCTTTCATCCGAAGATCGAGAAGGTATATTACCCGGGTTTGAGTGTTCATCCGGGACACGACATCGCCAGGTCGCAGATGAGTGATTTCGGGGGAATGGTGGCTTTTGAGCTGAAAGGGAACCGCGAGGACGCCAAGCATCTGATTGACGGACTGGAGCTGTGTGTTTCAGCCGTCAGTCTCGGCGACTGCGACACACTCGTCTGCCATCCCGCCAGCACGACCCATTCGACCTACAGCACCGAACAGCTTGTCGAAGCCGGAATCAGCGAAAACATGGTCCGGATTTCCGTGGGTATAGAAGATCCGCGTGACATCTGCAGCGATCTCGGGCAGGCACTCAAGCGGATATCCTGAAATCAAGGGGGTTTGCAATGGCTGATGAACAAATCGAAGAGACCAAAACGAGAAAGATGACGTTGGAGGCGACCGGGTTGTCCAAGGATCTGACGGACGAGGAGCTCAAGCTGTTGGCTGAGATTATCACCGAGCAACATTTTGCCAAAGGTGTAACGATCATTCGCGAGGATTCGAAGACGCGCGATCTCTACGTCATCCGCTCTGGCCGGGTATCCGTTCGGCTCAAGCTTCCATCGGAGTTCGGACGCGAAGAGGTGATCTACCAGATGAGGGACGGTCAGATTTTCGGAGAACTGTCGCTGGTCGACGGCTCACCTCGGTCGGCCACGGTGCATGCCGACGATGAAGTTGCCGTTTACCGGTTTGAATTCGACAAACTCAACGGTCTCCTGCAGAGCCAGCCGAGAATCGGTTATATTCTCATGCGCAACGTGGCTTCGATTATCGCCAATCGAGTCAGAAACACCAACATGCTCTGGAGAAACTCACTGATCTGGTGACGTTCTGAGTACATGGGCAATCTCAAATTTTCTGACAGACCGGAAAGTGTTGCGACAGGCGGAGATCTTTCGAATCGGCGGGAAGGCGCTTCACGAATATTCATACTAAGTTGCTATAAAAATCAACAGCAAGTAGCAGGCTGTCATTCTGAACGAAGCAGGCTGTCATTCTGAACAAAGCAGGCTGTCATTCTGAACAAAGCAGGCTGTCATTCTGAACAAAGCAGGCTGTCATTCTGAACGAAGTGAAGAATCTCGCCTGTCACACAGGAGACCCTTCGCTGCGTTCAAGGTGACCTTCAGTCTATCAATCCCCGATTGACCGCAACATACTATTTCATCCGGTCATGATGTTGTTTTCAAGAGATGATTAGATCAGAGACGCTGAATGCGAAGCTTGAAACCCTTCCCGACAGACCGGGCGTGTATCTGTTCAAGGATGCCGGCGGCGTCATTATATATGTAGGGAAGGCAAAAAGCCTGCGCAGCCGGGTACGCAGCTATTTCACCTGCGAGGACGACGGACGGTATCAATACCCGCGCCTGGTGGCTTCGATACACAGCCTCGAGATAATACTTACCCGGGACGAGGTCGAGGCGCTGGCGACCGAAGCGGCTCTGATAAAAAAACACGGTCCCAGGTACAACGTCGATCTGCGCGACGACAAGAGCTTTCCCTACCTGAAGATCACCCGTGAACCTTTTCCGCGCATCACGCTCACCCGCAAACCCCGCACGCGAAATGCCGATTATTACGGACCCTTCACCAATGTCAGGGAGACCAGAAGTTTCATCAGGACGCTGAAGGGGATACTCCAGATCTGCAACTGCAACCTGCCGCTGAAACCTGACAGGATCGCGGCGGGAAAATATAAGCTCTGTCTGGACTATCACATCGGTCGCTGTGCGGGGCCTTGCATCGGAGAGATTTCATCGGACGAGTACCTGAAGAGCATAGATCGCTTCAAGAAGTTCCTGATGGGCAGGCATGACGAGATAATGAAGGCGTTGGCGGACGAGATGAAGGAGCTTGCCGGTCAGCTCAGGTTCGAGGAAGCCGCCGCGTTGCGGGACAGGCTGTCAGCCATCAGGAGGTTCAGCGACAGGCAGCGGAAGGTGTCTACTGAGGCGGTGGACAGGGACGCTGTCAGTCTTGTGCGTGAGGACAGCTATGCGGCGTTTTCGGTCATCAAGGTGCGGGGCGGGCGGATTGTCGGTCAGAGTCCCTTTCACATGGATCGCGCCGCCGGGCTTGACGACGCCGATCTGATGGAAGCCTTCCTCGTCCGGCATTACGACCTGGTGGATTCGTTTCCCGACGAGATCTTTCTCGAGCTGGAACCCCCTGACATGGCGAGCCTGTCCACCTATCTCGGCAATCTCGCCGGGAAGAGGGTGAGGATGTCGGCGCCGGTGCGGGGTGAAAAGCGGGAGCTGGTCAAGACTGCACTTCGAAACGCCGAGCATCTGCTGCTGGAACGCAGGCTCATGGCGGAAAAGCGGGACTTCATCCCCCGGGCGGTCAAGGCGCTGCAGGATAATCTTAACCTGCCGGAACCGCCGCTGATGATCGAAGCATTCGACATATCCAACCTGCACGGGACGGACTCGGTCGCTTCGCTGGTTGCCTTCAAGGACGGCAAGCCGTGGAAATCAGGCTACCGCATGTTCAAGATCAGAACGGTCGAGGGGATCGACGATTTCGCATCGATCAACGAGGCTGTTCAGCGCCGGTACAGCCGGTTGAAGAGCCAAACCGAGGCTGTTTTCCCCGACCTGATACTTATCGACGGCGGACCGGGGCAGTTGTCGAGCGCGAGGGCGGCGCTGGATGAACTGGAACTCGGCGGCCTGCATGTCATCGGTCTGGCGAAGCGGCTTGAGGAGATATACCTGCCCGGTCAACATGATCCATTGATCCTGCCGAAGAGCTCCTCCGCGCTGCGGCTTTTGCAGCAGGTTCGTGACGAGGCGCACCGGTACGCGGTTTCGCGGCACCGGATGCTTAGAAGCAGGCGGCAAGTGAAATCGCGGCTTGACGACATTGCCGGCGTTGGTCCATCACGCCGCCGGGCGCTGCTGAAGAGATTCGGTTCGCTGAAACGGATCGCGGCGGCTGGGATTGACGAGATCGCCGAAACGCCCGGGATCGGCCGGAAGCTGGCCGAGACGATCAAACAGGAATTGCCTTAGCGGCGAGGGCGGACATTCCTGTCCGTCAAAGGGTGGCGCGACTGTAAAGAAAAAGCCTGATGTTTTACTTCTCAGACTTTCCAACTTATTAGATTACACCGTGCGACAAGTAAAATACTATCTACTATTAATATTAGTCGCATCTTCCGGCTGCCGGCATTACGCCGCCGCAGATGACCGCAACACGACCTACATATACCCTCCCTGGAAGCACACCTGGGGAGTGGTCAGGGCGACTCCGTTCAAGCTCAGGCTCTTCGTGGGCGGGAAGACGAAGTTCAACGATCCTCAAGGCATTGCCGTGGCGCGGCTCAACGCCTGGGAAGACACGACACGCGTCGGAGACGATGACGAGATCACCGCTTACGGCGTCAATTCCGGCGGCAACTGCATCATCTACAACCGCTCGATGTTCTCGCTGGGAATATATGGACTGGATCCGGATCATGTGAAGTTCAACCGACCCTGGGGTATCGCCGCCGACTCAAAAGGCAGGGTCTACGTCGTCGACAGGGGCAATTCACGCGTGGTCAGGCTCTACAACCCGGGAAAGGGGTTGCATTTCGTCGCTTTCCTGGGAGGACCCGGCGACGAACCGGGACGATTCATTGATCCGCGCGGGGTGGCGATCGATTCCCGCGGGGTGATCTACGTTACCGATGCGGCGCTGGGCAGGGTGACGCTGTTCAACGACAGCGGTGAGGTCATCGACATCTGGAGCGGTTTCGATGGTCCGGATGGAATCGCCGTCGTCGGTCCGGGGGAAAGATGGAGCTACAGACCCGGCCAGACCTTCGCGGTGGTGATCGACTCGCTGCACCAGCGCGTGAGAAAGCTGTCGCTTGACGGGGAGCCGCTCGCCGAAACCACCGCGGACGACTGGGGCGGCAACGAAGCCTTCCTGGCATACGTAACCCTCGACTATCACAACCAGTTGATCATCACGGACAAACGCAACGGCTGCCTGCACAAACTGGACGCCGACCTGAATTACCTGACGCGATTCGGGCGACCGGGCAACGGCGATTACGAGTTCGACGAACCGCGCGGGGTTTCGATCTACCGGCGGTTCGGCCAGTTGATCGTCGCCGAACGGTCGGGCGCGCAATACCTTTGGGTGGCGGTGGACGTTCCCCGCTTCGAAGCCAGGGTTGTGACGGATTCCATATGGCGGGATCTGAACATAGATTTCGAGCTGACCGAGCCGGCGTTTTGCGAGATGGACGTACTGGACGGATTAGGTCGACTGACGGCACGCCTGACGACCAAACGGCGCTTCCCGACCGGCAGGGGACATCTCGCCTGGAATCTGCGCGTGCCGAAGGGGTCTCCGTTCAGCAGGGCAAATCCAAGCCTGCCGCTGGATTATAAACCAGGGGAACCGCTTCCCGACGGTGAATACGTCATACGGGGACGCTTCCGGGCGACCTACTCCTCGCGCGAGTACTTCTCACGGGATGTCAGCACCCGGTTCAAACTTGAGTCGAAGCAGTCCCGGTAATCGTTCTATATATATCGACAGCCATGTTTACTCGTGGATAATCGTAAAGTGGGCATAGATAGCCGTGTGTCATTCCTGCGAAGGACCGTGTGTCATTCCTGCGAAGGCAGGAATCCAATCATCAAAGGGTTGTCACATAAACAGCCGTGTGTCATTCCTGCGAAGGACCGTGTGTCATTCCTGCGCAGCAGTCTGTCCGAAAACTGATATTTTAATGGATATTTATCATTTCGCTGAAAGATGGAATCCAGTAACACACGTAATATCAGCAACTTCACTGGATTCCAACCCCCGCGTCCGCGAGGGCATGCTTTCGTTGGAATGATGAATCCCGAGACAATTTGGCATTCTCGGACAGCCTGGCAGGCAGATATCCACTGTTTACAAGTATTTATAGACTTCCCCGGATACCCGTTTGCGCAGGTATGACACTTGTTGGACTTCTTCAACAGGAACTG
>JALGVR010000132.1 GCA_025774605.1 bacterium | reverse complement strand
ATCCAGTATTAGACAAGTTCTCGATAATATCAGTTAAAGCATGAATTATCACTCTGTTCCATGCTATGGCAAAGAGGATTAGTTTTGTTTACCCACACGATTCAGCGAAGAACCGAAAAACACAATTTGAAACCCGACTTGCACGCAAGTCGGGTCCCTCATCGTTCCCCCGCAAATGGCAGGTGAACATCCTCCCCGAAGTTGATATCCGCCGTGTCTATCCCCTCTGTCCGGCTTTGCCCAGCGCCTCCCGCACCTTTCGCACCAGCGCCAGGGGATCGAAAGGCTTCTGGATAAATGACAGCTCGGAATCAACGATGCCCTTCCGGGCGATCACATTGTACGTATAGCCCGACATGTACAACACTTTCGTATCCGGGCAAAATTCTCTGATACTCTCGACAAATTCGGCGCCGTCCATGTCCGGCATTACTACATCGGTAACCACCAGATCCACCTGCCCCCCCAACTTCCTGCATTTCAAGTAGCCTGCGCCGCCGTTTTCCGCTTCGATTACCCGGTATCCGAATTTTTCCAGAGAACGAACCGCGATATGTCTGACTCCCTCCTCGTCCTCAACCACCAGTACGGTTTCGTCGCCCCTGAGCGATTCATCAGACACTGTTCTGAGCTCCAGACTCTCCTCTTCCCCTTCAAACCAGGGCAGGTATATCTTGAAGGTTGTTCCCTTGCCCGGTTCACTGTAGACGTAGATGAAGCCATCGCTCTGCTTGACGATTCCGAAGACCGTGGAAAGCCCCAGCCCCGTTCCTTCACCCTTTGCCTTGGTGCTGAAGAACGGGTCGAAGATCTGGGATTTTACCTCGTCGGTCATCCCGCATCCGCTGTCGGAGACGGAGACCATCACATAATCTCCCGGTTTCACTTCATGGTGGGTGGCACAATACTCCTCGGTCAATTCGATATTCATGGTTTCAATGATCAGACTGCCGCCGTTCGGCATGGCGTCCCGAGCGTTGACCGTCAGATTCAGGATTATCTGTTCAAACTGCCCGGGATCGATCCTCGTATGTTTCAGGTCGTCCGCGTAGAAGGTCTCAAATATGATATCCTCACCGATGATCCTCTGCAGCATCTTCTCCAGATTGAGCAGAATGGAATTTACATTCAGCACCTTCGGCTGCAGGGTCTGCCTTCTGCTGAAGGCGAGCAGTTGACCGGTGAGCTGGGCGGCCCGTTGCGAAGCTTTCATCACCTCCTCCAGGTCGCTTACCAGGGGATCATCCTTGTTGAGTGACATCATCATCAGCTCGACCGTCCCGCTGATTACGGTGAGCAGGTTGTTGAAATCGTGCGCCACGCCGCCCGCCAGTTTTCCCACAGCTTCCATTTTCTGCGCCTGGCGGAACTGATCCTCAAGCTTCTTATAATTGGTGATGTCCCGGATAACCATCTGCACAGCAGGTTTCCCCATATATTCGAAGGGTACCGTCGTTACCTCGGCGGTTAAAATCGTACCGTCCAGGGCGATCATCTTTTCCTCGACCGCCAGAGCTTTTCTGCCTTCCGTCAGGGCGTCCGCGATCCTTCTCTCAGCCGCGTCCCGGTGTTCAGTATGAATAAACTCCAGGACCGGTTTTCCAACCAAATCTTCAGGATTCCCGGCTCGCATCATTTCGAGAGCGGCAGGATTAACGTAGACTATCAATCCCTCGCTGTGAACAATGATCGCCACGGGTATCAGATCCAGCAGCTGCCTGTGCTGCTCCTCGCTCTCACGTAATGACTTCTCAGCCTGTTTACGCTTGGTGATGTCACGCAGAATACCAAGTACCGCCGTTCCCCCGCGGTAGTCGATGTTGGTCACGGATGCCTCAACCGCGATCTCTCTGCCGTCCCTGGTGAGAGCCGTGAATTCGTACCTCGGCGGCGGTGTTTCGCCCCGCTTCGTCATCCGGACGCGTTCCTCGATCAGCTGACGGCTCCGGGGAGCCACCAGCTCCATAAAATCGAAGCCCTCCGCCCTGACCTCTTCGGGGGTGACTCCGGCAAATTCGGAGAACTTCCGGTTGATTATTTCAAACTTTCCGTCGAAGAGCATGTAAATCGCATCGTCGGACTGCTCAATCAGGTTTCTGAATTTTACCTCCGACTCCCTCAGTTCCTTCTCCATCCGCTTCTTTTCGGTAATGTCCCTGATGACCTCGATTGCCTTGTTAACCGTACCGTCGGGGTTGGGAAGCGGAGCGGACGATACCTCATAGTGTCTTCCATCGCTGCTTACCAATTCGGCAAACTCCACCCGGTTGTTTTTTACCGCCGCCACCATCGGACAGCAATCGCAGGGCTCCGTTAATCCCAAATAATTCTCATAACATAATTTTCCGGCAAGATCGCCGAACCTGTCCTTCAAGTATTGATTTTGAAAAAATACCCTGTAATCAACACCTACGATATCGATGCCGAGTCCGATTCTCGACAATCCCGCCATCAGAGAGTGCAATTGGTCTTTTTCAGGTAATAACATCCTCCGTTCCTCAGGTTTGCGTTGATCAAATATGAAATTGGAAAGTACTAATCAAGCAACGATATAATACGAAAACCGTTGCCTTATCATACTGAACATCATGTAAATCGCCGTCCCGTCATGCTGAACGGTATGTAGATTGTTGTACTGTCATGCTGAACGGTACCCAAACTGCCGTCCCGTCATGCTGAACGTTACGCAAACTACCGTCCCGTCATGCTGAACGGTATGTAGACTGTTGTAATGTCATGCTGAACGCAGTGAAGCATCTCATTGGTTTAACTGGAGATTCTTCACTTCGTTCAGAATGACGGAGCCCGTTGAATCTTAATAATGGCGGAGCCCCTGAATCGTAATGACGTAACACGTTAATTGCCAACCGGCTGATGCTCTTCAAAATTGTAAAGGTGTTGTAAAATTAACCGGCAACGCGGTCGAAGGTTGTATGTGGCTGGGAGGTATGTAAATTGTTGCTTTGACTGCCTGTCACCCAGCGCTTAGAGTTGAATGGTCCAAACAACCGGCAACTTACGGATACAATGTAAACCGCGTCTTCACCAGAGTCAACAGATTTGGGCGGGCACGGAGTCCCGCCCCATTAAACATCAACGCTCGTCCCCCGGGTCGATTGGGCGGCAATCCGGACCAAAGATCATCCCATCCTGCTGCGGAAGAAGTCTATCGTCCTCCTCAATCCCTCCTCCAGCGGTATGCGCGGCTTCCAGTCAAGCGCCCGTCGCGCGAGGCTGATATCCGGGCAGCGCCGCGTCGGATCATCGGCGGGCAGGGGTTGAAATTCAATCGGGTTGTCTGCGGCGGTGATCTCCCTGATCCTCTCCGCCAGCTCCAGGATCGTCACCTCGTGCGGGTTGCCGAGGTTGACCGGACTGTCATCGTAATCGCTGTTCATGAGCGAGACCAGCCCGTCGATCAAGTCTGCCACGTAACAGAACGAGCGGGTTTGTGATCCGTCGCCGTATATGGTCATCGGTTCGCCGCGCAGCATCTGCAGAATCAGGTTCGAGACCACCCTGCCGTCGTTGAGAGCCATCCTCGGCCCATAGGTGTTGAAGATCCTGGCGATCCTGACCTCGACGTTATTCTGACGGCGGTAGTCGAAACAGAGCGTTTCCGCGGCGCGCTTGCCCTCGTCGTAGCAACTGCGCACTCCGACCGGGTTGACGTTGCCCCAGTAGCTCTCCGTCTGCGGATGAACCGTCGGATCGCCGTAGACCTCCGAAGTGGAAGCCTGCAGAATGCGCGCCTTGACCCGCTTGGCGAGCCCCAGCATGTTGATCGTGCCCATGACCGACGTCTTGGTCGTCTTGACCGGATTATACTGGTAGTGAATCGGGGATGCCGGGCAGGCAAGATTGTAGATCTGGTCGACCTCCAGCAGTACCGGCTGCACGATGTCATGCCTCAGCAGTTCGAAATGCGGATCGGTCAGCAGGTGTTCGATATTATCCTTCGAGCCGGTGAAAAAGTTGTCGAGACAGATAACCTCATTCCCGTCGTTCAACAGTCGATCGCAGAGATGACTGCCGAGGAACCCGGCGCCGCCGGTGACAAGTATCCGATTCATATCCGTCCCACTCCGTAATATTTGAAGCCGCGCTCCCGCATCCGTTCGGGATCGAACAGGTTGCGCCCGTCGAAGATCACCGGGCTGCCCATCAATTCGAGCATCTGGTCGAAGTCCGGTCGTCGAAATTCGTTCCACTCGGTCGCCACCACCAGCCCGTCGGCTTTTTTCAGGGCATCGTAACAGTCGGAAGCATACCTGATTCCATCGCGGAAGATGCGGCGGGCGCTGTCCATCGCCTGCGGGTCGTAGGCTGTTACATCGGCGCCGGCGTCGAGCAGGAAGCGCACCACATCCAGCGCCGGGGATTCCCGCACATCATCGGTATTTGCCTTGAACGCCAGTCCCCACAGGGCGATGTGTCGATCCTTAAGGGTGTCGCCGAAATGAGCGCTGATCTTGTCAAGCATGAAGCCTTTCTGGCGTTCGTTCGCCTCGACCGCCGCCCTGACCACCTTCAATTCCAGGTTGTTCGACTGTGCGGTGTGGAGCAAAGCCCTCAGGTCCTTGGGAAAGCAGGAGCCGCCGAAACCCATCCCGGGGTGCATGAAGGCCGATCCGATCCGGTTGTCGGTTCCGATGCCCTGCCGGACTTCTCCGATGTCTGCGCCGACCAGCTCACAGAGGCGGGCGATCTCGTTTATGAACGAGATCTTCGTCGCCAGGAAGGCGTTGGCCGCATACTTGGTCAGCTCAGCCGACGCCACCTTCATGGTAATCATCGGATGACCGGTGCGCACAAACGGCTCGTAGAGGTCCTTGATTATCGCCTCCGCCTGCGGGCTGTCGCAGCCGATCACGACGCGATCCGGCTTCATGAAATCGTCGACCGCCGCGCCCTCCTTCAGGAATTCGGGGTTGGATACGACGTCGAATTCGTGTTCGGTCAACCCGGCGATAACCCGCTTTACCTGTGCGGCTGTTCCGACCGGTACGGTGGATTTGTCGACCACCACCTTGTAGCCGTTGATCCCTCGCGCCACGGTCGCCGCCGCTTCCAGCAGGTGGTGCAGGTCGGCGGAGCCGTCGTTGTCCATCGGGGTCTGCACCGCCATGAAGACAACCAGGCTCCTGCGGACGGCTTCGACCGTATCGGTTGTAAACGACAGCCTCTTGTCGATGTTGCGCTCCACCAGGTCCTTCAGCCCGGGTTCGTAGATCGGCACCTCACCCCGTTTAAGGAGCGCGATGCGTTCGCTGTCTATGTCGACGCAGACGACTTCGTTGCCGGTTTCAGCGAGGCAGGCCCCCGCCACCAGTCCGACGTAGCCCGTCCCGATGACCGCGACCTTCATTTCGCCGTCCCCGCGTCAGCAGACAACCGGTTGGCTCGGCGCAGCGATTCGAACGTTCCCGCGTCCGTCCACCAGCCCTTGAACAATCCGCACGTCATCTTGCCTCTGTCGATGTAAAAATTATTGACATCCGTGATCTCATATTCCCCGCGTCCCGACGGCTTGAGTGTCCTGATAATGTTGAAGACCTCGCCGTCGTAAAAATATATTCCCGTCACCGCCCAGTTGGTCTTGGGTTTTGCCGGCTTCTCCTCTATGCCGACCACGCGGTCACCCTCGAGCTCGGCCACGCCGAAGCGATGTGGATCCGGGACCTCCTTCAGAATGATCTTGGCGCCCGAACCTTGAACCTTGAAGTCCTTCACGAATCTCACGATGGAATCCTCGAAGACGTTGTCGCCCAGGATCACCGCCATACTGTCGCCGTGCACGAAGTTCTCCGCCAGAGACAGGGCTTGCGCAATCCCGCCGGCTTCGTCCTGGACCTTGTATGTAAACCTGCAGCCGAAGTCCTTTCCACTGCCCAGCGATCCCACCACGTGGCCGATGTGCTCGACGCCGGTCACGACGAGGATCTCATCGATACCGGCTTCGATCAGCTTTTCGACCGGGTGATAGATCATCGGTCTGTCGCCGACCGGCAGCAGGTGCTTATTGGTAACCTTGGTCAGCGGATAGAGACGGCTGCCCGTACCTCCGGCGAGGATTATTCCTTTCATCGGTTGACCTCTTATAAGTTCATGCCAAAATATAGAGCATCAATATATCGGTTAATGTTAAATGAATCAAGCATTAAGCGTTAAACGGCGGCATCAGCCGTTATTTCGCCGGCATTCCACAAATTTAGATGGATGCGGTTAATGCTTGGATAACAGCCTGGAGGGCGGACATTCCTGTCCGCCCGAGTGGGTTGTATGTCGGCAGTTTAGGGGCGGACAGGAATGTCCGCCCTCCAGGCACAATTGCAAAGCTCCCCCTTTAACAAGCATCTTCGCTTTAACCAGATAATCGACGTATATCATCCCGTCCTTGAAGCTTCGTCCGATGACCTTGACGCTCTCCTCGAACTGCCTCAACTCCTCAACTTCGTCCGGTCGAAATC
>JALGVR010000131.1 GCA_025774605.1 bacterium | reverse complement strand
TGGCGGTTTTTATGAAGTCGAGTATAAGCTCAAGGTTATAAAGGATGCTTAGGTTAAACCGTGGAAATATGAATCATGGAAAGGAAATTGCTTGCCTCCAGTTTGCTCCTGTTTTTAATAACTTTACCAGCATTCAGTTAAACCCGTGTTTCAGGTAGATGTTCAGGGCACATGGGATCTTGACGGCACACCTTACATAGTCATAGATAACATCACCGTTCCTCGCAATGAAGAGCTGGAAGTGCAGCCAGGAGTGGAAATCCTGTTCGACGGCGAATGAAAACCCTGTATAACGGGCAGTTAGCGAAGGGACGGCATCAGACCGTCCTTCATGCCAATAACCTTTCCACGGGTGTTTACCTTTTGAGAATAAGTAGCGCCAGCGAAACAGCGATGCGCAAGGTTGTTTTGATCGTGTGAAGTACTGTTTATATGGAGGTTTAAATGAGATTAATACTACTAACAATGGTTGTCTGCCTGGTTTATGCTTTTTATTCAAGCGCTCAACCCGGTACAGCACTGGATTTTAATGGAAATGGTGACTATATCAGGGTTCCTCACGATGATTCCCTCGATCCAAGCCATTTCACACTCGAGGCCTGGGTTTGCCCCAATATTGATTTCCGAAGTGGACAGGGTTTAATTCCTGTGTGGATATCCAAACAGATCTCTAACCAGCACCCAGAAAGAGGCTACAATTTATATTATGATAGTAGAGGTAATTTAGGTCTCATCTCCGCTTATCTTTCAGTGGGTAACGGATACCATGGAATATCCTTTCGGACAGATATGGATCGCGATACTTGGTACCATGTTGCAGCGACTCATGACGGCGAGGAGCAACACATTCTCTTGAATGGAGAGATTGTTGCTACGGGACACCAAGAAGGAGACATGCAAGGTACTGGGCAAGAGCTCAATCTGGCTAAGGCGACTGACCCAAATAGAACATACTTTAACGGTATAATGGACGAGGTTCGGATCTGGGATTATGCAAGATCTGAAGAAGAGATTAACCAAACCATGCACCACAGCCTTAATGGTAATGAAGACGGATTGGTTGCTTATTGGAACTTTAATGAAGGTGAGGGTAATACACTGCATGATTTAACTGATAACCATAATGATGGAGATCTGGTTGGAAACCCGAACTGGATTGAATCCACTGCCCCGTTGGGCAGTAGTGGAATTCTTGAAATCTCACCTGAACAAATTGATTTCGGAATTATGGGAAGAAACGATGTAGAACTATCATCTGAATTTATGCTGAGAAACATAGCTGAAGAAAATGGTGAACGCAGCCTATTGACATATTGGATAAGACAGCCAGACGAGGAAATCAACTGGTTGACATTTGAACCGGATTCTGGTGAGATTGAGGCCGGCGACAGCGTGATTGTACAGATAATTTTAGAAACTGAAAATCTCCAGTTGGGCGATAATGGCGCTGAATTGAATATATACTCAAATGGTCAACCACATGGACCAATTCACTTTTCAGTTTCAGTTTTCCTCGTCGAAGGTTTCGGGCGGCTGAGCGGCTACGTTATCGATGCGGCAACCGGTGATTCGCTGCCCGACGTCGATATCCGGTTGGAGGGCATCCATTACCATATCGAAACAGACTCCAGCGGTTGGTTTGCAATCGACACCATCCCCGCCTGGAATTACGAAGTAATCGTCGAAGAGGATGAATACCTCCCCTATCGAAACCAGGTTGAGATCGAAGACGGAGAAGATCTCGAATTCAATATCGAACTGCTCTTCGCCGCCTGCGAAGTCGACCCGCAGGAAATAGCGTCTGAAATCAAGCCCGATTCAAGCCTCGAAGTTGAAATAACCGTTTCCAATCCGGGCAACGGGCCGCTCGACATGACCATCGAAAAACGCTTCCCCGACATCGGCGACCACGATCCCTGGGACCAGCGCCGAACCATCGACGCCGCCGTCCAGTGCGGAGACAACTGCCTGCAGGGCATAGAATTCGACGGCGATAACTTCTACATCACCGGCTCAAATAACCATGAAGGATGCGGGAAGGTGTATATCTTCTCCCGGCAGGGCATGTACATTGATTCGTTCGACCAGTTCGAAGACTCAAACTGGGGAATGCGGGACCTCGCCTGGGACGGCGGCCTGCTGTGGGGCGTCGACGGCTCTTCGATCTACGCCTTCACCCCCGATGGCAGGCTGCAGGACCTGATCGAAGGACCGCTCGACCGTACCCGCGCCATCACCTGGGATGAAGCCAACGGACTGCTCTGGATCTGCGACATCGAATCCGACATGATCGGCATAGACCGGGAGGGCTCCACCCGCGTCTCCTTCCGGCGCAATCACAATCACCGCATCTTCGGCTTGGCGACCTTCCCCGAAGACCCCGACGGATACACGATCTACGCATTTTGTTTCGAAGGTGAATTCGACACCCAGGTCAACAAGATGAACCCGGAAACCGGTGAATGGCTGTTCGTGGCAGACCTCGAAGCGGGCGGCGATTTCATGGCCGGCGGCGCCTGCATCACCTGCCGCTGGGATCCCATGACCTGGTCGTTCGCAGGTCTTCTGCGCGGGGACGGCGACACGGAGGACATGTTCGGCATCTGGCACGTCGCCAGCCGGACGAACTGGATCAGCCTGAACACCGAATCGGAGACCGTGCCGGCGGAGGATGAGATCATCCTGCCGGTCATGCTTGACGCGTCGGGTTTCGACGCTGAAACCGATCTGGAATGCGAGCTGATCATCGATCACAACGGACGCGGCGGGCGGATTACAATTCCGGTTACGGTGCAGGTTACGCTCGGCGTCGATGACAAACCGGACATGGAAGTCCCGCTCAGCTATTATCTGTGCAATCCGTATCCAAATCCCTTCAACAACACGACATACATCCGGTTCGATCTGCCTGCCAACGGCTTCGTTCAGCTGAAACTGGTCGACGTCAACGGCAGGTTCGCCAAGAGAGTCATCAACGGATACTGCAGAGCCGGATACTACAACGTTGCGGTCAACGCGGACAACCTTGCCAGCGGCATATATTTCGTACAGCTTCAAGCGGGGAGGTTCAAAGCGATGAAGAAGGTTGTGCTGGTCAGGTGATTGACGGTTTTACGCTGCACCGTATCATGAAGCCCGGCCAATGGTCGGGCTTTTATTTGCAAAGCACAACCGGAAATCCTATATTGATATGAGCATCCAGGGCAATCAAAACCGGATCCCTGCGTGCACATGAATCATTGCTCGGGAGTGCACAGACACTTCCAGTCTGTGCACAAGCCGGATCCCCGCGTGCGCGGGGATGACGTGATGGAAACCGAATTCTGGCCCACCGTATCGGCGCTGGATCCCCGCGTGCGCGGGGATGACGAGAACCGGCGAGACCGCTGACCACAGTCGCTTCGCTGGATCCCCGCGTGCGCGGGGATGACGCAATTTCTTGGTCGCTCCATCCAGCCTGTATACGCTGGATCCCCGCGTGCGGGGACGACGAATTCCTGGCGGGCATGGAGTCCCGCCCCACGCTTGAGTCCGCATACGCGGGATGACGTTCGCTAATTAAATCCAAAGTCTATAGATTCACATGAAGCGTCTCTTCCTTGTCGACGGCACAGCGCTTGTATTCCGCAGTTTCCACGCCTTCAGCGGGCGCGCGCAATTGACCTCACGCGGACGTAACGTCGGCATGGTCTACGGCTTCCTCTCGTCGCTCCTCTCCATCCTGCGTCGGGAGAAACCCGACCTCCTCGTGTTGACCTTCGATACCGGCGCACCCACCTTCCGCCATAAGATGTTCGAACCCTACAAAGCCAACCGCCCGCCGCTCGACGAAGACCTGGCGCAGCAGATCCCGACATTATATGAGATCATTGCAGCCATGAACATCCCGCAGATCGCACTGGACGGCTGGGAAGCCGATGATGTGGTGGGCACGCTCGCCAAACGCGCCGAAACCGCCGGTATGGAGGTGTTTCTCGT
Organism: bacterium; assembly: GCA_025774605.1. GTDB lineage: Bacteria > Electryoneota > AABM5-125-24 > Hatepunaeales > Hatepunaeaceae > JALGVR01. The sequence continues at coordinate 2,496 of JALGVR010000131.1, read as the reverse complement.
CAGCGGTGACAAGGACTTCTACCAGCTTGTTACTGATAAAGTAAAGGTCTACACCCTCCCGCGCCAGTCGAGTGACAATCCAAGCATCTACGACCCTGACGGCATCGAAAGCAAGTTCGGTGTGCGCCCGGAGAAGGTCATCGATGTACTTGGATTGATGGGCGACAGTTCCGACAACATCCCCGGCATCCCCAAAATCGGCCCCAAAACCGCGGTCAATCTGGTCAGGGAATACGGCGGTCTCGAGGAGGTTCTGTCCGCGGCAGACCGGGTGAAACAGAAGAAACTGAGCGAAAACCTGACGGAATTCGCCGACCAGGCGAGACTGTCATACAAACTGGTGACCATCGACACCGACGTACCGGTTGACCTCGATCTCGACAAGCTGACCTTCGGTCCGATTAACAATCCCGCGGCGCGCAGCCTGCTGACTGATCTTGAATTCAGCCGCATCCTCGACCAGCTCGACAAGCTCGAACCTGAAAGCGCACAGTCCATGTCCCCTGATAAGATCAAGCGCAACTATCACACCGTAACCGATCCGGAAAAACTCGACTATCTGATAAACACAATAAAGTCCGCCGATGTTATCTCGATGGACACCGAAACGACCTCCATCGACGCCATGCGGGCCGAACTGGTGGGACTGTCATTCTCCATCGCCGAGGGCCAGGCGTGGTACGTATCCGTGAACTACTTCGAAGGCGTCCCGAACAGTTATGAACCACCCTCCCCCCCACTCCTCAGGCCAAATCTCACCCGGGAATCAGCCTACATCCTGGAGCGATTGAAGCCGTTATTGACCGACGAGAACATTCCCAAGACCGGACAGAACCTAAAATACGACATGCTCGTCCTCTCCTGCCATGACATCGAAATTAAAGGTCTCCGCTTCGATACGATGATCGCCTCGCACCTGCTCGATCCCTCGGCGCGCCAAAACAACCTCGACCACCTCGCGGAGAAGCATCTCAAGCTGAGAAAGATTCCAACTTCGCAATTGATCGGATCGGGCTCCAGGCAGAAATCGATGGCGGACGTTCCCCTGGCTGAAATCGCCGAATACGCCTGCGAAGACGCCGACGTAACGCTCAGGCTGCATCACTATTTCAAGCCCCGGATAGACGAAGCTGATCTTGACAGGCTTCTCCAGGAGCAGGAGCTGCCGCTGGTGCCGGTTCTGGTGGACATGGAACGAACCGGCGTGATGCTCAACACCGACCTGCTTGCCGAGATGTCCGGCGAATTCCAGCTTGAGATCGACCGGCTCGAGAAGGAAGTCCACGAGCTTGCCGGGGAACCGTTCAACCTCAACTCAACGCAGCAACTGGCGGAGATTCTGTACAACAAACTCGGGCTCCCCCACGGCAAAAGAACCAAGTTCAGCTATTCGACGAATATCACGGAACTGGAGCGGCTGGCGCCGCTACATGAGCTGCCGAAGAAGCTGGTGCGCTACCGGCATCTGGCCAAGTTGAAGTCGACCTACATCGACGCCCTGCCGACCCTGCTGCACCCGATCACGCAGCGCGTTCATACGTCGTACAGCCTGACCATCGCCGCGACCGGTCGACTGTCATCGACTGACCCGAACCTGCAGAACATCCCGATCCGCTCCGAGGAGGGCGGCCGCATCCGCAAGGCTTTCATCGCCGGAGAAGCGGGCTGGAAGATCGTCTCTGCTGATTATTCCCAGGTCGAATTGCGCATCATGGCTCACCTGTCCGGAGACGAACGGCTGATCGACGCCTTCAAGGAAGGGTGGGACATCCACCGGTCAACCGCCGCATGGATGGCTGACATCCCCCAGGAGCTGGTTACGTCGGATATGCGACGCCATGCCAAGGAGGTCAACTTCGGCGTGCTTTACGGCATGGGCGAATTCGGACTGGCACGGCGGCTCAACATCTCGCGCAAGCGAGCCAGGGAGTTCATCGAACAATACTTCGCCAACTTCCCGCGGGTCAAGGAGTATATCGATGAAGTCCACCACGCTGCCCGTGAAAACGGCTATGTCGAGACGATAATGGGGCGGCGCCGCCTGCTTCCCGAGATCAACGCCAAAAACTATCAGGTCAGACAGAACGCACAGCGGATCGCCATCAACACACCGATCCAGGGCTCGGCGGCGGACCTGATGAAGCGTGCCATGATCGATGTTCACAGGACACTGCACGACCGGAGGTTCAGGGCTCGAATGCTGATGCAGGTTCACGATGAACTGGTCTTTGAGGCGCCGGAGGAGGAGGTCGAACGGCTGGCGGAAATGCTGAAAGAGATCATGGGCGGGGCAATGGAATTGAGGGTGCCGCTCGAGGTTGACGTCGCCTGGGGTGACAACTGGCTGGACGCACATGAATAGGTAAGTGATTAAGTACAATATGTCATTCCCGCGAAGGCGGGAATCCAGGCAACTTACGTAATATCAAATGCTTATCTGGATTCCCGCCTTCGCGGGAATGACAAAATTGTGACTTTTTAATAACGGTTATATAT
>JALGVR010000030.1 GCA_025774605.1 bacterium | reverse complement strand
TAGTCGGTAGTCGGTAGTCGGTAGTCGGAAGGGTTCAAAATGAAATCTTCAACATGCATGATCCTGTTCATCCTTGTAATAACACATCTTACGCTTGCTGAAACCACACCGATCCTGATCGGCGGCGAGGGCACCGAACTCAGCGAGGAAGGCGTCCTTACCGGTAACGGCTCATCAGCGATGGGCGGATTGGGCGCAGCGGTTCTGGATACGTTCATCATCTACTACCAACCGCTCGGCGAGGGCGACTGGGTGGACAACATCTTCCCCGATCCGGAGGTCTACAGCTTCCAGATGGACCTGGTCGATCACCTGCCCGTCTGGCAGTCGCGCGGCAGGCACGGGGACTTCTGGGACTCCCGCGGACGCAACGGCGACGGCATTTATCCCTGGATCAACCGTGATTGGCGCGGAGGACAATACTATAACCATCAATACCGCGCCGCGGGTGATGATCCGCCCTTCGGTCATGTTCACTCCAACGCCGAGTGGACGATAAACTACTGGGACGGCGACGAAAACAACCGCTTCATCCACACCTGCCTGTCCGGGACCGTCGATGATTTCGTCTTCGATCGGGATACCGGCGACGCCACGGCCTTGCTGATGGTCTACGAATCGATCTACTGCGGTTACCGGGAAAACGGCGAACCGGGACCCGGGCATGTCGAATATCCGGGCGGCGCCTATCAGGGTTTCGATTCATTCCGCGAGCCGAGCGGCAGGTTTTCGCATCTGGCGTTCTTCTTCGAATACGACGGCGGGAGCAACACGGGCAGCCTGACGCCCTGCGGCACTAAGATAACGTTGATTGAAGACGGCTGGATAAAGGGTTATTTCGACCGGGTTCAGACCGCGATCGACTCCGCGGTCGACGGCGACACGCTGCTGCTCAAACCGGAAGAATACATCGAGAACATCGACTTCAACGGCAAGAACATCGTCATCGGCAGTCTCTACATGACCACCGGGAACGAGGGTTATATCGAAAGTACGGTCATCGACGGCGATGCGAACGGTTCGGTGGTGAACTTCACCAGCGAAGAGACCGAAGACGCACAACTCATCGGGCTCAACATCCGCAACGGCAATACGGACGATATGGGCGGCGGCATCAACTGCAGGAACTCCAGCCCGACCATCAGGAACTGCTTCATTCGCAACAACTACGCGGGAACGCGCGGCGGCGGGATAAGCTGCGAGCCGTCCGCCAGTCCGGTCATCGATAACTGCTGGATATCGGAAAACGAGTCCGGCAGCGGCGGTGGAGGCATCTGGTGCGGGGACAACTCTCATCCCACCCTGACGAATTGCGCCATCGTTGAAAACAGTGCCGGCTGGAACGGCGCCGGCATCAACATGTACATTGACTGTCATCCAACGATTACAAGCTGCATCATCAGCATTAATTCCGCAACTCACAAGGGCGGCGGCGTCATCGTCAGCCAGGATTGCAGTCCGGTCTTCAGCGGGTGTAACATCACCCTGAACGAATCAATCGACAACGGCGGCGGCATTACGGTCGAGAGAAACGCCGCTCCGACATTCAGGCGCTGCGTTATCGATAACAACTCGACTGAGGGCGCGGGCGGCGCGGTCGCCTGTCTTGAAAACAGTACCGCGAACTTCATCAACTGCGTGATGAGTTGGAACGAAGCGCATATAGACAACGGAACGATCTTCTGCTCAGCCTCGGATGTCGTACTCATCAACACAATCGTCTGGATCGAGAACTTCCCCGAGCCGGTCTATTTCGACCCCGACAGCGACACCAGCGGCATCACCGTCGCATACTCCGACATCGAAGGCGGACAGGAGGGCATCATCACCAACGACAACGGCGAGGTCAACTGGCTGGAACACAACATCGACGACGATCCTTTGTTTGTAAATGCCGACGACGGAATATTCTATCTGAGCCCAGGTTCGCCCTGCGTCGACGTGGGGACTGCGTTCTATGTCTGGAATAACGACACGCTTGTCAACTACTCCGAAGACGATTACATGGGCAACGCGCCGGATATGGGCGTCTTCGAATCGGAGTTTACCGCCGTTGAAGATATTGACAGTGCACTGCCGGACAGTTACCTGATGCTGGCTGTTTATCCGAATCCCTTCAATTCAACGGCCGGTATTTCTTACAGTCTTCCCGCGCCTGAACAAGTGACCGTGAAGATATTCGACCTCTCAGGACGGGAGGTTGCCACACTAATCGATGGAAAGCTGGAGGAGGGAAATCACCAAGTATACTGGAACGGCTTGAACACTCCATCCGGAGTCTATGTCTGCCGGATGAACGCAGGAAGTTTCACGAAGAGTACTAAGCTCGCTCTTATAAGGTAACCCCCCCTTTACCCCCCCCTGCAAAGCAGGGGGGGGAGGTATCTCATAAGTTGCGTCAGGTCTTGATCCGACTGATACTGCATAAACAATTGCAGTGATATTCATTATTCCGTTTCGCAAGTCTATGTGTTTACATTAGCAAAGGCGGATTGTGACCTGACGCTCCATGTATAAACAGAGATTCAATTAATATCACGTTTCACAATCAACGAACAACCCGAATGAAAATCCTTATACTGATACTCTCACTATCCTTCATCACTCTCTCCAGTGCGCAACCTCCCGCCTTCGACCAGGATCAAGCCTTTGCCTACCTGGAAAAGCAATGTTCGTTCGGACCCCGCAACCCGGGCTCGGACGGCGCGAAAGAATGCCTGAAATGGTTCGAGACTACTTTAAGGAAATTCGGAGCTGAGGTCTACCTTCAACGCTTTGAAGCGGAGGAAGCCCTTACCGGCGTCAACCGCAGGCTGACCAACGTTATCGGCTATTTCCCGGGCGGGAGTAGTTCGACTTTGATGTTGTGCGCGCATTGGGACACGCGGGCTTACGCCGACCGCGATCCCGATCCGGAGAAGAGAAAAACCCCCATCGCCGGCGCGAATGACGGCGCTTCCGGCGTCGCAGCGCTGCTCGAAATCGCCCGTATAGCCTCAGAGCACAAGCCTCCCCGCAACCTGCTGATCGCACTTTGGGACGGTGAAGATATGGGGCGTGCGAGTTACGCTGAGGAGTTCGGACTGGGATCGAAACAGTGGGCGGCTCACCAGATCCCCGAACCGGTGGATGAAGCGATCCTGCTCGACATGATCGGGGATGCGGAGCTGGAGATCCCGATTGAACAGAATTCCGATGTCAACGCGCCTGATCTTCGGCGGCGGTTGTGGTCAATCGCTGACCGGTTGGAATTAACCGCGTTCGCTGACTGGAGCGGTCCATCGGTCTTCGATGATCACGTCAGGTTGATCCGTGCCGGTATCCCTGCCGTCGATCTGATAGATTTCAATTATCCCTACTGGCACACGATCGAGGACACGCCGGATAAGTGCTCGCCGGAAAGCCTGGGGCAGGTCGGGCGGTTGCTGGTCGGGTATATCTGGGGTGTGGAATGACCCGTTCTTAACCATAAAGGCATGAAGAGACGAGGATTTACAATTCTGAGAGCGTCCACCGACAGCAATTTGACCGGCTTCGTCATTCCGAACGAAGTGAAGTATCTCCCGTTAAATCAACGAGATGCTTCTCCACATTTAGCATGATAAAACCGCCAGCCTGCCATATCCATAGCTGATCAAGAGTCCATAAAATCTTTACTTCTTCCTCTTTGTGTCCTCGTGTCCTTCGGTTCGGTCACCTTCGCCTCAACTGAAACCGCCTGCTGTTCCGGGAAGGCAAGCTCAGGCTTGAATTCCGTGCTGTAGATATCGAGCAGCGTCAGCAGCAGTCCGGTGATGACCGGTCCGATTATAAATCCCATCACGCCGAATACGCTGATTCCGCCGATCGTCGAGAAAAAGATCAACAGATCGTGCATCTTGGCATCCCTGCCGACCAGGCGCGGACGCAGCAGGTTGTCAAGGTTGCCGATGACGACAGCCGTAATCAGGATGATAGCCAGGCCCTGCCAGATGTCGCCGATGATGAGCTTGTAAACAGCCGCCGGATACATCACCAGCCAGCCGCCCACCATGGGTATGACCGACAGTATCACCATGATCACCCCCCACAACACCACCGATGGAACGCCGAATATCCACAACACGATCGCACCCAGAACTCCCTGAACCAAGCCCAGCAGTAACGCCCCCTTGACCGTCGCTCTGGTCACCGAAGCAAACCGTTCGATAAGCAGATCCTCATACTCGTTGCCCAACGGCGAGAGCTGTTTCAACCGCTTCAGGATTTCCGGACCGTCCTGGAAGAAGTAGAACATCGTAAACAGGACGATAAACAGGTTCATCACCAGACTGAAAGTGCTCTTGGTCGTCTTGTTGATGATGCCGGCGATAGCCGACCCTGAAGTCCTGGCTACGTTGGTGAGCGATTTCCGCCAGTCTATCCGCTCCAGGTCAATTATCTGCTTGGGCAGCCGGTTTTTAAGCTGTCCAAGCAGGCCGTCTTCACCCTGTTCGATTACATCGCCGACCTTCTCTCCGGCATAATGATAGAGATCCAGCGCCTCACCTGCAACCTCATTGGCGATGAAATAGACCGGCAGCAACAGGCAGGCAAGCAGCAGAACGCAGGTGATAAGTGATGCCAGACCTTTTCTCCCGCGCAGCCTGCCGGCGATCCACCGGTAGAGCGGGTAGGCCAGCCCGGCGAACACGGCCGCGATGACCACCGGTATCACGAACATGCGCACGGTATAGACAAAGACCACCAGCAGCAACGCCAACAGCAGCAACATGAAACCATGACCGAACGAAAGCGTGGACCTCCGCTCGGCGCGGGACGGTGTTACCAAGGATGGTTCAGCTTGTGGTGAGTCGGACATCGTTGCTCCATTTATATCCTAACAGGGCGGAATTGGTTATAATAAACCCGTCCAACAATCCCCACCCTGGCGAGGGCGGACCGTACCAGACAGTGCTCAGTCCCGGAATTACCTGTGTTGCACAGGAATCAGCTCGTTGAGCCAGAACTCAACAGGCTCGAAAAACCGGCACCTACGCGACGACGAAATTTTACGTCTGCTTCCTGGACTGAACAGTCGGTAATCCCCATTCCTCTCTAACCATTCTGTGCATTGATTTCTTCACCGTAACCAGTGTTGTCAACATGTGACAGGATCAGGTGTCCAAGCTTGTCGCGCTTGGTTTCGAGGTAGTGTACGTTGCAGCGGTTGGGCTCGATTTCGATCGGTATCCGCTCAACTATCTCAAGGTCGTATCCCTTCAAACCGATCAGCTTGCGCGGGTTGTTGGTCATCAGCCGCAGCTTGCGGATGCCGAGGTTCTTCAGCATCAGCGCGCCGGTGCCGTAGTCGCGCAGGTCGTCGGGGTAACCCAGGCTTTCGTTGGCTTCAACCGTATCCTGCCCCTCCTCCTGCAGATGATACGCCTTCAGCTTTGCCGAAAGACCAATCCCCCGCCCCTCCTGGTTCATGTAGAGGATCGCGCCTCTGCCCTCCTCGTTGACCTTCCGCATGGCGAAATGCAACTGGTCGCCGCAGTCACAGCGCTCCGACCCGAACACGTCGCCGGTCAGGCAGGATGAATGAACCCGCACCAGCACCGGTTCGTCCCCCGCCACCTCGCCCTTCACCAGCGCCAGGTGATGCTCCATCGTCACCCGGTTGCGAAAATGAATCAGCTTGAAATGACCATAGTGAGTCGGCAGATCAACCTCAACCTCACGGAAAACCAGCTTCTCGTCGCGGCGGCGGTATTCGATCAGATCCCTGATGGTTATGATCTTCAAACCGAACCGCTCCGCCACCTTTTCAAGCTGGGGCATGCGCGCCATCGTGCCGTCCTCGTTCATGATCTCACACAGCACGCCGGCGGGGTATAAACCGGCAAGCTTCGGCAGATCGACCGACGCCTCGGTATGCCCGGTGCGCTTGAGAACACCGCCATCTGCAGCCTTCAACGGGAATATATGCCCCGGTCGGGCAAAATCCTCGGGCCTGGCATTGGGATCAATCACCTTCCTTATCGTCAATGCCCTGTCATAAGCGGAGATGCCGGTGGTTGTACCTTCCAGCGCGTCAATGGTTACCGTAAACGCGGTGTTATGTAACGCCGTGTTTTTACCGACCATCAGTTCGAGGTCAAGCTCGCGGCACCGTTCGCTGGTCAGTGGCATGCAGATCATGCCCCGTCCGTACATCGCCATGAAGTTGATCGCTTCCGGCGTGACCAACTCCGCCGCCATGATAAAATCACCCTCGTTCTCACGATCTTCATCGTCAGCCACGATTACCATTTTACCGTTACGGATATCCTCTATTGCTTCGTTAATTCTTGAGATCACTTGTTAATCCTCCAGATGTATATTAAACTCGCTGGACAGACCGCCGGCATCGCCGGTAACTTCACCGTCTTTGAAACGGTCCGCCAGCCAGCGAATGATCAGATCAGTTTCGATGTTGACGCTGTCTCCGGGTTTCAGATCCTTCAGACATGTGTGTTGGAGCGTGTAGGGGATTATCATCAGCCTGAAACTCCTCGGAGTTTTTTCCGCCAGAGTCAGGCTCACGCCGTCGACCGCCACCGAACCCCTGGGCGCCAGGAGCTCGATGACCGGCGTCGGCGCTTCGATGTATATGTCCGTCGAACCCTCGCCGTACCGGATCTTGGCCGCGCGGCCGATCCCGTCCACATGCCCCTGGACGATATGTCCTCCCAGACGATCCCCGACCTTGAGCGCCCTTTCGAGATTGACCCTCTTCCCGACCTGCCACCCGCCGATCGTGCTGTGAGCGACGGTGTGAGCCGACGCCTCGACCTTGAACCGGTCACGTTGCAGTTCCGTGACCGTCAGGCATGGACCGTTGACCGCCACGCTGTCGCCCGGGCGCAGATCCTGCAGGATATCCTTCGCCTTAATGGTCAGCAGGAGATTGCCGCCTTTCATCTGTCTGGCAGCAACCGATCCGATCTCTTCTATCAAGCCGGTAAACATCGCTATGTCACCCGGTTATATGTGATGACGACGTCCTCACCATAATGCTTGATCCGGGCGATTCTGAACCTCGGTCTGCCTGACCACGAGACCGGGTTAAAGTCCTCGAATGGTGAGATACCCTGTCCGATGACCGACGGCGCATAGCCGACCGAAATTTCATCGATTAAGTCGGCCTGCATAAACGACGACAATACACGGGAACCGCCCTCGATCAGAAGCGATTGAATCCCAAAGTCAACCAGACGGGACAGCAATTCCTCAGGATCGATCATTCCGAACTTGTTTTCCTTCATTCTCAGCAGTTCAATGGTTTTATCGTCCGCCCCCGGCGGATCGGCTGTTTCGGTTGTCACCAGGATTGTCCTGATTTGTGCGGCACTCTCAGCCAGCTTGCTGTCAGGCGGTATACCGAAATGAGGCGCGAGTATGATCCGCGCCGGACTTGGTCCACGCACGCTTCTGACCGTCAATTGAGGGTTGTCATGCCTCACTGTGCCGGCTCCGACCATTACCGCATCGTGATCGGCGCGCAGGGCATGGGTCAATTTGCGCGCTTCCGGTCCCGTGATCCACTTGGACTCCCCGTCCAGAGCCGCCATTTTACCGTCCAGGCTGAGGGCTACCTTCACCGCACACCAGGCTCTCCCACGCTCCCTGGCGCTGAAATAACCCCTGTTAAGATGTCTGGCTTCATCGGCCAGAACACCGACTTCAACCCTGACGCCGGCCTCTCTCAGCGCGGCGAAGCCCCGACCGTTGACCCTCGGATCGGGATCCGGCACGGCCGCCACCACACGCCTGATGCCCGACTTGATAATCGCCGTGGTGCAGGGAGGCGTCTTGCCCTGAAAACAACACGGTTCAAGGTTCACATAGATCGTCGCACCGCGCGTATCCTTACCGTCGCAAGCCTTCAACGCCGCGGCTTCAGCATGAAGACCGCCGAAATGCGTATGACAGCCTTCGCCGATTATCGTACCGTCCGGCGCCGTTATAACAGCACCCACCCGCGGATTGGGTGATACGTGCCCCCGTCCCTTCAAGGCGAGCTTCAGAGCACGTCGCATTATATGTTTATCTGTATTCCCGGACATGCAGACAAAAATCCCCGATTGATGAATCGGGGAATGTGAAAATAGATACACACCTGCATCTTGCATAATGGCTTAAGGCTGTCAATCAAGCCAGCCGATCAGGCAGTTCAACCTGAGACAACGCGCCGTTTATATGCAATCGCATCGAGCCTTCTACCATCCGGACTATCACCGTCGGCGCCGGAATTTCACCGTCTCAGTTCCATCAAAGTGGAAGTCGCGGGCTTTAACCGCCGATATGGAATTTCACCATTCCCCGAAGGCAATTATAATCTACGCAACATCGGGCGGATTATCAAGCTTTATCGTGGGCAGCAGCTTGCCACTGCGGTAAAACACGTGAGAAACCCGTCCAGACTGCCGGACGGGTTTCTCTGTCGAATTTTCGGCGTTAAGGATTGACTTATCGAACCCGACAAGCCCAGTTCTTAAGGAATATAGACCAGCTTTCGTATCCGCACCTGATCCGAACCGGCAAGCCTCACGTAGTACAGACCAGAGGACAGATCCGCCGCAGTGGCATCCAGAACCGCCTGATGACGTCCAGCCTGCAGCGTACCGTTTACCAGTTGAGCAACCATACGACCGGTCAAATCATACAGGCCCAGCGTGCAATGACCGGACCGCCCCAGACTGAACGGTATCACTGAGGTTGAATTAAACGGGTTGGGATAGGCGGGTTCGAGTGAGAATTCCAGGGGCTGAGTAATATCATCCGCTGGGGCATCCTGATCGCCGCCGAGCCAGGTGACCAGCCTCTGGACAAAATGCTCACGCTCCTCAGACCCGCCTGCGCCACCGATCGATTCCAATGGGAACGACAACAACAGGGTCTTATATGAATCGGTTACATTGGCGATTCCCGCAGCACCGATATCATTGTCATTCCTGGCGTAATAGAGAACCGGCTGTGCATCGCCAACAGCAGTCAATGAAGGCGTAACATCAGGAGCGCCGGCGCCGTCGCCGCCCAACAGGAACAGCGCGGTTTCAGCGAAGAACTCGTTGTCTTCGTAGTCGTATACGTATCTTCCCCTGACGTCTGCTTCGTTCACCCGGGCGCCAAGGTAATTCCTGAAGAATTCACTGTCCCCGAAGTCGGTACAGGTATAGGGACTTGAGATAATCAGGTTGCCGCCGTTGTCCAGGTAATCAGCCAGAGTGTTCTCCTCAAACTCAAAATACATGGTCTCCTGGTTGTTGAAGCTGTGCCAGATCACTGAGTTGTAATGTCCGAGAAGTCCATCGGGGATGACATCTTCCTCACCGAGATTGAAGGTATCAACCCAGGGAAGGTTTTCGGTGCCAAACAGCTCCGTCAACGTCGCTGCAGCCGGGGCATATTCGGTTACGTCGATCAGGAGGATGTCCGGCCAGTTGATCATGGTGGTTATATGGTATGAGCTTTCCATGCCGCCCGGCTCAGATACAACGGTCACGGTGAAGGTAACCGGGTGCGTTTCAAAATCATCCGCAACCCTGAACTGCAATGGATTATCGGCGTTGTCCGCCTCTTCGCCGTTCCCGAGGTTCTCAACAGTGAAGGCCGGTTCGACGATTTCTATTCCTTCATCATCACAGCTTAATGTAACCTCGACCGATTCGGCATCCTCATTGAAGGGGGCATTTTCGAGGGACATAGTTGCATTGACGGTTTCACCGGCTTCAGGTCTGCCGTCTCCATTACCACCCTCTTCATCGCTAAACTCGATTTCCATCATTCTGACAAAAGGCCCCTCGCCGAGCAACACCTTTTCACTCTGTCGAACCCAGTTGCCTCCAGCTTCGACCCAGGCGACACAACTGAATTCATCGGGGTCCATTTCATGCCAGCCTATGTCCCGATCGGTTTCGACCGTGATCGACACAGTCTCGTTTTCACCGATTGAGAAGATCGTCCCGTTGTTGTCCGGAACCAGGTCGAGCATGGCGTTATGATGACCGGGCGGGTAGTTGCCGCCGGGGGTGTAATTGTTGAAAATCTCAAGCATCGCCACCTGGAGCCGCAGGTTCTCCAGCTCCTCTTCAGATGTTATCTGAACGTTGATCATGAAGATATCTTCGAAGATTCCGACAGCGACATTCAGATCCAGCGGCGTCTCCCAGTCGAGAGCCTCCTGGATTGCATCCCGTATTCGCCCCTCGCCATCCTCCCAGGTCTGAATACCCGCCATGCTCACTTCGCTTCCGTCAACCCAGAATGAGGGCACGCCATGAATGCCGTAGCGCGACCAGCGCGCCCGGCAATCCTCCGGGTTGTTCTGGTACCACGGATCGTCGGCGCCGGGCCAGTTCACGTGCATGGCGATAATTGACAGATCCTCCTCGTCGAACTCATCGATCACCGCCTCGAAATGCGGCGCCCAGTTGTAGCAGGGTCCACAACGGGTGTTGGTGAAATCCTCGATCAGTACACGTTTGTCATATGCAAGCGCATCATCAGTACTCAAAAGGCTGAACACCAATGCAATCGCCAACATGGTCAGAACAATACCGCCAATCGATGTCCTGTTTACAGTTTTCATTCCCATGACTACAACCTCCCGCTTGGGCTCAACGGTAAACAAACCGGCAGCCGTTGTTAAACAGTGTTTGAACTCATATGTAGAAAGCTTTTTCAGAATATCCTTTACATTTGGCAGATCAATATAATAAATAAATATGTTCAGAAAAACATCTTACAATAACTTGACGCTGTATTATAACAAATAACACCTTTGGAATCCACCTCATGCTTAAATATATTACACGATCGTTATATCAATACAACTATCCGCAGTGAAATAACTTGAAAACGTTCCATTTCGACAAATATCAGGGGTTGGGCAACGACTTCGTCCTCTTCGATCGTAACCTGTATCCCGGGATCCCCGAACCTCCCCCGGATACGATAAGGCGCATCTGCGACAGGCGGCTTGGCGTCGGCGCCGACGGGATACTGCTGTTCGAATCCGCCTCGGAAAAGCCGTCGGAAGGGCAACCATCGGATTTCAGAATGATCTACTTCAACGCCGACGGCAGCCGGGCTGAAACCTGTTTCAACGGCATCCGCTGCATTGCGCTTCACGCCGTTTTAAGCGGCGCCGTCGAACGCGGGGTCATGTTTGAAATCTTGACCGATGCCGGACCGATCCCTGTTGTTGTTGACAGAGGCGCCGATCTTGTGCTCATGAAGCTTCCACAGGCGCCGGATTTCAAGCCGAAAGACATCCCAATCAGGAGTGAAACCAGGGTAATAGACGAACTGATTGAATTCAAGGGCTTCTCTCTAAAAGGCACAGCCCTGTCCGTCGGAAACCCGCATTTCGTCATCTGGATGGACACGGACGATCTCGACAGGCTGAACGATGAAGCGGCAAGACTTGGTCCATCCGTTGAAAAGGCTGATGTCTTCCCCGAAGGAGTAAATCTCGAATTGGCGTCTCAAACAGGTTATGATAAAATCATAATGGCTGTCTGGGAGAGGGGAGCCGGTCGAACGTTGGCGTGCGGTTCGGGAGCAACCGCGACCGTCTGCGCCGGCGTGGTCACCGGACGTCTGAAAGCCGGTCAGCCGGTTGAAGTTGAGATGGCGGGCGGTAATCTGGAAATCACCGTGCCGGATCTCACCGACCGTAAAAACCCGGAGCCGATAATGGTCAAAGGCGCCGCTGAGCGCGTGTTCAGCGGAGATATCGACGAGGATGTCCAGCGCCTGTCCCGTTGAGTTCTCAGGCAGATCAATAAGAAATAATCCAAGAAGTGAAGAAACCGAAGCTGAAAGGCTGATGAACCATTCCCATAAACCGGCTGTCAGATTGAATCTGCCCGCTTATCCCTTTGCCGAACTTGAACGCCGGGCGGCTGCGTTGAAAGAGGCTGGAAAACCTGTTTATAACCTGTCGATCGGCGACCCGGACTTGCCGCCTCCGGGCTTCGTGGTCGAAGCCGCCCGCAGAGCCCTTGACGAAGACCGGGCACATCTCTATCCGAGCAGCCGGGGCGACAGCGATGTTCGCCGCGCGGTGGCGGGATGGTTCGAGGGACGCTTCGGCGTTCAACTTGATCCGGACAGACAGGTCTGTATCCTGATCGGCGCAAAAGAGGGACTGGCAAATATCGCCCGGGCGGTTGTAAATCCGGGCGACGCAGTCGCGGTGCCCGACCCGGCGTATCCGGTCTACGGCAGAGCCGGCTGCAGGCTGGTGGAATGTCAACAGGTCAAGGTCAGACTGGAACCTGAGAGCGGATTTCTTCCGAATCTTGACCGTATTGGGGGGGTGAAACTGATGTACTTGAACTACCCCAACAACCCAACCGGCGCGGAAGCAACGGATGAATTTCTTGCGGAATTGGGTCGATTTACGGATGCAAACCCTGAAATGACAGTCGCTTATGATATGGCTTACGGAGAAATGTGTTTCAACCGACCCGCCAGGTCAATACTTGAATTCACACCAAATGCGGTTGAATTCCATTCTCTGTCGAAGATGGCTTGCGCGACGGGCTACCGGGTCGGTTTCGCCGTGGGCGAGCCGGATCGCATCTCCGCCCTGGTCAAGGTGAAAGAAGAGATCGACAGCGGCGCTCCCCTCCCGTTTCAGCGAGCCCTATCGGCCATGCTGGACGCATATCGGGATGGTGTCCCGCCGCAGGATTTGATTCATTATCGAGAGATCTTCAACCGGCGCCGCGAACTCCTCGTCAATGCGCTCGCAAAGCAGGGATACGATGTTTTCAGATCCCGGGCTACGTTTTACGTCTGGTTCAAGGTCGGCAATGACGAGCTGCCATTTATTTCCAGGGCACTTGAAAAAGGGGTTCTTTTTACGCCCGGGTCAGGTTTCGGTCCCGGTGGAAGAGGATGGGTCCGGGCATCGGTCACCGTTCCGGATGATGTCGTCTCTGCGACGGTTTCCGTTATAGAGAATCTGAGCTGATGATGAAGACGAACGAGCGATTCGACGGTCAGGCAAATCATTCCGCCAGTAAGAAAGTCCACTTGAAGAAGGCACTCGGTCAATATATTCTGAAGGATCGGTCGTTTATTGAGAGAATCGTCTCCGCTGTGCCACAGGGTAAACTGATCGTGGAAATCGGACCCGGTGCCGGTGCTCTGACCGAGGAGCTGCTGAATCGCGGACACCGTCTGAAGGCTGTCGAACTCGACCAGGAGATGGTCTCCAAGTTAAAGCAGATGTTTAACCATCGACGCGATTTCAGGCTTATAACGGGAAATATACTTAAGGTAAACTGGGATGAAATTACCAAAGACAACGCGGATGATATAGTTGTGGTCGGTAATCTCCCCTATCATCTCGCGAGTCAGATTCTCTTCAACATCTTCAAGCTCGTCAGAAGGAATCATGTTAATATAACCGAGATGGTGGTGATGCTTCAGCGTGAAGTCGGTCAGAGGCTGACCGCTGAACCCGGCAGCAGGAACGCCGGCTCGCTTGCGCTGTTGACCCGTTACCACGGCACACCCGAATACCTGTTCACCGTACCCGCCGCCAGCTTTCATCCCGTTCCCCGCGTTGACGGAGCGGTCATCAGGATGACCTTCCATCAGCCGCACGAGATGCCCGGGGTCGATTACGAAGCCTTCAGACGAGTCGTACGCGGCTGCTTCGCCCAGAGACGGAAAATGATGCGCAACGCCCTGGGAGTTATCGGTAATCTGCCGGACGGATGGCAGAATCTCGCCTATGACTTCAAGTTGAGACCGGAACAATTCAACTTAATGGAATTCGTCAACCTGACAAGGGATCTCCTTGAACTGCAGGAAGAAAAACATTAATGATCGATTCAAAACTGACTGATATTCATCCAACTCTGGACCCCGACCGCTGGCTTGAGCTTGTCGAAATCGGCAATGAAGCCGATCTGAGGAATGAGCTTCAACAACATCATCCCGCGGACATCGCACTGGTTTTGGGGCAACTGCCTTTCGACCTGCAGATTCAGCTCTTCAGTCTCCTCGATCCCAAGATCGTTCATGAAGTGGTGGCGCTGCTTGACGAGCGCGACCAGGCGCGCCTGATCAGCCAGCTCCCCGCTCGCGAAATTGCCGGCATCGCCGAAAGACTGGACAGCGATGATGCCGCTGACATGCTTGGAGGTCTCAAGGAAGAAAAGACCGAAGAGGTCCTCGATCACCTGACAACGGAGGATCGCGCCGAGCTCAGCGAGTTGATGGCTTACGACGAGGAATCCGCCGGCGGTATCATGGCAAAGGAAGCCCTTGCCGTTCGCCGGGATGCCCGTGTTCAGGATGTTATCGACCAACTCCGTCATCAGACCGTTGAACTGGGTGATATTTACTACATCTACGTAACCGACCACGCCGGCGTTCTGGTCGGATATTTCTCGTTGAAGAGCCTGGTGCTCGCATACCCGGATCAGTTGATCAGTGAAATTACAAAACCGGTACATGTTAAAGTCAACGTGAACATGGATCGCGAGGAAGTGGCGGGGCTGTTCATGAAATACGACCTGGCTTCAGTTCCCGTGATCGATGATGCGGGCAGGTTCCTGGGCAGGATCACCCACGACGATATTCATGACGTCATTACCGATGAGATCGAGGAGGACATCGCTCACCTGACCGGTCAGGCTGAGTTCGATCCCGGTGAGAGATCATTATTTCGCAACTTGAGGCATCGCCTGCCCTGGTTGTTATTGGGACTTGTGGGTAGTCTGTTCGCGGCGCCAGTCCTCTCATGTTTCGCTCCCCAATTCCGCCGTCTTACCGCGCTTGTATTCTTTCTCCCCTTAATTGGATCGTTGGGTGGAAACATCGGCATTCAAACATCTTCTCTAACGATAAGGGGGCTGGCAACCGGTGAAATCAGAGGTTACGGAATACCCAGGCGGATGCTGAGGGAATTCGGAGTGGCTTTTCTTATCGGAGTAGTATGCCCCGGAATACTATTTCTCGCCGCGTGGTTGTGGCAACACGATATAGGTCTGGCTACTGTTGTAGCTTTATCGCTTATGATGGTCGTCTTTTTTGCCACAACCATCGGCTTAACCGTACCGCTCGTTCTTAAGAAGATCGGGCTCGATCCGGCACTTGCCACCGGCCCGTTCATCACCGCCACGAACGATATCATCGGATTGCTCATATACTTGGGCAACGCCACCATATATCTCAAGTATTTCTGCTCCGGCTGTTAAATCGCTGTTCCCGGTGTCTGTTGAAAACTCATTGATATAAGCGCATGTTTCGTCGCCCGCTTCAGAGCATCACAGTATTTCTTGACTATATGATGCTGTAATATTATATTGGTGCTTTATGAAAATTCAGATCGACAGCCTTAAGGAAGGTCACAACGGATGGCTGGAAACCGTTTCGCCGGGTGAGTTGGAGTTGAATGGTTCTCCGTTCAACGGGAAGGTTTCCGTCCAATTGGATGTTGATAAGCGTTCAGGAAAGATTCCCGTCTCCATAAAGGCAAAATCAGTCGGACGCTTTACATGCGATCGCTGTGGTGAAGAATTTGATCGGGAGATCGAGGGCAAGTGCAACATCATGTTCGTCATGCGAGAACAACCACTCCCTGACGAAATGCCCGGAGACGATGTAAGAAGTTACTTTTCAGGACAATCGGAGCTGGATGTTACCTCTGATATTCGCGATGCGCTGCTCCTGTCGATTCCCTTCAAACTGTTGTGCTCGGAGGATTGTAAAGGTTTATGTCCGGGATGCGGGGTAAATCTGAACTTCGAGGAGTGTAAATGCCTTAAAGAGAAGGACCGATAAATTCCCTTCTCCTTTTTCAACCACAAATTTAAATTAGATAATAACTTAGAGGAATAAAATGGCTGTTCCAAAGAGATCGGTATCCAGGTCGAAGCGCAGGATGCGACGCAGCCACCATCGAGTTGTAGAACCCTCGTTGATGGAATGCCCGAACTGTCATCAAGTCAAGCTGACACATTCAGCTTGTCCGAGTTGCGGTTTCTATAAGGGCAGGCAGGTAATTCGTCCTCGAGAAGCGTAAAAGTCTCTGAACCTTCACGATAAGAGTCGGTTATATCCAACCAGTTTATTTAGCAACGTGGATTAACTTGAACATCGCGCTGGACGTCTCTGGAGGAGATCTTGCGCCCCAGGCCACCGTTGAGGGTGCAATCCTTGCCCTTGACCAAACATCCCCGGCGGAGTCGGGAGATTTGGTAATAACCCTGATTGGCGACAAGAGCTTAATCGATGAAACTTATCAAAAAGAACTGCCTGCAGGAATAAATGTTCTCAACATACCGTTGAAGTCCGATCGGCTTCAGCGTGATCCTTTCACCGACGGTGACGATCCATCTTCAGCCATCCGCACGGCTCTGAGGCTTCATTCCAAGGGTAAATTCGATGCGGTGGTTTCCGCCGGACCTACCGGCGCCCAGGTCATTGCTTCACTGACGGAACTGGGAAAGATCCGCGGAATCACCAGACCGGCTGTCGGTTCATTTCTTCCCACAGTCACCGGTCAATGCTATCTTCTCGATGTGGGCGCCAGCCTCACCGCCAGCCCTCATCACCTGGTTCAGTTCGCGACAATGGGGCATGTCTACGTGCATGAACTGCTCGGTATTGAGGAGCCGCGCATAGGCGTTCTGAACGTCGGTCGGGAGAGTTCAATCGGTGAGCGCAGTGTCACTGAAGCCCATGCTCTCCTTGCAGACAGCGGCTTCAATTTCACCGGCTTCGTCGAAGGACGCAGCCTGCCGGCGGGCGTTGCCGATGTCGTCGTCACCAATGGATTTATCGGGAATGTGCTCTTGAAATTCTTCGAAGGCATACCCATACTGCTGAAGAAGATAGCGCCAGCCGAAGACTCCACAGAATATCTTAAATCAATTGAAGATAAACTTGATTACCAGGCTTTTGGCGGAGAACCTCTATTGGGGGTCAAGGGAATTTCCATAATCTGCCACGGTTCTTCCACGTCGCGCTCGATCGCCCTTAGTATAATGCAGGCTGCCAGAATGGCGCGCATTGAAATTCACCGGAAGCTGGAGAATTTCCTTGTCAGCAAATTTGACAGTTACTTCAGCCAAGTTAAGTATTTACGTTCATTCCGTCGCAGTTTTAACCTCCCGGGGAGATTTCGCTTGAGAGATGTAAAGCAGACCCGGGAATCTGATGAAAACAATACACCAAAGAAATGAGGAGGAAAAGATGTCCCACGAAGACCGTGTTCGGGAAATCATTGTAGAACAATTGGGGGTTGATGCCGGTGCAGTCACACTCGAGGCTTCGTTTATTGACGATCTCGGCGCCGACTCACTTGATACCGTTGAGTTGATAATGGCATTTGAGGAGGAATTCGGTATCGAAATACCCGACGAAGAAGCCGAGAAGCTGACATCGGTCGGCAAGGCTATGGAATACCTGGAACAGAAGTTACACGAGAAGGAATAGGGCAGGATTGTGTCTATCCCGCCGATAGTTCCGCGGCAGGTCGTCGTCACCGGGATTGGTGTAATCTCGCCAATTGGTCTGACGAAGGAAAGCTACTGGGAGAGCCTCGCATCAGGTCGGAGTGGCGTGGCTGAAATAACCCGTTTCGATCCCAGCAATTTCCCGTCGCACATTGCCGCTGAAGTCAAGGATTTCAAGCCTGATGAGTATTTCGAGCGGCGCGACAGCCGTCATATGGATCTCTTCGCACAATTCTCAGTTGCCGCCGCCATCCAGGCAGTTGAGGATTCAGGGATCAACTTCGATCAATGCGACAGTGAGCGAATTGGGGTTATAGTCGGATCGGGCATTGGTGGAATGTATGTGTTCGAGGAGCAGGTCAGGGTTCTGGACAGCCGCGGACCTCGCAAGATCAGTCCGTTCTTTATAACCAAAATGATTTCGGACATCGCCCCGGGGCACATATCAATACGTTACGGTCTGCACGGTCCGAACTTCTCAACGACATCCGCCTGCGCAACTTCGGGACATGCCATCGGGTGCGCAATGAAGGCCATCCGTTACGGGGACGCCGACGTTATGATATCCGGCGGAGCTGAAGCGCCGATCTGCGAGATGGGACTGGGTGGATTCTGCGCAATGAAAGCCCTCTCGACCCGAAACGATGAACCGGAAAGAGCCAGCCGTCCTTTTGATCTCAAGCGCGATGGATTCATTATGGCAGAGGGAGCTGGAATCGTCGTCCTTGAAGAGCTTGGGCACGCCTTGAAACGCGGGGCTCACATCTACGGTGAGATTGCGGGGGTTGGATTTTCAGCGGACGCCTACCATATAACCGCACCGCCTGAAGACGGCCTCGGTGCCGCGCGATCGATGAAAATCGCCATCGAGGAGGCCGGACTGACAACCGACCAGATCGGATACATAAACGCTCACGGAACATCCACACCCTTGAATGATATGGCGGAAACGAATGCGATCAAGGCGTTGTTCGGCGAACGAGCCTATGATATGGCGATCAGTTCGACAAAATCGATGACCGGTCATCTGCTCGGCGCCGCCGGAGCTCTGGAGTTGATCGCTACAATGCTGGCGATGTACAACGAGTGCATTCCGCCCACCATCAATTACGAATATCCCGACCCGCAATGCGATTTGAATTACACCCCGAATGAGGCGAAGAAGCTCAAATTCGACAGCGCTGTCAGCAACACATTCGGTTTCGGTGGTCATAATGCGTCAATTGCCATAAAGCGATATCCGTGAAATTCCACCTGTTAAAACGACTTTTCGCCACTTTTCCCCGAAGTACAACCAGAAGTGGGAAACCAAACCGGGAGCTTATGCGGGCTATGAGTTACCGGTTTTCCGACCCGTCGCTGCTTCAGCACGCTCTGACACACCGTTCGGTTCTATCGGAAACAAACAGCGATTACACTCAATCCAATGAGCTGCTCGAGTTTCTGGGTGACGCGGTACTTGCATTTATAGTGGTCGAGTATCTCTATTTATCATTTCCTGACCGGCATGAGGGTGAACTGAGCAAGATAAAGTCAATGCTGGTAAGCGGTGAGGCTCTGCACCGGATCGCAATGGATCTGGAATTGGGTGAACACATCCTGATGAGCGACAACGAGGCTCGCAACGGCGGACGCAAGCGCCTCTCCATCCTCGAGGATACCCTGGAAGCGGTGATCGCCGCGATCTACCTCGACGGCGGGATGGAAGCCGCACGCAACTTCATCAACCGGCACATTCTCAGTCATGTGGAAAAACTGATAGACAGTGACTATGACAGGAACTTCAAGAGCAAACTCCTCGAATACGCGCAGGGACTGGGTATGAAAGCGCCGGTTTACCGGGTGGTCAACGAGGATGGTCCGGATCACCAAAAGAGATTCGAGGTGGAGGTTGAAATTGAGGGGAAATCGCTTGGAGTGGGCTCCGGTCACACCAAGAAGAGCGCGCAGCAAAAGGCTGCAAGAGCAGCAATGGAACTGCTATCAACTGGAGGGGTTTTAAAACCCGGACATCCGTAGCGGTCATCAAGGAGGTTCAGTGGACTATTTTTTGAACGAGAATCAAGAAGAGATACGAGCATTGGCGCGTCGTATCGCGCAGGAGAAGGTCAAACCAGTTGCAGCCAAGTATGACCGTGAGGGGACATTCCCGTGGGATCTGGTGGAGGAATTTTCCAAGGCTGGTTTTTTCAGCGTTTACATACCTGAAGAATATGGCGGCAGCGGCGGTGGTGTTCTTGACCTGGTGATCGTGACCGAAGAGCTTTCGCGCATCTGCGGCGGTATCGCGCTCGCAGTCGCCGCCACTGCGCTCGGCACCTTTCCCATCCTGCTCAGCGGCAATGCGGAACAGAAAGCCCGCTATCTCCCCGATCTTGTCACCGGGCGCAAACTGGCCGGTTTCGGTCTGACCGAACCGGAAGCGGGCAGCGACGCCGGCAGCATACGCACGCGTGCGGTCCGCAAGGGTGACCGTTACATCCTCAACGGGTTAAAACATTTCATCACCAACGGCAGCGTTGCCAAGATATACACGGTCATCGCCTCAACCGACCCCGAAAGAGGCACCCGCGGGGCAACCGCTTTCATTGTCGAGGACGGAACACCCGGCTTCAGTTACGGGAAGATCGAGGATAAACTGGGAATTCGTGCTTCCAAGACGAGCGAGCTTGTATTCGAGGATTGCGAGGTACCTGTGGAAAACCGTCTCGGTCGCGAAGGACAGGGGTTCATTGTCGCAATGCGCACGCTCGACCGCAGCCGTCCGGGCGTCGCCGCGCAGGCGCTCGGGATCGCTCAGGGAGCATACGATCTGGCGCTCGATTACACCACCAAACGGCAACAGTTCGGCAAATCCGTCTCGTCCTTCCAGGCGGTCCAGTTCATGTTGGCCGACATGGCAACCCAGATCGAAGCGGCAAGAGCCCTGATCTATTCTGTCGCCAGGATGGTCGATAACGGGATGGAAAGGATCGCCAAGGAATCATCGATGTGTAAGATCGTAGCCAGCGACACCGCCATGAAGGTAACCACCGATGCGGTTCAACTGTTCGGCGGATATGGCTACATGCGCGATTACCCGATCGAGAAGTTCATGCGTGACGCAAAGATTACCCAGATATACGAGGGGACCAATCAAATCCTGCGGTCGGTCATCGGACGAAACATCATCAAGGAGATCGCCAGCGGTTGATCTATCCGTTAACGTTTCCCGTCCAAATCCCTCTGTATATCGGAGGGATTTCATTATACATGAATAGTGCGTCCGTTATCAGTATGGTGGTTGCATACTGTAAACCGGATTACTCGAATCCGGGGTGAATGATTCTCTGCAAACATACTGTGACCCGATTTGCTTGTAGACCGGAGAATCCGGCGGTATATTATTACCATGTATGTCTTGCGTCAACTTCCGAGGACCCGGAGATACCATGTATGTTGACAGGTTCTTTGAATATGTCCTGCAAGAATAAACACCCTCCATGTTTGAAAGAAACTGTCAATGGCAAATGGATGCATGTATTCTCGGTTTCAAGACCTGAGCCCGGTCTGCGTCCGGGTGAAGCAGCCGACAAAGGCTGCTGGATCCGTGATGATAACGTTTTCAATCCCCTCAAAGACTATTTGAAATCACTGGTGGCTTAGTTGGAAAACGTTGGCATTTTAGAACCCTCCCCTGAAGGTATCGCCCATATCGAGAACGTGTGTCTTGCGACTGAAGAGACCGATATGGTCGCGCTCATGCTGCAGATACGCGCTCACCCATCAATTGGTTATCACGGACCCGAACATCATTCAATGGTGCCGGGTATAATCCTCGCAACCTACCGCAACCTCGGCGGTGATGTTACCGATGATACGATAAAGCTTGGCATCGAACGCGGCAAATTGATTAGAGAAAAATCATGCGCATATTTCGGCGCATACGGTGCTGCGCTCGGTGTGGGGGTTGCCTTCAGTCTGCTCCTCGGCGCAAGTCCTTACGAAGGAAAGGGTCGACAGAAAGTAAATATAATCACACGCGCGGTTTCGGCGGAAATCGGCAGGTATGACGCTGCACGCTGCTGTCTGCGAGATTGCTGGATTGCTCTGAGGAAATCGGTTGAACTATCGCGTGAATTCCTGCCAATTGAACTTAGAGCGGAATCGGTTTTCGTCTGTAAGGAGCTTAAACACAACAAGTACTGCTACGGAAAAGAGTGCCCGCTGTCGCCTTATCAGGCTCGCCACTCGGGATTGAAGCAGAAAGACAAATGAATCTTAGGACTGTCAACCTATCCGTATTTCTCAAAGGCTTCCGGGATTCCTTCCTTGACCCTGTTTAATCCTCCGGATGAAATTTCACACAACTTCAGCTACTTCTCACGACCGTTTTGATAATTCATCTATTTCTTTGTTGTAGCCCGGATTTCTCTAAACAGCTATTATATATAACCTTAACTTTATCCTTGAATTGATGAATCCAAGCTATTTCCGCCCTTTCTGTATCCTCGCCCAGGTATCCCGCAGGGTTACGGTTCGATTGAAAACAAGTTTTTTAGCGGTGGAATCGGGATCGACGCAGAAATAGCCCTGCCGCTCGAACTGGCAGCGGAAGCCCGGCTCGACGTTTTTAAGGTTCGGCTCCAGCTTGCACGATTTCAGGACTTCGAGCGAATCCGGATTTATACCGTCTTTCCAGTCCTCTCCGTCCTCTACTTCGTTCGGATCTTCCTTCGTAAACAGATGATCGAAAAGCCTCACTTCGGCATCAATCGCATGTGCCGCCGAAACCCAGTGCAGCGTCGCCTTGACCTTGCGTCCGTCGGGGGAATTGCCGCCGCGTGAGGCGGGGTCATAGGTGCAGTGAAGCTCAGCCACGTCGCCCCGCTCGTCCTTGACCACGTCCACGCACCTGATGAAATAAGCATACCGCAGCCGAACCTCGCGCCCGGGCGCCAGGCGGAAGAACCTCTTCGGCGGATCCTCCATGAAATCCCCACGCTCTATGTATAAGACCCGCGAAAACGGAACCCGGCGCGTCCCCGCTGACGGATCCTCCG
>JALGVR010000130.1 GCA_025774605.1 bacterium | reverse complement strand
CCTACTGGCGCAGGGGGGGAGAGTTTGGCATTCCCCCCTACTGGCGCAGGGGGGGAAAGGCAGGCAGTTTCCCCTACTTTGCAGGGGGGGAAAGAAAAGTCCGGGCTATTTCACTCGCTCCCTCGCTCACTCGCTTCCTCGCTCACTTCACCAACACCACCTTCCGTATAAAACCTGCGACCCCCCCTTTATCCCCCCCTACTGGCGCAGGAGGGGTAGTTGTTTTCAAGAGCTATTTAACACACACCAGCTTGGTTGTTCTGCTCTCGACTCCCGCCGTAAGCTGAATTATATAGATGCCCGAAGGCAGTCTCGATCCGTCAATGACAACACGGTGATAACCGGCACTCTGAAAACCGAGATTGAGCTCGTTGACCACCCTCCCGGTGAAGTCGATTAACTTCAACTCCGTATGGCTGCCGCGGTTCAGGCTGTAACTGACACGCGCCCGCGCGTTGAACGGGTTGGGGCAGATCGTCTGGATGGCAAACTCCTCCGGCAGTCCCGCTTCACCGTCGCCAACATCATGAGACGGGAAGAACCGGCAGCCGAAACGCTGGAAGCATTCCACCGTGTCTTCGCCGGAGACAGCCTGAACCCACCAGGTCACCTCCAGCGGTCTGTTCATCTCGGCGAAGAGCGTGTCCGGCAGGACGTCCAGCGTCGTATCGGCGAGCGCTGTTTCGACCGAATCGTCCGCCGCCCCGAACCAGAGCCTGTAACCGACCACGTCCTCCTCGTCCGGATCGACCGACTGCTCCCAGATGAAGCTGCGAACTTCGCCGGCATAAAGCGTGTCGCCGTCAGCGGGCTCCAGCAGGTTGAAATCGGAGGGCGGCTGCGGTTCATTCACGCCGGTGACGTTCATGGTGATCGGTATGACGGTCTCGCCGCCGACGCCGTTATGCGTGAAGACCAGCTCGCCCTCGAAGGCAGCCTCAGGCATGCCTTCGGCGTCCAGGTCAAGCGTAAAACCGCCGCTTTCACCAGCCGCGATCACCCCCTCCAGCGGGTCAAGCAGCATCCAGTCGAGGCGCGCCTCGAGCTGCCAGATGTCGATCCGATCCGCGACACCGTTGTTCACCAGTGTAACCATCACCCAGCTGTAGATGTCAAAGCTGTTGACGATACAGGTTCCCGCCGGTCGCCCTTCCGGATCCGCCGGCAGCGCCACAACGAGCAGCGTATCGTTGCTGTCGGGATCGATCTTGTGAACCACCTGGTCATCACCCCCCGGGGAGTGATAAACATAGAGCGGATATCCGTCCGGGTCGTCGGGCCAGTAAGCCAGCCCGTAAATACGGAAACCGTTGCGATCAAGTTCGGCCTGGTACTCGCCGTCACGCGTGTATCCGGCGATGTTCGTTGTAATGCCCGCCATCCACAGCATCTCCCGGTCGGGATCCCACGCCAGCGCCTGGTTGGATGCGTAATGCCCGGCAAATGTCACCTCGAGATTGCCCTCACGGTCGAAACCGAATACGTTTCTTTCGCCGGAACCCCAGATCAGTTCGCCGTCCCAGGCGAGGTCGCGCATGCCTGAAGCCGCTCCACCGGCTTGCTCGAACCTTCTTACGAATTCACCTTCCCGGTCAAGCACGTAGATCATGTTGGTGCTGTCTTCACGACCCCACCTGTTGCCGCCGGAGACGAAGAAATTGTCGCCGTCGAAAACGACACCCTCCAGACGGCTGTCCTGCAACGAGTCACCCACGTTAAACGTCTGGCGCAGATCCCACGGGTCGGCGTCTGCCGGTCCCAGCAGTCTGCGTTCGGCGCTGAATTCCAGGTCGCCGTTTCCGTCGTTGGAGACATTGAATTCGACCCGACGCTGTTCACCGGACGGGACCTCCTCGACTATCTCCTGCTGGTCGGGATTGAATTCGGCGTGGAGAATTGCCATCGAGCCGTCCGCGGTTTCATCCTCGACGACCTCGATGTCTTCCGATGAATAGGGCAGATGATCCGTGATATTGCAGGACAGATTGTAGGTTCCGACCGGCAGGTCCGTCATTTCAAAGCGTCCCTGGTTGTCGGTCGTTCGCATCAGACCTGAGGGCTCAAGCACCACATGCGCGCCGCTGATCGGTTCGTCATCGGCGGCGTCGGTGACGACTCCCCCGATCGCTCCGACCGCCGATTCAACCGACATGATGAGCGGGATCTCTATCGAGGGTTGATCCTCGATGTCCAGGCCGATGTTGAGCGCGGCATAGTAAACGCCCGGATCGAGATCCTCGGCGCTGAAGGCGACATCGATGGCTTCCTGTTCGCCGCCGGCGATGGATCCGGAAGTGGGATCGACCTCGACCCAGGTGATCCAGGCGCCTTCGGGCCCCAGCGCGACAACGCGTTCCTCCTGAAGGTAATCGAAGTCGTTGCGCATGATGGTGAAGCCCATGTCCTGCTCGCCGTTCTGGAAGCCGATCATCACATCCGCATTGTCATACATCCCGATTTCGGCGTATTGAAACTTGATCAAGCCGCTCGCATACACGATCAACTGGAAGGTCCAGAGTTCGTGCTCGGCGTTGGCGTCCTGAAAATGCGGCACACCCTCCCAGGTGCAGATTGCCATGGCGTCATCAGTCCAGTAGTACATGTGACCGGCGACGGACGGATTCAGGTCCTGGTAGTTGACACAGAGGAGGTTCGGCGGCGGCGGCGGATTGCCCTGGTTGGAGGGCAGGTCCTCCTGCCACTGCTCGTCCGGGTAGAAGTAGAAGATATTGCCCGGATCCCCGCCCAGTACCGCCATACCGTTGGGGAACAACGCGATCTGATCGAACTCATCGCCGTAGTATTCGATCGTGAATCCCAGATCGAACTCACCGGCAAGACTGTCATCGGCAAGGTCTTCGATGT
Source organism: bacterium (assembly GCA_025774605.1). Lineage (GTDB taxonomy): Bacteria > Electryoneota > AABM5-125-24 > Hatepunaeales > Hatepunaeaceae > JALGVR01. The sequence goes on along the minus strand of JALGVR010000130.1, from coordinate 3,692 downwards.
CCTCGGTATCCTCGAATTCGGAGATGTCGATCCAGTCGTAACCCGGGCAATCGTCCTCGTCGTCGTCGCGCCATTCGTAGGTTGCATCATCAGGCCCGCCGCGTTCATCACGGCGCGGCGCGAACCTCTCCTCTTCATCCCAGATGCGTGAGATCAAGCTGAGGTTGAAGTTCACTTCCTCGTCGCCCTCGTTATCGAGCGTCAGCTCGAGATCGTGGGTGTCGCCGGAATCCGATGCAACGGTGATGCCGAACGGCTCCACCGATACTTCCGCGGTGGCGGAATTTGGCAGCACAAGGCACAGAAGCAGTGTCGTAATCCAGAATATTCTTCCAAACTTTAACATGATTCCTCCCGTCTGGATGTTTATTTTATCTCTGTTGAGAAGGTTCTCCACCTACGAGATTATACTTCACATTGTCATTATGTACGAGGTTACATCTCACATGGTCATTATTTCCAAGTTCATATCTCGCATTGTCATTCCTGCGAAGCAGTATGTCTGAGAATAGCAAATTGTCTTGGGATTCATCATTCCAACGGAAGTTGGAATCCAGTGAAGTAGCTGATATTAGGTGTGTTACTGGATTCCATCTTTCGATGGAATGATGAGGTTTAGTGCGTTTTTCTCATTCTCGGACACACTGGAAGACAGGAATCCACTGTCTACAGGCAGAGATTTCTCTCTGGATACCTGCTTCCGCAGGTATGACACTTGGTAAAGTACTTTTGTATGACACCTGGCGGAATACTTCTCCATGACGCTTGGTAAAGTACTTTTGCATGACGCCTGGCGGACTTTTCAACAGTCACTGTTTCAATCGATCGAATCAGCACGGTCGGCGGTTCCTGTCAGTGGATGCAGGCTGGTTTACTTTCAGGTGTGAGATGATGCCTTGATGTGTGTCGCAATAGGTGAAGATAGGTATAGATGAGAGGAAAGTCAAGGATCAAACTGAAATTAAATGTTGGTATCAGGAGGGTGAACATCGTGAAATATCATCCTCCCCCGATGGTTACGAGGGAGGATGATATGCAGATATAGCGTTACTTCCAGAACAGGTACATATCCGGTGGGACCATCGCCAGCGGTCGGCCTTCGGCCTGGATCAACATGCGGATATAGTCAAGATCGGGGTCATCGATTTCGATTCCCAGGCTGTGGAGCTTGAGACCCAGCACATTTGCTCCGAACATCCTCGGATTGATCACGCCCTTGGATGGCATCTCCACGATCTCGATCCTGCGCCCGGGGTCGATTTCAGCCGCTTCACGCGCCAGGTCGATCGCATGTTCCAGTCCGCCAAGCTCGTCCACCAACCCCTTTTCGAGTCCGTCGGCGCCGCTCCAGATGCGTCCCTGGGCGACCTCGTGCACCTTGTCGTAATCCATGTGCCTTCCTTCGGAGACCTTGGTCACGAAATCCCTGTACCACTGCCTGATGTTCTTCTCCACGGTACTGCGTTCTTCAGTTGTCAGGTTCCGGTCAGGGAGCCCCGCGCCGATAAGCGGCAGCAATGCGCCGCGGCCGAGGTCGGCGTGATCGCCTCTCTGGACGTGGTCGTAGCTTAAGCCCAGTTTGCGGTTGAAGCCGTCGTTATACAGCCAGCCGCCGATGACCCCGATGGAACCGGTGATCGTCCACGGCGATGCGACGATCTTGTCGCCGTACATCGATATCCAGTAACCTCCCGATCCCGCCACCATGCCCTGGCTGACGATGACCGGCTTCTTTTCGGCGGTCTTCTTCAACTCTGCGGCGACTATATCGGAGGGCAAAATATCACCGCCGGGCGAGTCGGCGCGGAACACCACCGCCTTGATCCGCTTGTCCTCGCGGGCGCGCTTGATGACGGGGCCCAGCCTCCGGGCGTTGATGCCGGAATTCATCGAGCATGGACCCAGCCCGTAGATGACCGCCACGCGCGGTCTGATGCCCCACTCGTCGAAGCGCGGCTGCATCGCCGTCAACCCCATCCTTCCGATTCGTTTCCTGCCCTTGCCTTCGATCGATTTGATGTAATCGCCGATGTCGTCCCAGCGACCGGTCGTGTCGGCGAGCTGGTAGCTTATAAGCGAATCGGCGCTCAATATACCGACATTGTTCACGATATGATCGAATTCTTCGTCGGTGATTCCACGGCTCGCGCAGATGTCGGCCCGGTAGAGATCGTAATAATCGTTCACCAGTTCACCGAGCTGTTCACGGTCGGCGTCGGACATGCTCGTGCGCGACAACCCTTCAGCGGCCGACTTGTACTTGAAGAAGCGCCATTCGTCGAAACCGATGCCGAGTTTGTCGAGCATATTCCTGTAGTAGGACCGGCCGAAGTTGAAACCGAGCATCATCATCGTACACTCGGGATCGACCATGACCCTGTCGGCGACCGAAGCCAGGTAATACTGCATCATGCCGCCGCGTTCGAGGAAAACGACCACCTTCCTGCCCGAAGCCTGGAGGTCCCTGATCTTCTCCCGCACCTCCCAGATAACCTCCGGCGAGCTGTGCATCTCCTCGGTGATCTTGATCGCCAGGCCGCCGACGCGCGGGTCGTCCTTCGCCATGTCGAGGGTTTCAAGCAGTTCGACCAGCGTGTGTCCCTTCCTGTCGAACATCTTGTAACGCTGATACTTGATGGCGTTGTCGAACTTCATGTTAAGGTACATCTTGTCCTTCATCACCCGATTTGTGATCAGGTCGGGCTTGGGGAAGCCTAATCTCACGCCGTAACTGTTGTAGGTCCCGTTACCGTCCTTGTCGAAGTGCGGGAGGGCAGAGCCCGTGAAACCGCCGATTGTCAGTGACAGACCGGCCATGTAGCTGCCGCCCTGGAAGTACTTGCCGACCAGAGCTATCCCCGGCAGCGGCTCGAGCGACGCCCCCGCAGCCCAGAGGACATCTTCAAACCTGTCCTTGCCGCCCATCGACGCGTCCCCGAACAGGGTTAATATGTTGCTGCCCACCGGACGCACACCGAGGTCCAAAACCCCGCGCAAATCCTTGTTTTTCAATGCGTAGCTGCCGACGAAACCGATCGAGACATGGCGGTCCGGTCTTTGAAGCGATCCGAACGAGAGGACGTTGTTGCGCTCCATGCCGGCGCTTTGCGTGCCGCGCGACCATGTGTACGAAACGCCGAAGCTCTCAGCCTCGTCGCCGCCGGCAAGCGCGATCGTATAATCCTTCAGCGCATGGCGCGTGATGTTTCCAGAGCCATCGACAGTACCGTAATCCCAATGCTGGACGGTGAAACCGATATCCTTTCCGCCGAGCATCAACGCCCAGTTTTTCCGGTTCAGACTGTCATCCTCAAGATCGTTCCAGAAGAATTGAGCCTCCGGTCCCTTCATCATGCCCCACACCGCCGGATTGAAGAATGCGCCGGAGGCGTCGCCCGCGCTGCCGGGTGTCCGGACGAGGAAATCCGATTGAGGGTAATATTGAGGGAGGTAATACGGTTCGGCAGACAACGATGCGCCTGCCAGAAGTACTGCAAACAACAGGGGAATAAACTTATACACACTTGACTCCTTCGTTGGTTTATATAAGAATTCAGATTTCACTTCAATGAGGTAAACAGTTCCTGTTGAAGAAGTCCAACAAGTGTCATACCTGCGCAAACGGGTATCCGGGGAAGTCTATAAATACTTGTAAACAGTGGATATCTGCCTGCCAGGCTGTCCGAGAATGC
>JALGVR010000129.1 GCA_025774605.1 bacterium | reverse complement strand
GAAGGCGGGAATCCAGATAAGCATTTGATATTACGTAAGTTGCCTGGATTCCCGCCTTCGCGGGAATGACAGCATCTTTCATACGCTTTTTTACTCAAGTAGGTACTACTATAATGTGCACCAATTAATATCTATCCATCGTCATCCCCTTGCCCCTCCAGGGCTCGATCCAACCTGCCGCCGCATTCCTTCAGGATCGCATCGGCTCTCTCACTCGACATTCCTCGTTCATGCATCAGGATCGCCGTCTTGACCTTTCCTTGCGCCCGTTCCAGTAGACTGAAGCTGTCCTGTCTGCCGAGACCGGTCAGGGTGGAGATTATCCGCGCTGCCCGGTCCCGCAGCTTGTCATTGGTTGCGGCGAGGTCGACCATCAGGTTCTGATAGACCTTTCCCGATCGAATCATGAGCGCGGTGGATATGGTGTTCAACGCCAGCTTGGTCGCGGTTCCCGCTTTCATGCGCGTCGATCCGGCAACAACTTCGGGGCCGGTCTCAATGACGATCAGGTGGTCGACACCGGGAGGACAAGCCATGGGGGAACAGACCAGCAGTCCGGTCAGTATTTCCGGTGCGGTCTCCCTGGCGCAGGCGACTCCTCCAAGTACGTAAGGCGTCGTTCCCCCCGCGGCGATACCCAGTACCGTATCGTTCCGGTTCAGCTTAAGCGCGTCCAGATCGGGCCTGGCTCCGGATGGATCATCCTCCCTGCCTTCGCTCGACCTTCTGAGTGCCGCGTCGCCTCCGGCGATGATCCCGACGACTCTGCCGGCGTCAACCTGGAACGTGGGCGGGCATTCCGAGGCGTCCAGCACCCCCAGCCGTCCGGACGTGCCGGCGCCGATATAAACCAGGCGTCCCCCGGCGCGGAAACCCGGCTCGGCGGCTTCGATGAAAGCGGTCAAGGAACGCCGCGCTCGGGCGAGCGCGTCCGTCACCAGACTATCCTCATGGTTGATGGTTTCGACGATATCGCCGACCGACATCCGGTGCAGGTTCATCGTTCGCGGGTTCCGCTGTTCGGTCAGAACGATCGATCGATCCGGCGGTAAGCTCCTCATGTTTGCCGGGTTGGACGTCCTGTACGGCATATCTGTTCTGTCTTCTCCATTCATGGTATCATCCAGCAACCGCTGACCGGGGCTGTTTCGACGCCGGTAACGCCGGGCAGCGTCACCGGGATTCGATCCCGGCACAGCGCGCCCAGGACGGCCATTGCCGCCGCCTCTCGATACCGGGCGGGGACACCGTATTCATCGGTCGTTTCGACCGGAACGCCGGCGCGGCTGCGGATCTCACTCATCAGCGTTCGGTTCTCCACGCCCCCGCCGGCGACGATCAACCGGTCGGCTGAACCGCAGGCGGCTGTGATGCATCCGGCGATGGCGGCGCAGGCGGTCCGCGCCAGGTCACGCCCGTCATATCGGTGTTGGTATTGTTTCAACCAGGTGTGCAACTCGTCGCCGCTCCCCAGAGAACGACCTTCTGATGATTGTTCCTGCAGCAATTCCGACAACGCCGCCAGAGGTTCGCTCCTTACAACCCCGCGCGCCGCGTTGTCGCCGTTCTCGTCGAATGGCTGGTGAAATGCTTCAACGGCGATTCCGTCAAGCAGACTGTTGCAGGCGCAGACATCCCTTCCCTTTATCAAGCCGGCGCGGTCGATCACGCTTCCTCCGGCGCCGCCTTTGCAGGCGGCAAGGATGGTGACATTGCAATAGCCGCCCAGGTTGACGACGCAGCGGGTTTCATCGGGATCGCGGAACAGCACGTAATCAGCCAGCGGTGTGATCGGCGCACCCTGCCCGCCCGACGCCAGGTCAGCCGCCCGCAGGTCATAGACAACCGGAACGCCGAGTCCGCAGGCAATCGGAGCGGGATTGATCAACTGCCAACTGAGCGGCGGACGGTGAAATACCGTCTGCCCGTGAACAGCCACCAGGTCGACGGGGACACCCCCGGTCAGCTCCTTCAGCGCCCGCAGGTGCAGCAGACCGAACTCGCGGGCGATACGGGCGATTTCGCCGGCGGGAACGGGCTCCTGAGAAGCCAGCTTCCGCAACGGTCCGGTCAGTTCACCAAGAGGGTATGACCGGCAGAGCCTGACCGCGGCGGTCATGTCAAGCCCGCGACCGGCGATCTCAACCAGCGACGCATCCAGACCGTCGATGCTGGTGCCGGTCATGCAGCCGGCTACCAGGCGGGTCTTCATGTTCTCATCACCGTGGATATCGTGAAGGATCATGCCTGCATTATCACTCAAGCTCCTTCAGGATCGCTTCGTAATGCCTGCAGCTGTCATCCAGTCCACCCGGCCGGGAGCGCAGCAGCCACAGCCGGCTGTGCTCTGCAATGATGTCGCCGAGTCGTTTCCTGAAATCCCTCCTCGCCGTCTCGTTGATACCTCCGACCTTGCGCCTGGCGACGGCACGCTCGGCGGCAAGCTTCGCCACCTCGAGTGTAAGGCGCAATTCATCGCGTACCTGCTCATCGGAGACCGACGGAAAATCCGCCTCAAGATGCGTCAGCCTCTTCAGGACTCCTCCCCAGGAGGCGGGAGTATTTATCTTCACGGCTTCACCGTGTGGTGCATGCAGGTCATTGAACAGGCAGGAGGCGTTCCTGAGCGGAGTCGGTTTGCCGTCACTGTCGGGCGGACCCGAAATTCGGCGAAGATCGAGGTCGACATCCCCCAGATCGTCAAGCCACCTGCCGATTTCGTCATTCTCCTCACCAAAAACGAACAGGTCTGAGGCGCGGGGGTTATAACTCTCGACGTCGTCGGCGTTCCAGGCGGCGTTTGCCGCTTCAGCAAGCGCGTGGAGGGCGATGGGTTGTTGCTGCCGGTGACCGGAGTCACCCCAGTCTGTCACCATGAATCCCTGAGCGCCTTCGGACAAGCCTTGACGGACAGCGGCGGCAAGGTTGCGTTTCCGCTCGGCGGTCCGGCCGGTTATGCTGCGCCAGGAGCTGGTTCCCGGGCAGACCCAGTATTCGAAACCAGCTTCATGTAAAGCCCTTCCCCACTCGGCGAAGGGGGTGTCCGGTTCGTAACCCCAGACCAGTGCGATCAGATCTTCGGGCAATTGCTTCAAAACATCGGGGTGGCTGAGTGCGACGTCCGCCCAGAACATGGGCTTGAAATTGTGTCTGCGCACCGCGTCGAACACCCGCCTGACAAAATCGGCATAAACCTTGGCAAAGCCGGTTTTTTTCACGGCGGCGCGGCTGCGACCCTGGCCGACATCAAACGTCTCATCACAGCCGATATTCACCAACCGACTGCTGAAATTGGGAAGAAGTTGATCGAGCAGGTCGTTGACAAGGGAGATCGAACCGGGGTCAACGGGGCAGAGGCTGAAAGGTCCCCGGCGCGGTTGACCGTTGAAATCCCATTCGCCGCGTGTTTCGGCGAGGTAGGCGTAGGTTTCGTGCGTCAGCCAGCGCTGCATGTGTCCGAAACAGTTCTGGTTGGCGGCAAGGGTGATACCGTTGTCCAGGCAATGCCGGTCAAGCTGTTGTATCTCGTCCGGAGTGAGCGGAGACGCGTTACGCCACACCTCCTTGTGGCCATTATAGGCGAAGGTGTGTTCCGTGTAAAGCTGGAGATGGTTGATCTTCCAGAACCCGAGCAGGTTCACCGTGCGAAAGAGCTCCTCCATGGTCGGAACCCGGTCGCGCGATATGTCCAGCATCACGCCGCGCGTCGCAAAGGACGGGAAGTCTTCGATCTCCAGGCAGGGCAGGTCTTCGTCGTATTGAATAATGAGCTGGGTCAGTGTTCTCAGTCCGTGACGAATCCCGGCTTCCGATGAGGAATAGATGTTGATGAACGCATCATGAGCGCTCTCGGGCGGTCGGATTGTCAGTTTGTAAGCTTCCTTATCGGCGGGTGATATCCTCCCGGACGAGGTCGGCAACTCATTCAGCAGATGGCATCTTACGGCGGTGGTGCTGTCGATCGTCGAGGGTTGCGGTGTGGAAGCGGTACCGTCATTCATCTCGCGCTCCGGAGCATCCCTGTTGCTGTCTCTCTTCCTTTCCGCGGTGGAAGGGGCAAGGGAGTGGACGCTCCGGATAAACTCCGCTGCATCCCGTTCGACGTTTATGCTGCCACCCGGCAATTCGATATGACGCGGAGTCGGCAGTAAAATCGGTTTGTCAGATTTTCTCATGGCTCTTCAATTTAACTGTCATCTCACGCTCATTCAAACAACCAGCATTCAAAAAATACGGGATGCCCGTCAAAAACGAGCAACCCGTCCGCGTAAACGGACGGGTTAATCCCGGATAACGGATTATCTCGGGGGAAGCGGGAACAGTTTAGGGGCCGGTTCAGCTTGCCGCTTTCTCTTTAACGAGCAGATTGTACAGCCAGGCGAAGATGAACCCGCAGATCAGTCCGTCGACGAAAGCCCAGACCAGACCGATCAGGCTGCCGACAAAGCTGACCGAGTAACCCAGATAGAAATTACCGAGCAGTTTGAGTGTTTGACCGCCGGTGCCGAAGATCAGGACCCACCAGGTTGCCAGCAGTACGCAGAGTCCCCAAAGAATTGCAGCGGTGAGGGCAAGGGCGCGTGGATTTAATTTCATATGACGTCCCCTTGAGAATTTGATGATGCAAACGCGCTTCAGGATCAGCGTTTACTGTGGTCGGTTCAGGTAAAGCAGCGCATTGGAAAACCCCATCCTCGTCGAATTTAGCATGTGGGGCATCTGAATGCAAGTCGTTTTAATAATGTAATAGTAATCATCAAAAGTATAGCCAACCTGAATAAGCCTTCCTCAAAAAGATATGGGGGTACTTTATCATTGGGCCTGGAGGGCGGACATTCCTGTCCGCCCAGGATGATCCGGCGACAAATCAAAGACATAATTTCACCAGTGGGGCGGGACTCCGTGCCTGCCCATCCTAAACTCAATAAAGAACCCCCGCATAATTGCAGGGGTTCTTTATTGGCACTGAATGTATTAACAGGGTGGTTCATTCACCCCAGATATATGCTATACTCGCACGGGCGAACATGTTGCCGCCGGCGCCAGAGATAATGTACGGACCGCGCGTAATGAAGCCCGGATTAATCTGGGCGTCGATCACCAGGTTGTTGAAATGGAAACCGGCGCCGAGATACAGGTCAGTATCAGCCCAGCCCCAGGATTCCTTGTCGCCGTTGTTGTCCTCGTTCGTCCTGCCCTGCCAGCCTTTGAAAGCGCCGAACCTGACATCCATCCACGAAGTGACTTCCGCTTCGAGGCCGACGCGGAAATAGGGAAGCGCATTGTTGGATTGCTTGGTCTCGCTGTTGGGTTGATTGGGTCTCTCTGTCTCGGTTTTACTCGGCGCAAATGAAATGCCTAAGTCGGATACCGCCATAATATTGTCAGCGATATTAATATTGTCGCCGACGCCGATGTTTATCGCGGTCGTTGATGTCTTGACTTTGGAGCTGTCTTTTTTGCCTTCACCGCTGAGTGTCAAGCTGGCGTACGGTATCAGGGTGTAGGTATCGGACATCTCCATCCAGAATCTTCCACCAAAGCCGATAATGGTGTTGCCGTTCGGTTCGGAGATCGTCTTACCGTCAGCGTCCTCGTGTTTCCATGTCACCGTGTGAAACGTGAAATAGGCGTCCAGCACATCAATGAAGGTGGCGCCCAAATCGATGCCCAAGCCCATCACCGACTCAACCGATTTATCCTCGGGGGCTGTCGTTTTATCGACGCTGTGCGAATCCCCGTAGAGGCTAAGTTGCGCGCCCACCGGGAAACCAAATCCGTCGCAGGCATAGAAGAGGTTGATCTTCTGGTCATATGTAAAATTAGTCCCACCCAGATTGTTCGGGACGCCGGGCGCATAGGTGCTGGCTAAATTATCGGTGGTGAAGTACATCCCCAGGGTGCCGCCGCCGATGGCATAGTGGGCTCCCAGCGAGTGAAGGTTTCCCGCGCCGTTGACCTGTAGCCACATCTGATCCGGATAGTCCGTCAGGCTCTGTGGATAGATAAAGATGTTCTGGACGTCCTTCACGATGTTATTGACTCCGCCCATGGTGGTTACACGGGTCGCCGACGCCATGGTTGTGAAAGCCAGAAGAACAATCAAGGTTCCCCAGACAACTCTTTTCATACTTCCTCCTAATTCCTCTTGAATTAATTTCACCCGTCGAGTTATATCCGACTAACCGACCGGCGTCTATTAAACTGTTTACGCGGTTGTTAACCGAAATACCGGTTACGATTGATTTTGGCAGGAAAGTAACTTCTTAATTGTGTTTTGTCAAGGGCTTTCAAGAGCGAGCTTGAATTTAAGTGCAAATAAAGCAAATAAATCCGCAAAAATGTAACATAATCGATGCGATTCGGGTAAATGGCATATACTCGACGGGAACCGTTCAGAATAAAAAAAATGGAGACCGGACAGTAAATTGATCCGGTCTCCATTATATATGGTTATGTCCTTGAAATTACTTGATTAGCAACACTTTCTTCAGATGTGTCAGTTCGCCTGAAGAAAGCCTCACCAGGTACATGCCACTCGCCAGATTAGGCGCATCCCATGCAACCGTGTGTATACCGGATCCGCGCCTGCCCGACACCAGCGTCTCGACAAGCCTGCCGGACAACCTTGAGCGTGGTAAATCCCGCCGACCCCAGGGCAAAATCAATCCTCAGGCTGCCGTTGAAAGGATTAGGATATACACGCTGAAGTCCGAACGATACCGGCAACGCATCTCCACGCACCAGCCGGGCTACGCCCCAGCCGTCCGCCGTCCAGACACGACCGCCGTCAAGTCCTGCCTGGGCAAGCCCTCCACCGGATGGACAGGAATGCCCGCCCTCCAGGGCTTGCGGGTGTCCGCCCGGCCCAACGGCCACGATCAAGAGCTCGTCACCCTCGTCGAAAAAACCCGAACTACGCTGGAAAGGAGGTGATTCACCGCCCCATAAAGCCATCCCGCAGCGCCCGTCATCACCCACTACGCCCCTGCCCGCAACAAAACCCGAAGGACTGTGAGCCTCGAGGCGCGTACCAGGCGGCAAACCCTCCGTCAACAACAACAGACTGTATGAAACGCCGCTCCTCGGCTGCCCGGAGATCCAGTTCAAATCGTCGATATCGCCCCGGACTGTACGTCGCCGTCAACCTTCAGCAGATAACCACTCCCCTCACGCATCAGACCCATGTTGCTGAAGTCCCAGGACGGAATGTAAAAATTCCCCCAACCATCCTTCGCTATCTCAAGATCCTCCACGATTCCCGACAAGGCGTCCACCGCATCCACCGCAACCCTCGGCAGGTACGACACCATGTTCCAGCCCTCACTCAAACCTATCTCGCCGTCCCAGGGAATCGCCTCCCCGTCGATGCGCAGCGTCCCGCGCCCCGACGTCCCAGGGAATCGCCTCCCCGTCGATGCGCAGCGTCCCGCGCCCCGACATCTTGAACTGGTAACCCGCCAAACCAACCCAGCCGTCGATGTTGTTGAAATCGTTGGACGGACGGTAAAAATGTCCCGCACCGTCCTTGACCATGATCAACAAACCCTCCTCCACCAGCGGAGACAACAGCTCTACGATGTCGTCAAGGGCGGGATCAACGTTCACCGACACCAGGCTCCAGCCGATCCCGAGGTTCAGTATCCGCTGCGCCTGACCCTCGCCCGTCACCGACAGAGAAACCGGCATCTCAAAGCCGCCCCCCCGGCCGTCGTGGCTGAACTGCAGACCGGCCTCCATGTCCGTACCGTCAGGCATCCCCACGCTGGACAGCGTCACCGTGAGCTCAGACCTGCCGCCGGCTTCGACAACACCCTCTACCGGCTCGATCGTCAGCCAGTCACGACGCTGACCCAGATGCAAAACGCCAAACCGGTCGGGGCTCTGAACCAACCCGATGAACACCCAGTTGTAGGGATCAAACAGGTTCGTGATGTGAATCCCACCCGGTCTGCCGCCGTCCATGTCGAAAGCCGCCGCCACCGACCACTCGCCGTCGTCGGGATTCACTTTGTTCACCTGGATGTCCGTCTCGCCGCCG
>JALGVR010000128.1 GCA_025774605.1 bacterium | reverse complement strand
GCGAATGATCCCCGGTTTCTCGATCAGCTTCTTGTGCGTGCGACCGAGAACATACGGCGCGATCGACAGCGATGAATCGAGCGCCGTTGCCTGCAGCGCCGCCCGGTGAACCCGCTTGACCAGCCCCAGAGATTTGAAGACACCCTTAAATAACGCCACCCGTCCGCAGGCGACGGCCAGCGTCTGTTGAGCCAGGGCGTTCGCCGGATCGAGATCGACCGCTCCCTGAGCCTCCTCCATGGCGCGCTCATACAACGGCAGCGCCTCCCTGCCGTCGATGTTCTCGCCCTGGTTGATGTGCGACCGCGCCAGCCGCCACAACGTTTCGGCATCCTTTACACCGGACTGTTCCAACACATCCAGCGCCCTGTCGTCCAGCCAGGCGTCGCTGTAATAGTCCGCCTTCGCCAGCGGATCGTCGGTCGCTTCGGCGAGGCTGTCGGCAACCACGGGATCGAGGCGCTTGTCCACGGCGAACAGGCATGTGCCGCAGATTAACAGTATTGCCGGCACCAATGACAGGTATCCGCGTTCCAACTTCAGCATTTATCCTCCATTATGCCTTATTACTTGGGGTGCGGCTTATTCGGGCGGACAGGAATGTCCGCCCTCCAGGCCCAACTGAAAAGTACCCCACTTGATATGTTGCTTGCAGCCAGTTGAAGCCGGGTGTAATTCAAGGCGTGAATTTGCGAAATATATGCCGTGAATTCGTTTATACCAAGCGGGTTTTGCCTTTTGCTTTAAACCTGATTAACTTTAAGCCATGTCCATTCTTAAAATAAACAACCTGAGCATGGCTTTCGGTGGTCAGGATCTCTTTTCCGGGCTCTCGGCGCAGATAAACAGGGGCGATCACATCGGTCTGGTCGGACCGAACGGCGTCGGGAAGACCACGCTGCTAAGGCTGATCATCCGGGAGCTGGAGCCGATTTCGGGGCATACAACCGGTCAACCCGGGCTGCGGATCGGTTATCTTCCCCAGCACCGGGATTACAACCTCGACCAGACGGTCTACGATGAAGTCCGTACCGGGCTGGGCGAGGTCAAGACGATTGAAGACGAACTGAGACGACTTGAAGATGAGATCAAGAGCCATGAAAATACATACCCTTCAACTGATCCGGCAACCGGTGTAAGTGATAAAGCACGAGGCGAATCCCCGCTCGACAGACTCTTTTCCCGTTACGCCGAACTGACCGACCGCTTCGGACTCCTCGACGGTCCGACAGCCCAGGCGCGGGTCAAGTCTTTACTCACCGGTCTCGGCATACCTGAAAATCTGTGGGAGAGTCCGCTGAAAAACCTGTCGGGCGGCGAACGCAACATGGTCGGTCTGGCGCGCATCCTGATCGGCGACCACGACCTGTTGCTGCTCGACGAACCCGGCAACCACCTCGACTTCAGCGGCCTGGACTGGCTGGAAACATTCCTGCAGGCGTCTGACAAGGCTTTCATCATCGTCTCGCACAACCGGTACATGCTCGACAGGGTCTGCCGCAGAATCTGGGAGCTCGAACGCGGCGTACTCGAAGAGTACGGCGGCAATTACAGCGATTACCGGCGCGAAAAGCTCACGAAGCAACTCTCTCAGGACGCGGCTTACAAGCGCGCGCAAAAGGACATCCGGCGGCTGCAGTTCAACATCCAACGCCTGAAAGCCTGGAGTTCCGTCTACAACAATCCCAAGCTCGCCAGAACCGCCAGGGTGTTCGAGGCGCGCGTCGACCAGTTGAAGCAGGTTCAGAAGTCATCCGGCGACGGCAGGAAGTTTCGTTTCAGGCTCACGGCACCCCCCCCGAAAGGCAGGATAGCGTTGGAAATCAAGGATTACCGCAAGCGGTTCGAGGGCAACCCGGTTCTCCTCGATAACGTTAATTTCCTCATCACCCAGGGCGAGCGCGTCGCCTTCGTGGGCGACAACGGCAGCGGCAAAAGCACGCTCATTCGCGACATTATCGGTGAAGGCAACTGGGAGCATCCCCGGCTGCGCATCGGCAAATCCGTTTCGACGGGCTATTTTTCGCAGTTGGGCGAAAACCTGGAGATGAAATCGACGGTTATCGATGAAGCCATGCGGCTGACCGGTCTGTTGCGGGGCGAAGCCGCCGACCTGGCGCATCGGTTCCTTTTTACTCGAGACGATCTCGAAAAACCTGTCAGCGTGCTGTCCGGCGGCGAGAAAGCCCGCTTGCAGCTCGCCGTGCTGATGCATTCCGGCGCCAATATGCTCCTGCTGGACGAGCCGACCAATCATCTCGACATCCCCTCGCGGGAAGCCGTCGAGGACGCACTCGAGGAATTTCCCGGCACACTGGTGCTGGTGTCGCATGACCGCTACTTCCTGAACAAGCTCGCCGACCGCATCCTGCATTTCCGGACGCCGAACGTCATCCCCTACGACGGTAACTTCAACGACTTCTGGGTGAAGAACAGGCATCATTACCGGTCTACCGACCGGGGCGCCCGCGGTCCCGTCAGATCGAGCGGCCGGCTTCACGACGCACGTGAGAGCGCGGGAGGAAAAGCCGACAAACCGAAACGCAGGCGGTTGAAATTCGATCCGCAGCGGTTCAGGGAGCTGGAAGCCGAGATAAAGCGGCTCGAGGATATCCGTCCGGGCATCGAAACGGAGCTGGACAGGCTTGTCGCCAAGGGAAAGGAAGAGCGCGCCCGATCGCGGCGCCGGCGGTTGACGGATATCGACCGAAAGCTGGAGGAACTTTACGACGAATGGCTGATTCTGGGGGAAAAGAAGAAGAAATGGTAACTTGACGCGGCGGGGTGATGCGACGGTCAAGCCTGGACAAACCAATGTCGGACAGGCTCTCGATCCGCGGCTGTGCAATCACCGCTGCCGACCCTGGAGGGCGGACAGGAACAGTGTGTCCGAGAATGAGAAAAACGCGCCGAACCTCATCATTCCAGCGAAAGATGGAATCCAGTAACACATGTAGTATCAGCAACTTCACTGGATTCCAACCCCCGCGTCCGCGAGGGCATGCTTCCGTTGGAATGATGAATCCCGAGACAATTTGCTGTTCTCAGACAGGCTGGGAATGCCCGCCCTCCAGGCTGCAAAAAGGGACTGATTTCAGCCCTTAATAACGGCTGAATCTGCACGCAACCGACGATAACTTGTTAATTGGATGTTAAATAGGTATATTCAGCAATGTCGTTCGTTTAACAGAGACACCGTACAACCGACTCCGATAATATGAACAGACTGCTAAGACTCATCCGTCCCGGACAGTGGAGCAAGAACAGCCTCGTTTTCGCGGCGCTGATCTTCTCACAACACTACGACAACCTTGAGGACTGGCTGCGCGCGCTGCTGGTTTTTGCGGCGTTCTGTGTCGTCGCCAGCGGCGTTTACATCTATAACGATCTCATGGATGTAGCGGACGACCGGATGCATCCGCTCAAATCAAGGCGTCCCATCGCCTCCGGGGAGATCGGCAGGCCGACCGCCTACATGCTTGCCGGTGTCTTTCTCCTTGGCGGACTGGCGATCGGCTGGCGGCTGGGGATTGCGGTTTTCCTGGTTCTTCTCGGCTATGAGATACTGATGGTTTTATACAGCATCTTTCTGAAGCATGTATTAATCCTGGACGTGTTCATAATCGCCTGCGGTCTGACGATGCGCGTCATCGCCGGCGCGGAAGCGATTGCGGTTGACATATCGCACTGGCTGCTGGTCTGCGCCTTCTTCATCTCGCTCATGCTGGCTCTGGCGAAGCGCCGGCAGGAGCTGGCGCGCTTAGGCGACAACCTGGACGAAGGGAGGAAAAGCCTGCAATCAGCCCCGCCGCTCGCCGTCTGGGACAACTGGGTGGCGATGATCTCCGGGATCACCATACTGGCATATACGCTCTACACTGTCGATCCGGTCACGGTCGCCAAGGTCGGGACGAACAACCTGCTCTTCACCATGCCCTTTGTCGCCCTGGCGATCTTCCGCTACCAGGTTCTCATTTACTCGGAAAACAAGGGCGAGGATCCGACCGAACTGCTGCTCAAGGATCGCTGGATAATGCTGACAATCCTCGGATGGCTGATCACGGTGATGATGGTATTGATGGAGTATTAGGGAAGCAATTAATGAATAGACAAAGTGATAGTAAAAGAGCGGCGCGGGGGGGTTGTCCGCCGCTGTTCACGGAGCGTCTGGAGAGCTGGGGGCGTTTACGCTCCGGTCTGACGCAGGTTGCCCGTCCCGAGCTTTCGTCTCACCTGCGCGGCATCCTCGCCGCCCGAACCTCAAAGAAGGTACTCGGCTTCGGCAGAGGGCTCAGTTACGGCGACGCCTGCATCAACACGGGAAACGTCACCGTGAAGTTCAACAGCCTCGATCACCTGCTGACCTTCGACCCGGGCAAGGGAATTCTCACTTGCGAAGCGGGCATAACGCTGGAGGAGATCATTCGAGCGGTGCTGCCTCACGGCTGGTTTCTGCCCGTGACGCCCGGCACCTGTTATCCGACCATCGGCGGCTGCTTCGCTGCGGACGTTCACGGCAAGAATCACCATGTCGACGGATCGCTGGCGCGGCACATCCGCTGGATCGAGATCCTGACCGCATCCGGGAAATTCGCCCGATGCTCCCGGAAAAAAGACCGGGACCTGTTCCTTGCCACCGCCGGCGGAATGGGACTTACCGGGCTGATCTACCGACTCAGCCTGAAACTCAAGCGCGTCCATACGGGATATGTTTACGCCGAACGCATCAGGGTACATTCGTTAAGGGAGATGATGGACGTGATCGAGGTCGGCGACGCCGACTGGGAATATTCGGTAAGCTGGCTGGACGGCGCAGCGCCGGACCGTGAAATGGGGCGCGGTGAAATCATACTGGGACGTCACGCCGAACCGGAGCAACTCTCCTTCAAGCGGCGATCCAGTCCGTTCATTATCCGCACCCGCCCCGGGATCAGTCTCCCGGTCACTTCACCGGTCTCGCTGGTCGGTTCACTCTCCACCCGTTTGTTCAACAGCTTATACCTGCGCAGGAGCGGTTCGAGGCGCAAGCGGCGGGAGATCATTCCGTGGAACATCTTCTTCTATCCCCTTGACGCGGTCCGCGAATGGAACCGGCTGTATGGCAGGAAGGGATTCGTGCAATACCAGTTCGTGGCGCCGGATGAGGCCGGTTATTCCGCCGTCGGGCTCGCGCTGCAGATCTGTCAGCGAAGCGGTCATATCCCGTCGCTGGCGGTGCTGAAGCGGCTGGGTGAAAAGGAGGGTTTGCTGTCGTTCCCCATGCCCGGCTGGACGCTGGCGCTGGACATGCCGGTCAGACACGGCCTGTTCAGGATGCTGGACGAACTCGACAGGATTGTCATCGATCACGGCGGGAGGGTTTACCTCGCCAAGGATGCACGGTTGTCGCCCGGGTCGTTCAGAGCGATGTATCCGAGCTTTCCCGAATGGCTGGAGGTGAAGCGCCGGGTTGATCCGGAGGACGTGTTTTCTTCAGACATGTCACGACGCCTGGCGATGAACAGGGAGGAAGCAGATTGAAGAACTGGCTTATACTGGGTGCGACCAGCGGCATCGCTGTTCCGTTGGCTCGTGAGCTTGCCTCCAGGGGTAACCGCATCTGCCTGGCGGGCCGACGCGAAAACTCCAAGCGGCTCGAGCTGCTGGCGCAGGATCTGAACGCCCGTTTCGGCGTTGAAGCCGCAGTCTCATACTTTGATGCCGTCGAGCTGGAACGACTTGAAGCGTTTATCGACGAGGTTGAAGAGACCTTCGGCAGGATCGACGGCGTGGTTTATGCCGCGGGTTTGATGGAGCCGCAGTTGCATCTTCAGCGGGATTTTACAGCGGCGAGAAGGCAACACGATATAAACTACATGGCGGCTGTCGGTTTACTCGGTCATACGGCGCGAAAGATGGAAGCACGCCGGCGTGGACATATTGTGGCGTTCGGCAGTCCGGCGGGAGACCGCGGTCGACGGTCCAACTACCTGTACGGCGCCGACAAAGCCGCGCTTCACCTGTTCATGGAGGGGCTCAGGCATCGTCTTGCCGGTAAAAGAATAACGGTGCTGACCGTCAAACCGGGGCCGACCGACACGCCCATGACCGCTGGAATGAGGAAGCCGAGGTTCAAGGCGCGGCCGGAGGATGTGGCTCGCGACATCGCCCGCGCCATAGACGACAAGAGGACTGTCATCTACACCCCCGCCAAATGGCGTTACATCATGTGTGTGATCCGTCACCTGCCGTGGTTCATTTTCAAGCGACTGAATCTATAGGATCATCGGACACTCCCTCCCCACCTCCATAACTCCCCCCTTACGGAGCAGGGGGTCCGGGTGACCCGTCCAACCTGCGTGGCCCCTGTCCGGCTTGTGTGGATCCCGGACAGCTTGCCGGCCGGGTTTATCCTGTTTGAGTTGCCGGGTTCAGGACACGAAGAAGTCGAATTGGAAACCTTCCGCGCAGGGGCCGATTTATTGAGCCATCTTGCCCTTGAGCTGTATAAGGGCATGATAAATCAGCCCCTACGCAAAGTTGCCTTCAAAAATTGTAACTACGCGCAATCTGAAAAGTCCTACTTAACCAGCATCACCTTCTGCGTGAACTGCTCCCAGCCGGCCTGGAGACGAACGATGTACATCCCCGCGGCGAGGTTGTCCGAACCCAGCGCCGCGCTGTGAACGCCCGCCTGCTGAACGCCGTCAACAAGAGTCGCCACCCGGCGGCCGTTGAGGTCGTAAACCGTCAACGAAACCCGCGACTCGAACGGCAGGCTGTAGCTGATCGTCGCCGTCGAGTTGAACGGATTCGGATAGGCGTCGTGG
>JALGVR010000127.1 GCA_025774605.1 bacterium | reverse complement strand
TGGTTCCAAGCCCTGTCATTCCTGCGAAGCAGTGTGTCCGAGAATGAAAAAACGCGCCAAACCTCATCATTCCATCGAAAGATGGAATCCAGTAACACACGTAGTATCAGTAACATCACTGGATTCCAACCCCCGCGTCCGCGAGGGCATGCTTCCGTTGGAATGATGAATCCCGAGACAATTTGCTATTCTCGGACAGACTGCCTTCGCGGGGATGACAATTAGTTGCCGAATACGTGCGCGGGAATGACGATCGGTGGTTGATTTAAATAACTGCGAAACCGGAGTAAATGACTAACAAGCTTATAACAATCGGCACCGGCAATGGATTTGCGGTTCGCGGAAAGGGCGGATCGGCACATCTTGTGCAGGTCGACGGGGAATTCCTTCTCTTTGACTGCGGTGAGGGCGCTGCCGGCTGGCTGAACCATCTGCATGTCCTGCACCGGATCAAACGGATATTCATCTCGCACCTCCACGCCGATCACACAACCGGGCTGTTCATGGTGCTGCAGAACATGATGCTCGCCGGACGGTGCGAACCGCTTGAAGTATACATGCCGGAAGACGGTATTGAACCGTTTTCCCGGATGCAGGAGGCGGTGTACCTCAGCAGAAATTCAACTTCGACGGATATGTTCGAAGTAATTTATCTTCCGGTGTCCGCGTCCCTTCTTTTTAAGGATGACAACTGTTCTGTTCGTGCCTGGCTATCGGATCATTTTATCAACGACAGAAACAATGGCGGGACATCATGGAGATTCTCGTACGGATTTACGGTGGAAACCGCCGCGAGCAGGCTGGTATATACGGGCGATGTGTCAACGATTGACTGTTTCAGGGATGAAATGACACCGGATTCCACCATACTGTGCGAAGCGATGCACATTGAACCGGCAACCGCCGTTGAAGCCGCCCGGGAGAGGAAGGTGAGACAGGTGGTTTTCACGCACGTTGATCCCCCCCGCGCCGGTCAGATTGAACAGCTCTGCCGGGGAAGTGGAATCGCGGTTGCGGCGGTTGATGGACTGGAGATTAACTGGTGAGAGGTACGAACTCAAACCGGGAGAACTCCGGGGCTTCATCGGGGACTGTCCGCGATCCGCTGGACAGTATTATCGGGATTTCAGCGGCGATCCAGCAGGTTAAAGCCGTCATCCGCCAGGTTGCCCCGAGTGATATAACCGTGCTGATCAGCGGTGAGAGCGGTACCGGCAAGGAGCTGGTCGCCGAAGCGATTCATCATCACAGCCCGCGCAGGAACGGTCCACTGGTCAGCCCCAACTGCGGAGCAATACCGGAAGGGATATTCGAGTCGGAGATATTCGGTCACGAGAAGGGCTCGTTCACCTCTGCCGATCAACGCCGGCGGGGCTATTTCGAGATGGCGCACAAAGGTACGCTCTTCCTGGATGAGATAGGCGAGATGCCGCTGCCGGTGCAGGTAAAGATGCTGCGCGTGCTCGAAACCGGCATTTTCCACAGGGTGGGGGGGAGCACCGAAGTGAAGGTCGATGTCAGGGTCATCGCGGCAACCAACAAGGATCTTGGTGTCGAGGTTTCGCAGGGGCACTTCCGCCAGGATCTGTACTACAGATTAAAGGCTGTCAACATCAGCCTGCCGCCACTGCGGGAACGAAGCGAGGACATTCCGATGCTCACCGAGTATTTCATCAGGGAATTCGCCGTCAGGAACCACCGGCCGGTTCCATCGATCGACCCTGATGCTTTTCGGGTGCTCCGGTCACAGTACTGGGCGGGAAATGTAAGGGAGCTGAAGAACTTCGTGGAGAGCGTCGTTGCGCTCGGTCAGGATGAGCTTATCACTTCCGAGGTGATAAAGATGCGTCTCAGCAGCGAGAGCGGCAATCCCAACCTGCCTGTGATCGTGGGCAGGTCGGAAGCGGATCTGAACCAGGAGCTGGTCTATCGCACCCTGCTTGAACTGAAGCACGATATGAACAGTATCAAGGGTTTATTACAGAGGGTTATCCAGGGCCAATCGCTCGAGGTCGAATTGCCTTTTTCGGGAGCCGAGGAGGTCGAGACCTACTCGTTGGACGATGTTGAGCGTGAGCAGATAAGACGTGCCCTTGCCAACTTCAACGGGAACCGTCGCAAAGCCGCCAATGCCTTGGGAATCGGCGAGCGAACGCTGTACAGGAAGATTAAACAGTACAGGATAAAGGATGATTGACAGTCCGGTTTCTCCGATCCATCGAAGTATTGGAGTAACTCTCCGACTTCATTTTGTTTCATTGCTGCTCTTGTTGTCATGCGGCTGCGGGGTCTACACGTTCTCCGGTCACGGCATAGCCGGGATCGAAACGATCGCCGTCGAACCGTTTGACAATGAAACCGCCGAATTCGGGATTCGAGACGACTTGACCGATGAACTGATCGATAAGCTGCTGAATAACCGCACACTCAGCATCGCCAGCCAGGCAAACGCCGACGCGGTGCTGCGCGGCAGGATCATCAGCGTCACCGACCGCCCGTTGACATTCCGTGAAGATGAAGAGGTGACAGAGAACCAGGTTACCGTCACTGTCGAGGTCGTTCTCATCAAGCCGGGAAAATCGGAACCTATATGGGAGGACAGACTGGTCGGAGAGGGTAACTATGCCTACCGGACCGGCAGCCCGGAAGAGAGGGAAGAAGGGATCGACAAGGCGGTCGAGAGGCTGGTGCAAGACCTGGTAAATCGACTGACCAGCGACTGGTAATGGCGCAGATATTTGAAACTGAAGGATATATCCCGTCAACCGTGTTTAGAAAACTGATGCGTGTTCTGAATGACGGCGGGGTGGCGATAACCGCATCTGATACCGTATACGGTCTGTTGACGGGAGCATTCGACCGGCAGTCCTTTTTACGACTGGATAATATTAAGGGTTCAAGAGAACTTCCCTATACTCTAAACTTCGCATCATCGAAACGATTGGAGAACTGGTACGGTCGGCTGAATCCGTTTCAGCGGCGGGTTTCCAACGCTGTTTTACCCGGACCGGTTACGCTGATCTTTCCTTATAAACCGGCTGTTCCCAAGGGATTTCGTCATCGCGATCATGGTCTTGGCGTCAGGATTCCTTCGGACGCTCTGACGCCTGAACTCTGTGACAGAGCCGAGATGCCGATTTGGTCCACTTCAGCCAACCGGAGCGGCCAGACCGCCCCGACCGATTTTCCCGACGTGGACCCGGGGTTACTGGAGGATGTCGATCTGGCGCTGAACAGCGGTCCGACCATTTATCGCCGGGCTTCGACGGTAATCGATCTGCGACAATTCCCGTACCGGATCAAACGACCTGGCCCCTGGTTGGATCATATTAAACGTGTTCTGCACCTGGCGGCACAACCGATGGAAGTGCTCATCATCTGCACCGGTAACATCTGCCGGTCGCCGTTGGCAGGCGCTGTTCTGGGCGATATGCTGGGCGATCCGGACAGATCCGGCGTTCACGTGTCGTCAGCGGGAATTAACGCGGCGGAAGGCTTGCCGGCGACCGATCACATGAAAAGGATCGCTGCGGAGTGGGGAATTGACCTTAACCGGCACAGGGGCAGACAACTGACCGGGGAACTTGCCCGGTCTTCCGACGTGATTCTCACCGCTGAACCACTCCACCGCGATTGGATCATCGAATTGGCGCCGGACGTCGAAGATCGCATCGAGATGCTGGGTGATCCGGTCGGATTTGAGAGCATTCCTGATCCATACGGTTCTGAATATGAAGCTTACCGACAGTCTGCGGATTTGATCCGCCGGGCGGCTGCCGCCTGGCGGGTGAGGTTGCAGACCATTGTAGCTGAAGCCGGTTGGTGCGCCAGGTGAAGATCCCGGGGGATCTTTTAGTCGTGCGCAACGACAGACTCGGCGATGCCGTCCTCGCGCTGCCGGCTGTTTCACTCCTGCGCAATGCTTACCCGGACAGGAGGATTTATTTCTGGGCATCGCCACAGGTAGCACCCTTGATAAGATGTGTCGAAGGGATCGATCATGTCATTGAGGGTAACGACCGCGGTGAACCGGATGTTACGCGGGAGCTGTCCAGCTTGGAGATTCAGGCGGCGTTTTGCCTGAGATCCAGCTTTCGGAATGCATTGACACTCTGGAGAGCGCATATCCCGCTTCGTATCGGGACGTCACGCCGTTTGTATTCCCCGCTCTTCACTACCAGGCTGAATATCCCGCGACGACGGACGGATCGCCACGAAGCAGACCTGAATCTCGATATGCTGTCAGCTCTTGGAATTAGAGGTGAAGCGAGATTTCCGGCGGTAATCCCTCCCGTCAGCGCCGCTGAGAGAATCGGACGTCTGTTCTCCGAAGCCGGAAGATCAGTTGAACAACCGTATGTCGTCATCCATCCCGGCAGCGGTGGATCGTCACAGAATTGGAATGCCGGCTGTTACCGGCAGCTCGCGGAAAAACTGGCAGGCAGCCGTTCCTTCAATATAGTGGTGACCGGTTCGCAGGATGAGTTTGACACCTGCCGGACAGTTGCAGGCGATGACCATCTTAATTTCTGTGGAAAGACAGACCTGCCGGAGCTTGCCGCCCTTCTGATGAAGGCCGGCCTGCTGGTGACCAACAGCACCGGGCCACTCCACCTGGGTGTTGCGGCGGGCGTGACTTCCGTCGGGATTTATCCACCTCTGGCTGACTGCCTGCCGGGCAGATGGGGACCCTATCACCATCCCGACTGGGCAATCATGCCAGACCTGCCCGTCTGCCGAAGATGCAGCCCGGGTGAAATTTCTGCCTGCCGGTGCCTGGAGCAACTGACTCCCGACATGGTTTATGAACACCTGTTGAAGCTGATCGGAGAGCGTTGATATCTCTTGACAAAGATGATCATCTGATTCGGCACACCAGAGACAGGCTGCTCAGTGAAACAGGCAGACTGCTGGTGATTCAGACGGCTTTTCTCGGGGATGTCATCCTGGTAACCCCCCTGCTGCGCGCCGTCAGGAAATCGTTTCCCCGGGTTAAGCTTTCGGTATTGGTGATACCGGAGTGCGCCGGAGTTCTTCACGGGCAGGTCGACGAGGTTATCACGTTCGATAAACGCCGAAGCAGAAAC
This sequence comes from bacterium, assembly GCA_025774605.1. Taxonomy (GTDB): domain Bacteria; phylum Electryoneota; class AABM5-125-24; order Hatepunaeales; family Hatepunaeaceae; genus JALGVR01. Next base: position 7,399 of record JALGVR010000127.1, on the reverse strand, counting down.
CGCAGGAGCCGATGGTTCGAACTCGTCAACCGCTTGAGAACGAAAGCATTTGACGCGGCTTTGATCCCTCATCGTTCGCTGCGCAGCGGGTTGACGGCGTATAGAGCCGGCATACCCTGCCGGATCGGGTTTAATCGGGGCGCGGGAGCCAGACTGCATACGGGCAGGATCGCATATTCCAGGGAAACTTACGAGGGGATTCGAAATCTGGCGCTGCTGGAACCGTTGGGTCATTTTGAAGATAACGGGCTGCCGGTGCTGCTGCCGGCGGACGAGGATATCGAACGAGCTGAAAACTTGCTCTCAAACGCTGGATTAACCGATAACGAGTTTGCCGTTATGGCTCCCGGGTCAGTCTGGAAGTCCAAGCGCTGGCCCGTTGCCTCCTTCCGGGAACTGCGCCGTCAACTGGAGGACAATTTCGCACTGCCGGTCGTAACCATCGGCGGCGGTATGGACAGGGATATCTGTTCGCAGGTGGTCAGTAGACCGGAGCGAGATTTCTCGGGTCGGCTGTCGCCGCTCGGTTCGGCGGCGGTTCTTAAGAATGCGAGGCTACTGGTGAGCGGTGATACAGCCCCCGCCCATAGAACACGCCAGATAATCATCTTCGGTTCAACAACGCCCCGCTTCGGCTTCGCTCCACCCGTTGCCGAAGCCGGATTTGTCCAGACTCGTCTATGGTGCCGCCCCTGCAGTGATCACGGGCGCAATTTCTGCCCGAACTTCGGTCGATATACCTGTCTGACGAATATCACCCCTGAACATGTCATCGAAGCCGCACGAGACTGGCTTTAGATTCGGACGATAGAACTGTAATCATGCAATTACATGCGTATTCAGTATTTATATCGTTCCGGACACGGTACTGATCAACGTCCTACCCGCGCACCGGTCTGTTCGAAAATGCTGTCCTTGCGAGGATGTGATGACGAAGCAATCTCCTGCATCATGATAATACATGAGATTGCCTGAAACCCGGACAGCGGAGCTGTCCGGGCCACCCTCCGGTTATAAACAAGCTCCCCGTGTGTGTTTATAAACAAACAGGAGTTTGGAGAGGCTTTACATGTTGACTTATATATCATTTAAAGATATATTTGTAGTTTGGTTGAAATGAAACTCACACTGGAACAGAGGAATGAAGCAGAGAAAACTAACTCCAAGATTCATAATCATCTTAATAATACTTCTCGTTACCGGCTATTACCTTTATCCAACCTTCCGTTTTAACAAACTGAATCGCGACGAGGAGAAGATCGCCCACCAGATTTCCGAAAGGATGGGTGTGCCGTATTCATATGTGATTGAGAATATCTATAAGGATGAATCGATTCTGCGTGATAAGCTTGATACCCTCAAGAACATTTCCGATGAGGATAAGAAAGCCGCGCTTGAGCTTCTGAACCAAGCCCAAGGTGATCTTCGCGAGAAAGTTTTAAAGGCACGAAAGAGGGCTATTAAACGCGGTCTCGATCTTCAGGGCGGTATGCACCTCGTTCTTGAAGTTGACCTGGTTCAGCTTATGCGCAATCTGGCGCGCCAGCGGGATGCCCGTCTTGAGGGAATACTGGCGAAGATAGATGCAGAACTGATCCGGGATCCACAGGCAGACTTTGATGAAGTTGTCGTGCGGCATTTTAACGAGGAGAATCTGAAACTGTCACAGTACTTCGGTGAAGCGGGTGAATCAAACGCTACCGTTCTTGCCTATATGTCAAAACAGGCGGACGATGCCATCAATAGATCACTGGAGATTCTGCGTAACCGGATCGATCAATTCGGTGTTTCCGAACCATCGATCCAGAAACAGGGATCGCGGCGGATTCTGCTTGAGTTGCCGGGTATCGAAGATCCCAGTCGCGCCCGCGACCTGATCGGTCGTACCGCTCTGCTTGAGTTCAAGCTTGTCACTGAACCGGAAAAGGCTCAGCAGTTTCTGACTGATTTGGATAAACTTTTTGCTGCTCGGACGACAGAGGTTGATACAACTGAAAAGGGCGACGAATTCCAAGTGCTTGATGAGGAATCCGCTGCCGCATCTGATACCGGAGCCGCACAGCCGGCTGAAGAAAACGAGGATATTCTGGATCTCTCAGCGGAACTTGTTGACACCGGCGCGGCAGCGGTCGAGGATACCAGCGCTGAACTGTTCAAGTCGGAAGCCGCACCATTCACATCCCTCTTGCGGGGATTTCGCGGTGACATTGCGGTTCCTTCCGAGAACGTGAGCAAGGTCAGGGCGATGCTCGCTGATCCTGAAGTTGAGAAAATTCTTCCCGATGGTACCCAGGTTCTCTGGTCGGCAAAGCCCGAAATCGCAGGAGACGGCAACGAGTACTACCTGTTATATCTTGTCAAGCGCGATCCCGAGCTGACCGGTTCAGCCCTGTCCGATGCGCGCGTCGACATATCGAGCGGGGGAAACAGACCGGGAAGCGCCGGGCAGCCGATCATCTCTCTGACCCTGAACCGAACCGGCGCCCGTAAGTTTGCACGGGTCACCGGTGCCAATATCAAGAAGCGTCTGGCTATTGTGTTGGACGACAAGATTTACATGGCGCCAGTGATCCGGTCGAAGATACCCAACGGCAGAGCCATCATTGAAGGTTCGGCAAGTGTTGAAGAGGCGAATGATATCGCGATTGTACTGCGAGCGGGCGCGTTACCTACAAGCGTGATCATTGAGGAGGAACGTACAGTGGGGCCGAGCCTGGGGCGGGATTCGATCAGAAAGGGTACCACCTCCGCAATTGCGGGCATGATCCTGGTGGTCATCTTTATGGTTGTCTACTACGGCGCATCAGGTCTCATTGCCAACGTGGCATTACTGATGAACATACTCTTGATATTCGGAGGTTTAGCCTTTTTCGGAGCTATGGGTATAGGCGCCACGCTCTCGCTGCCCGGCATCGCCGGTATTATCCTGACGATAGGTATGGCGGTCGACGCCAACGTACTTATCTTTGAGAGGATTCGTGAAGAGCTGGATACCGGCAAGACAGTGTGGCACGCTATCGCTGCAGGTTATGATCGTGCATTCACAACCATTCTGGATGCCAACGTCACCACACTTATAGCCGCCTTGGTTCTCCTTCAGTTCGGTTCCGGTCCGATCAAGGGATTCGCGGTTACTCTGGCAATCGGTATTGTCAGCAGTCTGTTCACAGCGATCATAGTCACCCGTTTAATTTTCGATTATATCACCAGCAGACGGACCTTAACACGACTAAGCATTTGAGCATGGGAGCATAAATGATAAGAATTTTAAGAAAAACCAATATCGATTTCCAGGGTAAACGGCATTTGGCGATGACCCTCTCCGGGATTGCGATTTTTATCGGTCTGCTTTCGCTGGTACTGCATGGTGGACCCAACTATTCAATCGACTTCAGCGGAGGGTTGTCAATTCTGCTCAGGTTCGATGTTCCTGAGGGTAAACCTCAGATCGACGAAGCGATGGTCAGGCAGTCACTGGCGAAGATCAACCTGGCAAACAGCGAGGTGAAGCTTAGTCGTTCGACCGAGGGTGAGGATCTGCTGATCCGCGTGAAGGAGGAAGGACGTTACAAACCACCGGAAGGACTTATCAGGACTGAACTCGATCAGCAACTGCGTAATGCCTGGCGGGTTATTCCCGATGATCAACTTGACCCGCGGAGTATGCCTGATATTACTGGGTTCAGCTATTTGGCGATAGCAACAGAAGCATCAGAGGATACCTTAAAAGCGATACTTGAGACAGTAAGTATAGATAATCCTAAGGTTTTAAAAGCTAAAACCCTGAACGGTAAGGAAGCCTATATTCTTGCCGGTGAGGGAAGAGGTACAGTCAACCGCCTGAAAAAAGTGCTGGCTGAGGATTATCCGGAATACAGAATCGACATAAGAAGTATAGACCGGGTAGGTCCACGCATCGGTGCTGAATTGAGGCTGCAGGCAATCGGGGCGATACTTGCGGCTCTCCTCCTGATCGTGATCTATCTGTGGTGGCGTTTTGAGTTGTTGTTCGGCATTGCCGCAGTCATTGCACTCTTTCATGACGTTTTGATCACGCTTGGTATTTTCAGCCTCCTCAATTTTGAGATCTCGTTGACCATCATCGGTGCATTCCTGACACTGGTGGGCTATTCGTTGAATGACACCATCGTTGTTTTCGATCGTATTCGTGAGAATCTGAAACGCGTTAAAAACGCATCCTACGCGGAAGTGATAAACGCCTCGATAAACTCGACTTTATCGCGAACAGTAATAACAAGCGGTACGACACTGATTGTAGTACTGGTGCTTTTTTTTGCTGGTGGTGAAGTGCTGCATAGTTTCGCCCTGGCATTGCTCATAGGAATCCTGGTTGGAACCTACTCGTCGATCTACATCGCCAGCCCGATCCTGGTGGAGTGGGCTACCCGCACCGGTAAGACGGCTGGACTGAAGAAGGTTCACTAAAGTCATCCAACTGACTCTCCAAAGAATACGGCACAAATTGAGGAATTGACATGTCGGTTACCGTGGTAATCGGATCCCAATGGGGTGATGAGGGCAAGGGTAAGATTGTCGATATTTTAAGTCAGAATGCCGACATTGTCGCCCGCTATCAGGGAGGTGCCAACGCCGGGCATACTGTCGTTCACGACGGGGAAAAGACAATCCTTCATCTGATTCCGACCGGAATTTTAAATCCTGACTGTGTTTGCCTGCTGGGCAGTGGAATGGTCATAGATCCGGTGCAGCTCCTGACTGAGATAGAAGAGATAAGTAGCGCCGGCGTTGATGTTGAGGGCAGGTTGTTCATCAGCCACCGGGCGCATCTGATCATGCCATATCATAAACTTCTCGACAATTTGAATGAACAGGCGCGTGGCTCGCAGGCAATCGGTGTCACCGGCAGAGGAATCGGTCCGGCATATATAGACAAATACAACCGGGTCGGATTGCGCATTGTAGACATTCTGAATCGCGAGATGTTTCGAAAGATACTTGCGACCAACATCAAGGACAAGAACAGGATCATACATGAGCTGCACGGCGAACCGGAACTCGATCTTGACGAGATCTATAACTATTACCTGGAGTTTGACAAGAAGATCGATCCTCTGATTAAAGATATTTCGATATATCTAAACAAGGCTATAGACGACGGGAAACGGATTATTTGCGAAGGAGCTCAGGGAACGCTGCTCGACATTGACTGGGGAACTTATCCATTCGTAACCTCATCGAATCCCACATCTGGTGGTGCGATAACAGGTCTCGGCATCGGACCTACGAGGGTTGACAGTGTTCTGGGGGTGATAAAAGCATATACCACCCGTGTCGGAAGGGGACCTTTCCCGACGGAGTTTGAACCGGAAATGGAAAAGTTAATGCGCGAGGCGGGAGATGAATTCGGCGCCACCACCGGACGCGCAAGACGCTGCGGTTGGTTTGACGCGGTGATTGCCCGGTATTCAGCCAGGATCAACGGTATAAATTCCTGGGCTTTAACAAAGTTGGATGTCCTGTCGAACTTCGACCAGCTTAAAGTATGTGTCGCTTATGAATACAAGGGGAAAAGACTGGAGGATTTCCCCGCTGATCTGAACGTTATAAGCGGAGTAGTGCCGGTTTATGAGGATTTTCCGGGCTGGCGTGAGGATATTTCGGATGTTCACAGAGTTGACGACCTTCCTGATGCTGCCAACAATTATATCAGCCGTATCCAGGAGTTGACCGATACACCGGTTGAAATCATTTCTGTCGGCAGTGAACGCTCTCAGACGATCAGGACTTTCCAAGGCTGATTCCAATTGGCGGGGGTGTAGCTCAGTCGGTAGAGCACCGCCCTTTTAAGGCGATGGTCGCAGGTTCGAATCCTGCCACCCTCACAACAGGTTCATTCAAACCTCCCGACACATCAGTACGGGAGGAAGGTCATGACTGTCCGTATACCGGCAGTAAACAGCCAACCTATTCCAAATACATCAGTTTCACGACTCCGCGCCAGCCTGAACCGTTGCTGATTGTGAGGAAATATATTCCCGATGTGCTGTTCGGTCGCCAGGTGAAAAGGTGATGCCCCGGATCAAACCGTTTCTTTCCAATAAGCGAAATACGACGTCCATGGACATCGTACACTTCCGCTCTTATCACGCTTGCAACCGGGACATTGAACACAACCCGCACCTCTTCATTGAAGGGATTCGGAAAAACCTCCACTATCTCATATCCTCTTACTGGCTCACCTGGGCCCTCGCGTCTTACGCTGGAATGCGGCTCAATGTAGAAGACAAACGGATCTTCACATGCGATCCTGTCCGCACCTGATACGGCTTCAACTCTCCACGATGTGGTGAGATAACCATCCCACATTTCAATTCCGTGTCTCCGCAACAGGGTTATGATACTGTAATCAAACGAAGTATCTGTGTCCACGGACCTGGACTGGTCAAATGAGCGATCATCGAATCCGGTTACTCGAAGAGCCATATCGTAGACTACCGTATCACCGGGGTCGGGGTCAATCGATCTCTCCCAGCTAAAATGAACCTCGTAGGCTTCGTCGACCGTCAGAGTATCGCCGTCTGACGGTTCACGGAGTTCAAATCCGCCCGGAGGTTCCGGTTTTGCCACCAGGAAACGCCAGGTCTGATTTGACAGCGTTGAGAGTTCCGACTCGGGATCGATCGACAACACCCGCCACCAATATTCCGAATCGTCAGCGAGACCTGTCAGCAGAAAGGATGTGTCCTCACCGGCATTCTCGAAGGAATAGTCCTCAAATTCGTCGTCATCATCCCATTGGAGCTGATAATTGATGGTAATTTCTTCGTTCGGACTGAACACCCTGGTCCAACGAAACAGAGCCGTAGTATCCAACAAGACAGCGTCATTCTCCGGCATGACCAGGTCGCAGGCATCCGGTGGGGATGGTGGATCCAGATCATTATCCCGCCATGTTATGTTGTGTCGTGTGAAATTTAACTGACCGAAACAGATCGATATCCACAGTGCCGAGATGAATACTACAGCCAGCCAGATTCTGGAATTAACAGCCATGACCCACCCTCCTTTACGACTTATCGTGCGCATAGAAATCAACTCATGGTAAGCTGTGCTCTCATTCTACATCGAATATACGACATATTCGTCATGTTTCAAAACTTATGGATATTTGACCGGGAACTTTCGCCGTCCAATGCTTTGTTGTGCTTTCAGGGAAACTGCGGTTGCTTGATCCGACAATTCACGATTTGGCGCTGGTAGGAATCAAAGGGGGGGCAGCCAAAAGAATATCCCCCTACGTTAGTAGGGGAGTAAGAACAGAGCATTCCCCCCTACGCCAGTAGGGGGAGTAAGAACAGAACATTCCCCCCCTGCGCCAGTAGGGGGGGACAAAGGGGGGGTCGCAATGATCATAATA
>JALGVR010000029.1 GCA_025774605.1 bacterium | reverse complement strand
TGCGCGGCGCGGATCGGTTCGGGCAGACGGTACTTCGTGCAGGTTCCGAGGATCAGTTCGACCGCGCCGTCCATTCCCATCAGGTGCCCGGGTGAAATGAACACCGGGCTGACGCCGGTTCGAGTGCGGACGACCCTGCCGACCTCCCGACCCTTGTAATTTAACAAAGAAACCGATCCTTTCAAACTGTCCGGCGCCGTGAAGCTGCCGACCAGGCGGCTCTTGCCGCAGCCGACCGTCGGGATCCCCAGGTACAACCCCAGATGACAGGCGATACCGAAACCGCGCATGTGAGCCGTGCCCTGACCGTCGCAGATCACCGCCTCAGGCGTGACGTCAAGCTCGCGGAACGCTTTAAGCAGAACCGGCAGCTCGCGGAAGGCGAGCAACCCTGGTACATAGGGAAACTCAGCCTCTGCGGATGCCGTAACGCTTGTGACAACCCGCCCTTCAGATATGCTCCAGACAACGATCGCACCGACCATCGTTCCGGTACTGCCAAAAGACGAGCAGTCCACGCCGGCGATCAGGTCGGCATTCATGACATCACCCTCAAGGACAAGACGCTTCGAGAACTCTCTCTGCAGAGCTATCGCTTCGCTTGCATTCGGGGGCCAAGGCAGGTCATTGATTTTCATGCTTATCCATCAGATATCTGAGCAATATAAGGGCGTAATGAATCAGCCCCTCTCACCAGATTGTTTAAGTTCCCGGGATAAGGACGCACCCCCCCTTTTATTCCCCCCTTCAATAGAAGGGGGGAGTAATGTATCGGTTATTACTTCTACTTCACCGGTCTGATCTGAAAGAGTTGGTCGGTTCCGAGAGCCCTGAACTCAATGTTGTCCTGGATGTTCATGTTCTTGACGCTCCTCACCTTCTCAATCGTTCTCTCGCCGACCGAATAGATCACCTTTTCAACCGACGCATCACCCAGCCCGAAATGTACGACCAGGCTGGACTGGCTGCCCGCGCCCTTGCCGCCCTCGATGTTGCGGATCTGTCTCCCGCCGTCTGAATCGACCACCTCCACGATAACGCCGATGCAGCACTGGTTAGTCAGCTTGATACTTCTGGGCGTCAACTCCAGCCAGTTGCCGCCCCGCGCGTCGTTGCGGAACAGCTCGACCCCGCCGTTGTTGCGGGTGACCAGGTCGAGATCGCCGTCGTTGTCATAGTCGGCCAGCGCACAACCCCAGCCGTTGAATACACGGGTGCCCGAGAGGAATGTAACGTCCGTAAAGCGATCGCCGTCGTTGCGGTAGAGATACGACCGCCGGTCCGGATATACCGAGGTTATGAACAGATCGAGATCGCCGTCGTTGTCCAGGTCACCCCAGAGCGGTTCACTGTGACACTCGTCGTACTTGATGCCCAGCTCCCGGCGAACATCCGTGAAGCCCTTGTCATAGCCGTCGTTGCGGTAGAGCATCGTCCGGTTGGAGAAGCGGATATAACGCGGGTGCGCCAGGTTGCACACGATCAGGTCAAAATCGCCGTCGTTGTCATAGTCTCCCCACTGGCAGCCGATCGAATGCCCCCACCAGCCGTCGACCAGCTCGCCATCAACCTTGTACCAGGCGGCTTGATTGTCAAACCAGCCGCCGCCGTCGTTGATCCAGAACTGGTTCTGCTGCAAACGGTAGTTGCCCACGTAGAGGTCGAGGTCACCGTCGCGGTCGAAGTCGCACGCCACCGGACTCCTGCCGCACAGATGCCTGCCGTAAGGCGGCACCATACCGGTTGCTTCGGTCTGTTCGTAGAACGTCCCGTACTCGTCCTGGATCAGCAGCCTGTCGGGCCAGCCGCTGCCCATGTCGGATGCCGAATCGTAAGGTCTCTCGTAGCCGGCGACATACAGGTCCAGCCTGCCGTCGCCGTTGAAATCACCCCAGATCGCCGCCTCGGTTGAATGGTAATCCCTGACGTCCCCCGACGCGTCGGTCACATCCTCGAATGTGCCGTCACCGCTGTTTCGAAACAGCCGTTCGGTTCTGCCGCTGTCGCTCGACGACGAAAAACAGAACAGGTCAAGGTCGCCGTCGTTGTCGTAATCACCCCAGATGCCGCCGTGACAGCCCGGTGCATTCAACCCCGCCGAATCGGTCACGTTTACGAATCCGCCGTCCGAACCGATAATGTAATGCCTGTGCCAGCCGGTCACCGTTTTGAGACTGGTGAACCGGCCCATATCGTTGCGGTAAAGACGACAACCGCCGACGAGCAGGTCTTCGTCGCCGTCGTTGTCGTAGTCGCCCCAGGCGAACCGTCCGCCTCTTGCCTCGCCAAGCCCGACTTCGCCGGTGACGCGCGTAAAGGCTATTCCCGCATATCCCTTTTGTCCGCGGCAGAATTCGAGTAATCGTTCATTGCTTTCAAAACCATATAGTTCGTTTAAAACGCTGTCGGCGAGACCCGGGTGATAATTCCGAACCTCGCCCTCGATCATCGTCTCGATAAATGCGTCGGTTGCCGCTGAAGTGTCACCCCCGGCGAGGAGGATTCTGCCCATCAGGTAGCGCTGCGCCGCGGCAGTCGCATATTCGTCGACGCCGTACTTCGCCAGATCAAGGGATTCGTCCGCCAACCGCTTCGCCCCGGGCAAATCCCCTTCATCCAGGTAGATCGCCGCCAATTGCAACGGTATCCCGGCTCGAATCTGTGGCCCATACAGCAACCATTCCTCGACGGGAATGTGGGATGGTCTGGCGAGCCTGTCCTTTAACTGATAGGCGCGCTGCGCCCAACTTCGCGCTGAATCGCTCCCGCCGTAGTCCAGCATGAAGGAGGCGGCGGTAACCAGCACGTACGGATCTTCCGGCGCTGAAGCAACCCACCGGACGGCTTCACGCCTCACGGCAGCCGTATCCTTCATCTCGCCGTTGGCGGCAATCAGGGCTCGCCAAGCGCTGTTCCTCCACGAGAATTTGTCGTACTTCCGGATGAATTCGGTCAGGTATTCGATGCGCGCTTCGTTGTCCCGCCAGATCGGATAGAGCCCATCCCAGTATCGTCCGCCGACGATGTCGATTACCGCCTGGCTGTCGGGAAAGGCTTCGATCAGCCTGTCGCCCCGGTCTTCAGCGGTCGTATCGCCGATAAATACGGCAGACTGGTAGGACAACAACATGTCGCGGTAACCGTCACCTGCCGCATACTGTCGGCCGGCATTACTGATCAGGGTGTGAACCGAATCGGCGATCGCCTCATCTTCACGCGCCATCGCCAGCAGCGACTGCCAGTAATGAAGATGAAATTCGACCGCCGCCGGATACAGCGACTTCGCTCTCGACCAGATTCCCGCGGCGTCTTCCCAGTTGCCTTCGGTCTCGCAGCTCTCGCCCCATAACGCCAGCCCGGCGCTGTCGGCCGGCGTGACAGCGGGGCTGACCAGGGCGCGCGCTTCGTCGCACTGACCGCGCCGGAGCAACTCCCGGGCCTCTTCCGGCTTCGAAGCATGATTAATCGTGGTCTCAACATGCACAACCTTCATGCAACCAGGCAGCATAAGCGAGAGGAGAACACACGAGAGAAGGCTGTAACCCCATCTGGTTGTCAATTTGATCCTCTGAGAATTATATGCAATAATCCCGAGATGTGTTAATCGGTAGTCGGTAGTCGATAGTCGGTAGTCGGTAGTCGGTAGTCGGTAGTTCGACCAACGACTAACCACTACTTAATCGAAACAAGCTCAATCTCAAAGATCAGCGTTGCATCGGGACCGATATCGGGGCCGGCGCCGCGCGGTCCATAGGCAAGGGCGCTCTGGATGTAGAGCTCCCACTTGGCGCCCTCCTTCATCAACTGGAGCGCTTCCGTCCAGCCGCTGATCACCCCTGAAACCGGAAACGACACCGGTTCGCCGCGGTCGTATGAACTGTCGAAAACCTTGCCGTTGATAAGCCTGCCCTTGTAATGCGTAACCACCGTATCCGACAGCTTGGGTGTTCTGCCGGTCCCGGGTTTGATGATCTTGTACTGCAGTCCGCTCTCCAGCGTGACAACGCCTTCCTTCTTGGCGTTCTCCGCCAGGAATATCTCGCCCTCCTTCCGATTCTTTTCCGATGCTTCTTTCATGGCTTTACCGTGTTTGTCCTTCAGTTCAACCTGGAACGCCTGCATCGTCGACCGCATCTCCTCGTCGGTCATCGCGAATTCGTTCTCGTTGAGCGCGTCCCGGATACCCCGCGCAACCGCGGAGGGATTAACATCCATGCCCTGGGTTTTGAAGTTGCGCCCTATATCGGTGCCGATACAGTAGCTGACCTTGTCCTGACTGGTTTTAAGCTCAACCTTCTCATCGCTGGTTCCCGTACCCCGGCAACCCATTAATCCGACGATCAGTATGAGTGGTATCAGTTTTTTCATTAAGGCTCCGTTAAATTAAGTGATTAAAAACATAGTATTTATTCATCCCGATAATCCTTTCCCCGTACCGTTACAACCTTCCACAGCGACAGCACAATCAACCCGAAGGCAATGAGCGACAGCAGAGCCGGCACCGGCGGATTTTTAACGAACGGCGTGGAGATGTTCGACAGCCATTCCATCTTCTCCTGTCCGTAGACAAACAGGGCGATCAACACCCCGAGCGTGGCTTCACCGGCCACCAGCCCCGAACCGAACAGTACGCCGTTCTCGCGCGAGGATTTAAGCCTGTCGCCCGTGTGAATCTTCTCAAGGATGCCGCGCATCAACCCGCCGACCATAATCGGCACCGACAGGCTGAACGGCAGGTACAACCCCACGGCAAAGGGCAGCGAGGTCACACCGAACAGCTCGACCGTTGCGGCGATAACCATGCCGGTCAGAACAAACGCCCAGGGCAGGTTCTTGTCCATCACACCCTCGACCACAAGCTTCATCAAGGTCGCCTGCGGCGCCGGCAGCGTTTCCGAGCCGATGACAAACGTCCGATGAAGAAGCAGCACCACCGCGCCGGTTATGGTCGCCGAAGTTATGACGCCGATAAACTGACCGTACTGCTGCCGGTACGGCGTCGCTCCGACCAGGAAGCCGGTCTTCAAGTCCTGTGAAATATCGCCGGCTGACGAGATCCCCACGCAGACCACCGCGCCGACGATCAACGCCGCAAACTTGCCCTCATCGCCCGTCCAGCCAAAGGCGGTGAAGATAAGCGCAGTGCCCAGAAGCGCGGCGATGGTCATCCCCGACACCGGCAGCGACGAACCTCCGACCAACCCAACCACCCGCGAAGCAACCGAGGCGAAAAAGAACGTGAATATGACAACCAATATAGCGCCGATCAGGTTAAGCTGCAACGTCGGCAAAATCCAGATCATAAACGCAACAATCACAGCCACGCCGATCACCAGGCTGCCCGGCAGGTCCCGTTGCGTGCGGGGATCGTCGGGATTGACTTTAACGCTGAAGCCCTTCATGGATGCCTTGAACGAACCGATGACCGTCGGCATCGCCTTCACCAGCGAGATTATCCCGCCGAACGCAACCGCGCCGGCGCCGATGTAACGGATGTACCGATTCCAGATGTCGCCCGGGCCCATATCGGCAATCGGAACCGTGGATGGATACAGCGGCTCCGGGAGATGTTCACCGATTGTGGCGATCAGCGGAATCAATCCCAGCCACGCCAGGGCGCCGCCGGCGAGCATTAACGCCGCGATCCTGGGGCCGATGATGAAACCGACGCCCAGCAGCGACGGGTAGCTGTCCAGGCCGATCTCGCCCTTCTTGAAGAACGGCAGCCGCAGATGCGGGCTTTCCATCCAAAGTCCGCAGACATGCGGGTCCATCAAGCCCTTGTACAGCGCGCCGATGCCCAGCCCGGCGAAGACGGTCTTGAACTTGGAGCCCCCCTCTTCGCCGGCGACGAGGACTTCCGCGCAGCCGGTGCCTTCAGGGTAGGGGAGTTTCCCGTGTTCCCGCACGATCAGGTAACGCCGCAGCGGGATCATCAGCAGCACGCCGAGCACGCCGCCCAGTGATGCCACCATAAACAGCGTCGCCAGGGATGGCGTCATCCCCATCATCAGCAGCGCGGGGATGGTGAAACAGATGCCGGCGGCGATCGATTCACCGGCGGAACCGACGGTCTGGACGATGTTGTTCTCCAGTATCGACCCGCCGCGCAGGATGCCGCGCAGTATCCCCATCGAAATGACCGATACCGGTATCGACGCAGTGATGGTCATGCCGATCTTCAGCCCCAGGTAAGCGTTGGCGGCGCCGAAGATGATGCCGAGCGCCACGCCGAGCAGGATGGCGCGCAGGGTGAATTCGGGGACGATGTCATGAGAGGAAACGTAGGGACGATAGTCCTTGCCGTCCATGATACGGTAGGCGTCGGAATCAAGCCCCATACGCCCGGGATGTTCGTTTTCGCTCACAAAACCTCGCAGTTTTCGTGGATTCTGGTTTAAGCTACAAGGTATCCAATGGGTTGGGGGGGAGTCAACAGTAAAACGGCTGGGATTTGTGATTGACGGCTTTCTCTTTCATATATTGCGGGGAGCTACGAATTCAGTCGTCCGTGATCCTTGCTGGTTCCCGATGACTTCAGTCGTCCGTGATCTTCACTGATTCCCTACGGCTGACGGTTGCATGCTGAATATATTAACGCTCATGATAAATTGTCCAAGGACGCCGACTGAAGTCGGCGCTCCCCATGAAGCATATCAATAACATCACTTGAATTCCAGACCCAATCCCGCGATAAAATCATACGCCTGTTGCGCCATGATCCTGTGCGCGGCTTCGTTGGGATGTCCGTCGTAGCGCGACAGGGCGTAATCATCGCTGTCGCCGCCCACGAAGTAATCGATGCCGTTCAGATGATCCACCTTGTACTTATCGCAGAATTCGGTCAACGCGGCGTCAACCTGGTCGTAAACCTGGTAGTTGGACAGCATTTCCAGCGAGGGCGTAACATAAATGATGAAATGACCGCGGTCAGCTTTGCATTCGTCCGAGATCTCCCGCAAACTCGCCTGGGATTTCCGCCAGCCGCTGAAGCCCGGACTGTGCGACTTGTGAATCAGGTGATCGAATTCCGTTCCCGGTATGACAATCCCCGCCAGCTTCAGCTCCATGTTCAGCTTCACAAGCAGGAAATCGATCAGTCTTGATTTCGAAATCACCTTCTTCACAGATTTGACAGACTCAAGCCAGGGGTCGTCCGTTTTATTGTTTGCGCGCACGCGCTTTCGACGCGCCGGGCTGTCCCGCCCGGAAGACGCCCGGCTGTTCATACGGTAGATCGTTGAATCGACCTCATCCTGGTCGCCGTAAACATCGTTGTAGTTATAGCCCAGTATAACGATCTGCGGCCGGAAGGCGCTGTAGTAACGGTAAAAATCATGTTTGTTCGTACATGTGTTTCCACCGGGCAGCGTAACATCGAGCACGTAAACGCTGTCGTAATCGGCGACCTTCCTCTTCAGCAGCATGCTCTTCAACTGCTTTGAAAAGGTTGAATCACTGTTGATCCACCTGCCGTAGAGCTTCGAATCACCCAGCAGCATAATGCGCAGGTCGGCGCCGTCAACGACGAATCCTCCATTTTCAACGCTTTCCAACTCAGGACTCCATTTTATTATATTCTCCAGAACCCTGTCGCGCGTTCCCGAAAAGAAAAGGGTCGCCTGGTCGAAGCGCACCACGGCCTCACCAACCAGCAGAAAGACGATTATTTTCAGGACGAGGGCTCTTTTCACGATTAAAACTGGAAATAGATGAACTGCTGATTGTTGAACATGCCGAAGATGGCGATAAACCAGAACTGGGTGGAAACCTCGAACGTCGTAAACAAGGGGCTTCTCAGGAAGCGAAAGCCCCGCCAGCGCGCCCAGTCGTAGAGGTTCATAACCGTCAGTACAGCCAGAATGAACATAATATCCCGCCATTGAGCGGCCGGGAAGCCGCTCGCAAATTGTCCCGGCAAAACCGATGGATGCAACAGGGACGACGATATTTTCGACAGGATCAGCCAGGCGTCCGAAACATCGGCGGCGCGGAAGAAGACCCAGGCCGCCAGCACAAGGTTGAACGTCACGAACACCCGCCAGGCATCCAGCAACGCCGGTGACCTGTCGATCCTGGACAGCGAGATCAGTCCGTTCCTGATGCGAGCCGTGGCGATCGAGACGATCATGTACAGTCCATGGAGCCCGCCCCAGATCACAAACGTCCAGTTGGCGCCGTGCCACATGCCGCTGACCACGAAGGTCACCATCAGGTTGCGGTACAGCGCCAGCGCGCCGGCGACCCGGCTGCCGCCCAGCGGGATAAAGACGTAATCCCGGAACCAGGTCGACAGAGAGATGTGCCAGCGGCGCCAGAACTCGCGGATTGAGCGCGAGAAATAGGGCTGCCTGAAGTTCGTCATCAGGTCGAAACCCATGACCTTCGCCGCGCCGATGGCTATGTCCGAATAGCCGGAAAAATCGCAGTAGATCTGGAAGGCGAAGAAAACGGTCGCCAACAACAGCGAAAGCCCGCTTTGATCCCCCGGACGGGCGTAGACAGTGTTGACATAATACGCCAGACGGTCGGCGATGGCGACCTTCTTGAAGAACCCCCACAGCATCAGCTTGAGCCCTTCGACGGCCCGAGCCCTGTCGAATCCGTGCTTTTCAAAGAATTGCGGCAACAGCCGGGTGGATCGCTCGATCGGACCGGCCACCAGTTGGGGGAAGAATGCCACGTAGACGGCGAATATCCCCGCATGACGCTCCGGTTCACGCTTGCCGAGATACAGATCGATCGTATAGCTGAGCGTCTGGAAGGTGTAAAAGGATATCCCGACCGGAAGCAGGACATTCAACTCCGGCGCGGCGTAAAGGATGTTGAACTGCGCCAGAACCGCATGAACCGACCTGCTGAAGAAGTTGAAGTACTTGAAGGCGAACAACATCCCGAGATTGGCGAACAGGCTGAAGCCAAGGAAGAGCGATTTCCGCCGCCTCGTCCGGGACTTGCCGATCTGGATGCCGGAGAAGTAATCCACCAGCGTGGAGGCGATGATCAGCGTCAGATATTCAACCCGCCAGCAGGCGTAGAAGTAGTAACTGGCGGCGAGCAGCAGCGCCCACCGGTAGCGATGCGGCAGCGCAAAATAGAGCGCGACTACTATCGGAAAGAATATCAGGAATTGAAACGAATTGAAAAGCATTGATGGTCTCTATTCCGGCATCAGGGGTGCTTCCGCCGACACGCTGATATGACGATTCATCTTTAAATTATAAATTTTGAAGATATTAAATACCATCGGGGGAGGTCAACAGATATTCCGGCAAGATAAGCTGGCAGGAAAAATAAATCTCTTTGATAAGTGCGATCGGCTCGAAGACTGACAATATAAAAGGCTCGGGGCCGGCCTCCCGATAACCGTTCCGGGAGGACCGGCCCTATTCCCCTGAAGAAACTTCCGAAGGGTTGTTCCCCATCGAAAGAGCCCTTACAACGACGTCTACAGGGTGGCTAATCCTGCATTAACGCCGTTGAATTATGACAACTTAAGACGGGGACGAGCCCCACTGTTTATTATCCATAATCGTACCTCCCTTGTTAGTTGACGATACTACTGAGGGTAACTGCCCTCCCTCAGCCAAAGCCGTTTCGAGCCACCGGCAGGAGTCGAACCTGTGACCTGATCATTACGAATGACCTGCTCTACCAACTGAGCTACGGTGGCTTACGAATGTAAAACCTGAAAGTATGGAAGTGTGAAAGTAATGTCAAGTAAAAAATCGTGCTCTTACTCAGAACAGCCCCCGTAGCGGGATGATTGTTCCCGCGTTCAGCCGTTTATCGGCGGGCGCACCAGCACGTGCAGCGTATCCCGTGCCGCCACGGACTCCCCGATCCAGACCTGACCCGTAATCAGCGCTTCTCCGTTGATTCGCCCGTTGAACACCACCTGCCTGTTGAAGCCGTTGCTGGACGTCGGATCGAGAACAGCAAAAGGCGTTATCACCCCCAGGGTATCCGGATCCAACGAAAAATCCACCCGATAACCCGCTATTGGATCGCCGTCCTCGTTCACCAGTTGTCCATTGAGATACAGGTTCGCACCGGTGTCAACCTCGTATATCTCGTTTGACGGGTAGATGTGCAGCACCATCGGCGGCGGCGGCGGCGGTGGATTTGTGGTGTCATTGCTGCATGCCGCGCTGAAAAACAGTATCACCGCTGCGATCAGGATTTTCGTCAAATAGTGAAGTTTCATGTTATCTCCGGATTTTTACACGGTTCAAACTATATTCTGCTTCGTCATTTCCATCACCTTCTCGCCAGTCTCGGGTCCATCGCGTCGCGCAGCCCTTCTCCGACCAGATTTATGGTCGTGACGGTGATGAAGATCGCCAACCCGGGGAAGGTCGTTATCCACCAGCCGCTCGGCAGCAGCTCCCGCGCCTTCGCCAGGATCGAACCCCATGACGCCACGTTCGGCGGCACTCCCAGCCCCAGGAAGGAGAGACTCGATTCGACCAGTATCGCCACGGCTACACCGAAGGTCGCCGACACGTAAACCGGCGCCAGCGCATTCGGCAGCACATGACGGAAGATGATGCGCGGCGTCGTGAAGCCCAGCGCCCTGGCTGCAGACACGTAGTCTATGTTCCTGACCCTCAGGAATTCTCCCCGCACCAGCCGCGCCACGCCCGCCCAGCCGGTGACGCCGATGACGAACATGATGTTGTAGATGCTCTGCGGCAGATAAGCCACGATGGCGATAATCACGAACAGCACCGGCAGGCAGATCATCACCTCGATCAGGCGCGAGATCAGGATGTCGACCCAACCGCCGAAATAGCCCGCCAACGACCCGAGGATTATCCCGATGGTGATATATATCGACACCGCCACCACGCCGATCGACAGCGATATGCGCGTGCCGTGGATCAGCCTTGCCAGCAGATCGCGACCGGTGTCGTCGGTGCCGAGCCAGTGCTGCCAGGACGGCGGTGTGATCACGTAGTCGAGGTCGTAGTCGTTCGGTGAAAACGGGATCAGCGGAAACAGTATCCAGTCTATTTTACGCTCATCGGGCGGCTTAAGTTCATCCATCTCGACCAGTTTCTTGAACTTTTTGTTGCGGAATTCGGCGGGCCAATGCGACAAGCCGAGATCGACCAGGTATCCGCGGATGATGGGGAAATTCACCTTGCCGTCGTACTTGATCGCCAGCGGTCGGTCGTTGGCGATGAAATCCGCCATCAACGCCAGCAGGATCAAGAGGATCAGCACGCCCAGACCGAACATCGCCATCTTGTTGCGCCGGAACTGCTTCCAGACCAGGGCGAAGTAGGAGGAGCGTTTGGGTTTCCCGGGATTATCTTTGACTGGCATGGAGTATTGTCAAGCCTGTAACGGTATCGTTCTGATAACGAATGATCACGTCATCCTCTGTGAGTTCCGAATCGGTCGCCGATCTGGGCTTGGTGAAATTCACATACATAACGTCGGCTTCTTCGTCATAGTCAACCCAGAATGATCTCACTGGCGAGCGCTTCACAGCCTTTGCCGGCTCGCGGTACGGTTCAAGGTCTGTTATGGCCAAAGTTTAGATCTCCTTGTTATTGAACTGATCTTACTTGTAACAAATGCCGTGATGATAAAACCAATGGTTCACATTGTCATTCCCGACTTGATCGGGAATCCGGAATAAAATCATCAACAAATATCCTTATACAGGTCCTTCCATGCAGGATTGCAATTCTCAATCAGCTCCAATTTCCATTTCCTGTTCCACCTCTTAAACAAATCACCGGCGGGTGATCTGTTCAACTTGCTGGACAGGTTTCCCATAAGGTCGCCGACTGAAGTCGGCGCTCCCCAACTTGATCACTTGCTCACCAACTCCAGCGTATCCCTCGCTATCACAAGCTCCTCGTTAGTCGGTATCACCATCACCCTCACCAAACCGCCCCTGTCGATGAAGCGCTCTTCGGAGGTGCGCGCCATGTTCAGTTTTTCATCAAGCTCTACGCCGAGAAAGCTGAGCCCCTCAAGTGAACGTTTGCGGACTTCGGATGAGTTTTCCCCGATGCCGCCGGTGAAGATGATGCCGTCCATGCCGCCCATCGCCGCGGCGTAAGCTCCGATGTACTTCCGCAGCCGGTAGCAGAAGACGTTCAACGCCAACTCCGCACGCTCGTTGCCCCTGGCAATCTCCTCCTCGATTTCCCGCATGTCGTTGGAAACACCCGAAATCCCCACCAACCCGGAATGCTTGTTAATCATGGAATTCGCCGTGTTTATATCCAGGTCTTCACGTCCCATCACATAGAGCAGCGCCGCCGGATCGATGTCCCCGCAGCGAGTGCCCATCAGCAGACCCTCCGCGGGCGTGAAACCCATGGTCGTGTCAACCGAAACACCCTTGCAGACAGCCGCCGCGCTGCAGCCGTTGCCGAGATGGCAGGTAACCAGGTTCAGCTCTTCCAGGGGCTTCCCGATCATCTCCGCTGCCCGGTCAGCCACGTATCTGTGCGACGTCCCGTGAAAACCGTAGCGCCTGACAGCATACCGCTTGTATATGGTATAAGGCAAGCCGTAAACGTATGCGTATTCGGGCATTTTCGTATGGAACGCCGTATCGAACACCGCCACCTGCGGCACATCCTTCAGCAACTTGCGGCAGGCATTTATGCCCTTGATATTGTGAGGATTATGCAACGGAGCCAACTCGATGCATTCGAAAAGCTGCTTCATCACGTCTTCGTCGATCACCACGGAGCCGCTGAATCCCTCGCCGCCGTGCACGACGCGGTGACCAACCGCCCCTATTTCCGATAAGTCCTTGATCACCCCGTGATTGGGTGAAACCAGTATGGCGAGGATGAATTCAATCGCCCTGGAATGATCGGCTATATCGCCTCCAAGCTTGACGCCATCGCCGTCGATTCGGTTATGCTTGAGCAGCGCGCCTGAAGCGCCTATCCTCTCAACTACACCCCATGCCAGACATTGCTCGCCCTCCGACTCGAAAAGCCGATATTTCACCGAGCTTGAACCGCTGTTTAGAACTAATATGATCATTTATGCCTCTTGTGACAGTCTCTTCCACTTGAAAAAACGCGCGTTCACGACGCCGTTGTTTTTCGTAGCGACTCCCTCGATTCCATGATCCGCGCAAGCCTCCTCCAATCGAGACCGCACGCCTCCATGTCCAGAACCAGCGAGCCTCTTTCCATCCCCCACACCCTGTCAACCGCACCCTTAAGGATGCGAATATCGTGCGTTATCCAGACCACCGCGCTGCCGTTCCGTTTAAGCTCTTCTATCATCGAGAGATAAAAACGCTTCCCGGTATAATCCAGCCCGGCGGTCGGCTCATCGAACATGTAATACGGGGTCTGCATGGCAACCACTCCGGCAAGCGCCAGCCTTCGCTTCTCTCCCCCCGACAGCCTCCGGGGATCGCGCCTCACATAATCGACCGGTTCGAAGCCGACACTGCGCAGAGCCCATTCCACGCGCCCGGTCAGTTCTGCACCTTTAAGACCCTGATTCGCCGCCCCGTAACCGGTCTCCTCCTCGACGGTCGAAGCGAATATCTGGCGTTCCGGGTGGGAGTCCGTCCAGCCGATTATATTCATCCGCCGCCTTGAGTCGAGCTGAACGACGGGCTTGTGATCGCGCTTCAGATAAAACCTTCCCGCCACGGGTTCAATCAATCCCTTCACAAGCCGGCTGAAGGTCGATTTCCCCGATGCGGACAGCCCCACCAAGCCGATAATTTCGCCCCGCTTGAGCGAGAAGGATACGTCTTTCAAGGCCGACTCATCAGCGCCCGGATAACGGTAGCCGACCTGATCGGCGTTTAATCTTTCGGAATTCAAAATACCTGTCGAGGAGTAACGATCAACTCAGAAAAACGTACTCCAGATCTTAATCTTGGTGTCGCCGCCACCGGTCGCCAGATGGGTTCCGTCAGGGCTGAAATCGAGGCAGTAAACGGCTGGATCGTGCTCGTAAAGTGTGCCCAGCAATGTATAACCAAAAGCATCCCAGACCTTTGCCGTGTTGTCCCTCGAACCTGAGGCGATGAACATCCCGTCCGGGCTGAAATCCACTGCGAATACCGCGTCCGTATGTCCGCCCTGCTCTTCTTCCGCCAGCGTGGTGAGTGAATCGAGCCGCATCGAATCACCCTCGCCGACGATCTCCCATAGGCGGACAGTAGATCCATACGCGCCGCACATATACCTGCCGTCGGCGCTGATCTTGAGAGACTTTGCCTGAGCGGTTCTCTGGTGAACGATCGCCGTGTCCGGGCCGTCGAGGTTCCACAGTTCGATCCCCGCGCGCGCGGCGCAGAACATGTACCGCCCGTTCGGATGGTAGGCAAAGCTGGTGATGCCGCCTGTATCATCATCGTAACCAAATTTGTTGACCAGGCCGCCGTCCTCTATGTCCCAGATGCAGACGTTAATGCCTCCCGAAGCAAGGTAGCGGCCGTCGGGGCTGAACTCGACCTCATCGACACCCATTCCTTCTTCCTGGAAGATCCATTCGATGTGCTGATCCCACGTGTGCCAGACCTTGATCGTACCGTCGTCGGAAGCCGAAGCGAAGCGCAGGCTGTCAGGGCTGTAGGCGACCGCATTGACATGACCGCTGTGGACTTCAAGCGTCTGCAACAGGTCACCGGTGTAGGCGTTGTACCTGCGCACCCGGTAGTCGCTGCAACCGGCGATTATATAGTTGCCCTGCGGACTGTACGCCACACCCAGAACGGCGCCTTCGCCGGCGTCTATCTCCAGTATCAGCGCGCCACCCGTCACCTCCGTCTCGTTCGAGAAGCTTGAAGCGCCGAACTCGTTGACCGCCCGTATCTTGTAATAGTAATCGTTGTCACGCGACCTGCCGGTTAAAACAATGATTTCCACATTCTGACCAACCGTTTCAACGAGCATGTAACTCGTGTCGTTGTTTACGCTTTCAAATATCTCAAAGCCGGACTCATTTTGAGATTGATCCCGCCAGGTCAGTTTAATCTCCGTGGGTGATATGGCAATCGCCTTCAGATCATAGGGCGGCATCGGCGGGCTCTGGTTCTCGTTGCCCGAATCCGTCGGTGACCTGGTCTCACTCGTGCTGCATCCGGTGACAAGCCATGCTGACGCAATGACCATAACCAGTATCGATAAAAACATCTTCTGAATAATCATCTTTTCGGCTCCCGTGAGTTTGTCGAGGTCAAATTAAAAGTTGAGAGTCTTAACCAATTGATGATAACGAGTCGGGGTTCCTTTCCGTCGTTCTGTCTGCCTTCGCTTCGTCATTCTGCCTTCGCTTCGCCATTCTGCCGGTCCCCGCTTCGTCATTCCGTCGATCCCCGCTTCGTCATTCTGAACGCAGTGAAGAATCTCCTTTACGAACAATCGATCAACGCCTGCCAGCGATGCTTCACTGCGTCCAGCAGGACACACCCCATGGTTTCACATTCCTGCCTTCACACTTCATCATCCCCAACCCAATCCGCCACAGGCTCGATGCCCAACGCCTCAAGCCGCTCCGGCTGCAGGACCTCCCCCGGTGTTCCCTCAGCAGCCAGTCGTCCATTCTTGAGCCCCAGAACACGGTCGGCTTCAACTGCATCTTCGGCATCCGTCGTCATCCACAACAAGCCCGCGGTCCCGCTCATCTGTCGAACCTTTCGCCTGACTTTCGCCGTCCAGTAAGGATCCAGGAAGGACGTCGCCTCGTCCAGAACCAGGAACGCCGGTCGCATCACCGCCAATGACGCCAGCGCCGTCAACTGCTTCATGCCGTCGCTCAGCGTATCCGGGGAATTGTCTGCAATATCGGACAGCTCATACTCCTCAAGCGCTTCCCTGACACGGCTATGCATCTCCCCGGGAGGCAGTCCGATGTTCTCCAGCCCCCAGGCAAGCTCGGCCTCGACCGAGTGCTTCAGCAACTGTTCATCGGGGTTCTGAAAC
This sequence comes from bacterium, assembly GCA_025774605.1. Lineage (GTDB taxonomy): Bacteria > Electryoneota > AABM5-125-24 > Hatepunaeales > Hatepunaeaceae > JALGVR01. The sequence continues at coordinate 7,380 of JALGVR010000029.1, read as the reverse complement.
AACATTCCCACGCCGCTCCAGCCGGGATGACCCTGAAATCCGGTCAGGATCACTTCACCGGAATCCGGCTTCAAAAGACCGGCGGCAATCCTCGCCAGGGTGCTCTTCCCGCTGCCGTTGGCGCCCAGTAACACGACAAACCGGCCGGTTTCCAGATTGATGTTTATGTCATCGACTGCCGGACCGGGCGAACCCGGGTAGTTATAAGATACATGATTCAGCTCCAGGCGCGCCACTTTTCAGCCGATATACGGTTCAAGGAGTTCCATCAGTCTGTCCGACGCTCCCTCTCTGGATCTCACCAGATCGCCCGCGGCGACAGAAGCAATCCTGTATCTTTCCGGATCGTCCAGCCACGTCCGCCAGAGTCCTTCGAGATCGTCCGTCGTCTTCACCACGAAACCTCCTCCCGCTTCCAGCAGCAAGCCGGCTTCGTGGGAGACGTGGCGATGCGGTCCGAACGCAACCGGCAGACCATGCGCCGCCGGTTCGATGACGCTGTGCACGCCCCTGCCGAAGCCTCCGCCGACATAAGCCGCCCAACCGACTGCGTAAAGGTCGGCAAGTACTCCAACCCTGTCAACCAGCAAGACCGGCTCCTCGACGCGTCCGCCCGTCCACTCAGAGAACAACCGCAGCTTCAGGTTGTGCGACATCGCCGCCGCACTGTTCCGCTCAAGCGCTTCCCGTGTCGGTTCATGCGGTACGACGATCAGCTTTGCCTCCGGGCTGTCGCGCCGGATCGAAGCGAAAGCCTGCCAACAGATTCCCTCGCCCGGCGGCCATGAACTGCCGGCAATGAACACCGGACCCGGCTGTAACGCCTCCTTCAGGTCGCCGAACCTCTCCCGGCCGGAATCGGCTCGCCGCCTGACCCTGTCATAGCGAGTATCACCGACCGCAAGCAGTTTCGTTCCTGCCGGCAGCAGTGGTTCTGCGCGCCGGGCGTCCGCCTCCGATACCGCCCAGACCGCGGTCAGGTTCTTCATGAACGTCCTGTGAAATGAGCGCACGATCGGCAGCGTCCGGCGCGATCCCGGATGGAAGTTGGCGTTAATCAGGAATGCCGGTATTTCCAATGCTCTTGCCGCCCGGATCATGTTCGGCCAGATATCGTGCTTCGAAATCAATACCACCGACGGATCGATGCGCGCCAGGAACCTGAGCTGCCTGTACAGTTGATCGTACGGCAGATAACCCCTCGCCCAGATGCCGGGCAGAGAGAGGACAGCCTTTTCCGCCGACGGCGAGGAAAACGACAGCGCCACACGCAGACCAGCGGTGTTCTGCAGCCTGTCGATCAGCGGCAACACCCCCTCCAACTCGCCATAGGAGGCAACGTGCAACAGCACACACCTGCGCTCGTCGCCCATGCCGATCTCCCATCTGTCTGCGCCGCCTCGCTTTCCCTTGAGCGCCCGCGCGAGCTTACGGTTGAACAGCGAAATAAGACGAACCGGCAAGGGTGACAGCAGGCAGACCAGATCGTAAACCCGGTACCAGAAGCCACCATGGACAACCGAACGGTTGAAGCGTCTCCTCACGATGATCTCTCCGGCGCTGCCATTTACCGCTGAATCTCGGCCGCAGGCACCGACCACTCAACGCCGGATGCGCGCAGCAACGCCTTCATTACCATTTTTGAATCGATCTCTTTCATGCAGCGGAAATGCTTTCGGGGACATCTCTTCCTGCCGTGGGGATGGCACGGACGGCATTCAAGACCGTCGATCTGCACGATTTCGGCAGGGCAGCGGAACGGGGCGAAACCTAATTCGGGAACGGTCGAACCGAAGATCACAACGACCGGCGTTCCCACTGCGGCGGCGACGTGCATCGGTCCGCTGTCGTTCGAAACCAGGACCCGTCCCAACGAAACCAATGCCGTCAGTTCCTTCAGGTTGATGCTTCCAGCGGTTGTCAGAACCGGGAAATCAAGCTGGGACTGCAGGGATTCAATGAGCCCCGCTTCATCCGCGCCGCCGATAAGAACCTGCGACTCGAAGCCCGCCGCGTAAGCCCTTCTCATCAGTTCAACCCATCGCTCCGGCAGCCACATCTTGCTGTTGTGACGGGCGCCCGGGGCAAATATAAGCGGCACGATATCCACGGGAAGATTGGCTTCGGCGTGATATACGCGCAATAATTTCCTCATCGCCTGAGCCGACACGGCATCGACATTGAGTTCCAGACCCAGGCCGTCATCGATCACCTGCAACGGTTTGGCGGTCGCGAGGTATCCTTCAGCCACCGGAGGAGGTGTCTTCAGCTTCCCCCGCCGGGCGGGCAGATGTATCCGCAGCCACCTGTTGACGCGGGCGCGCCTGAACCGGTAAACACCCGCCGGGTTTATCGCGGCGACAATCGAACGGCTGACGATGTTGTTCTGCAGGTCGATAACCGCGTCGTAATGGTTTCCTGCCAGTTGTCTCTTCAACGTTTTCACCGCCGCCGAATCATCGGGATACACCAGTCGATTGTCGACGTCATCGATACAATCGAGCAGCGGGAGATACCGCTCCCTGGTCAGCATATCAATAATGTACCGCCGGGGCAGCGCTCGCAGACGCCTGAGCAGAGGTGTGGTCAACACAACATCGCCCAGGGAGCTGAGACGAATAACTAAAATACGCCCTGGTTTCGCGTTGCTGTGAATCACGGCAGATAACTTGACACCCAGGGCGACATCCTGGAATTGGACTCGGCAAAGAGCCCGATCTCGTCGGATTTGACAAAGAAAACGCCAACCGTCCCAAGATCCTCAGCCCAGCGCAGAATCTGTTCGCGCTCCATGGAATACATCGCTTCGGCAACGATACAAGCCTGAAATGCGTCCGGAGCCCATACCGTCAGATTTAACAATCCCTCGCGCTTTCTGTCATCGAAAGGATATATGACCTCGGTAATTATCCCATTATCGTTCTCGTGGTCGTCCAGATAGATGCTGCACAAGCCGCCATCATCGCTCTCGATGCGAAATTGAGTGCTGTCATCGGGAAGCCGGTCGACCTGCATGAACCAGTGCATGTCCTGTGAAGGCTTACCCCATTGCCGATATGCACCGTCAGCTGAAACCACCCCGGCTTCAGCTCCACCCTCCATCAAGAGTATTGCCGCCTGATCGAGAGCCCAGCCAACGACGCCTCGACCGAGATAGATGGAACCTTCGCCGTCAAGCGAAACCTCGTCCTCTTCGGCGAGGATTAGTCGAGTGTTCCTTGCCTCCATCACGGCCTTGAAGAGGCTGTCGGGATGCGGACAGCTCGGCGTCGGACCACCAAGCCCCCACAACTTGCGGACCTTATCCAGGTACGGGTTCCATTCGTCTCCCGTCTTCTCCTTCAGCTTCACCACCGATGATAACAAGTCATACAATTCCCGCGGAACTTTGACGGGGCCGCGTTCGTTGTTCAGTCTGATCAACGGGCTCTCGGCGCCCTCAATCAACTCAAGCCGATCCTTGAACGCGGCTGCCGCCGCTTTGAGCAATCCCCTGTTGCTGTTGCTCGCATCCCCGCCCGGAACGATTTTCGCTTCAAAGGCGTGACCATTGATCGTCTGTTTTAACATCAGAGGCTGGTGATCGCCGCATCCGGACAATATCAGCAGCCACAGCAGGGTCAAGACTATTCTGACAAACATTCTATCTCCCTCTCCTCACAGAGAATTCCGCCAGCTCCCCCAGCAGATCACGGATCGGCGATTCAGGCAGGACTTCGAGTGCCTCAACCGCCCCTTTCACTTGGGAACGCATGAATTCCTCGGCGTATACATCCCCGCCATGGCGGCGGACGAACTCGATGATCCGCTTCGTTTCGCCACGCTTCAAGCCCCGCCTGAGGCGCGCCTTGATCCGTCGTGCTTCACGTCTTTCGACCTTCGACAACGCCGCCAACAGCGGCAGGGTCAGTTTTTTATCCTTCATGTCACGGCCGACGGGTTTGCCGAAGCCTCTGTCTCCGCCGAAGAGGTCCAGCATGTCGTCGCGCACCTGGAACGCAATCCCGAGCTTCTCGCCGTATATTCCGAGGGCCGCGACCATTTCATCCGGTATATTGACGCTTAATGCTCCCAGCCGGCAGGAGGCGCTGAACAGTGCGGCGGTCTTGTCGCCGGTCATCTCGACATAATCGGCTTCGTTCATATCAAGACGCCTGGCGCGGGCGGCTTCCATCAGTTGACCCTTCGCCATGCGGCGCGCGGTTTCGGACAGGATATCAAGCCAGCGCAGGTCACGTGCGGAGAGTGTTTCCGTGAGCACGCCGGCGAGCATGTAATCGCCGAATAAAACGGCTATCTTGTTCTTGAAGCGCGCCGCCAGCGAAGGCAGGCCGCGGCGCTCTTCCGATCCGTCCACCACGTCGTCGTGAACCAGCGTTGCCTCGTGAAGCAGTTCAACGATCACCGCCGCCCGAATCGTCGCTTCGTTGGGCACACCGTCGTTCAAGCTTGCGCAGAGCAGGGTCAGGGTGGGACGGATCCCCTTGCCGTGCGAGCGGCACATGTACGCTACAACCCGGTCGATCACGCGGAAACCGCTCTGCAGCGTCCGGTGGTACTGCTCGCGGAACCGCGCCAGGTCAGCCTCCACCGGCGCCTGGAACTTCGCCAGAACGGTGCCGCCCCGCTTTAACCTGCCGGTCAGCACAACTGTTTCAACTGCGCTTGGTCGCTGTATATCAGAAAGAACCGCCGCTTGCCGACCTTAACCCGGTGAGGTTTGCCTATATCATCTATTTCATAGCCGCCGGTAAACTTTTCACCATCAATGGAGACCGCTCCCGCATCGATGAGTCTCCTTGCCTCACTACCGGACGAGGCTGACCCGCTCCCGACCATTATCCGCGGGAGAAATCCATCTTCAATCTTGAAGGCGTGACCGGATTGAATAAGCTCTTTGGGCGACGGCCAGTCCTTATCCCTGAAGCGGGAGAAGAACCTCTTCGATGCCTCCTCGGCGGCTTCCACGCCGTGATAGCGGCTCACGATGTGCTTCGCCAGCTCATGCTTCACCAGACAGGGATCATCACAGGGAAATCGAGCCTTGATCTCGGTCATCGACAGCGATGTTGCGAGCCGAAAATAGGTCTCGAGCTGTTCGTCGGTTATGGACATAACCTTGCCGTACATCTCGTCGGGCGCCTCGGTTATGCCGATGGCGTTGTTCAGCGACTTGGACATCTTCTCGTTGCCGTCCGTGCCGCACAGGAGCGGCATCAGGAACAGCACCTGCGGCTCCAGGCCGTAGGCGCGCTGGATATGCCGGGTCAGCACCAGGTTGAACTTCTGATCTGTGCCGCCGAGTTCGACGTCCGCTTCGAGCGCCACCGAATCGTAAGCCTGGATCAGCGGGTAGAGGAATTCCAGTATTGAGATCGGCTGTTCCTCCTTGAAGCGCAGCCAGAAGTCGTCGCGTTCGAGCATTCGTCGCACGGTATAGTGGCTTGCCAGCTCGAGGAACTGGTATATATCGCGCCCGGCGTGCCATTCGCTGTTGAACCGCACCTCGGTCATCTCCGGGTCGAGGATGCGAAAGACCTGCTGACGGTAGGTTTCGGCGTTGGCTTCAACCTGCTCGCGGGTCAGGCGCGGGCGGGTTTTCGACTTGCCCGATGGATCTCCGACCATGCCGGTGAAATCGCCGATCAGGAAGATGACCTTATGTCCCAGCTCCTGGAAGGTCTTGAGTTTCCAGATCGAAACCGCGTGACCGATATGCAGGTCGGGTGCGGAGGCGTCGAAGCCCTGCTTGATGCGCAGCGGTCGGTTTTCAGCGCGTGACCGCTCCAGCTTGTCCAGCAGTTCGGCTTCATCAATGATCTCGACCGGCGGGACACTGTCCTTCAGGCGGTCGAGCTGGTCTTTTGCAGGCAGAAAAGGCATTTAGTTGAAAAGTTAAAAGTTGTAAAGTTTAAAAGTTGTAAGGTGAATTTAATCTCTTTCATAGTCTCAATCCGGAAATCCAGGGATCCACTTACGCTGCCACTGGATCCATTTATCATGACCGCCATCGTATTGACGGAAGTCCTCACCGGTAATGTCTATCAGAGCATCTTGAGCCCACCAGCTATCAGGAGCAGGTTGCCTTTTCATTACATTATACAGGGGCATGATGGCACGTGTGTCACCGATCGAGCCGAGTGCACGCATAACCGCATGACGCACTTCAGGGCACGTATCCTGCAATGCATCGATGAGTGGCTCAACTGCGACTGTTCTTCCCGCTGCTATGGGTCTTCTTTCCTTAATTGACCGGTTTACCGTTGGCCAACTTCCATTAGCTCCAATCGCATCAGCAGCAGCAAGCCTGTCGCTAATATTAGGGCTTTGCAGTGCAGGAATGATGGCATTGAGTGCTTCGGTAGATTTAAAATCACCAAGTGCACCCATGACGCTACAGTTATAATTCCCCGTTGCATCTTTCAGATGCGACAGCAAAGGTTTTACAGCCCGCGGATCATTAATCAGGGCAAGTGCAAGGGCATCGTAGCCTGATAGCGAGTTTTGATCCAGCAGATGAATTAGTGGCTCGACCGCCCGCCGGTCTCCGATCTTGCCAAGCGCTTGGACAGACTCTTCGCGCAAACTCGAGGCTGTGTCGCAGGCGATGTTAATTAAAAGATATACCGCGGATGTATCGCGCCTCTCACCCAACTCTTCGATTACTTCCCGCAAAACCATAGAGTATGATATTTTAAATATGGGAGGCTTTTCTTCATAATAGCCCATCCATCCATAATGAGGTTCATAAAACTGATATGATGATTCCAGGAATTGCTTCAGAGCGATGGTTGTTCTGGCTTCCCTAATCTGTGCAAGAGCATACACTGACCATAATTTTTCATGCTCATCACCTGTGTTATAAAGCGAGAGTAAAGTATCAACCGCCGCACCTCCTACATGAGCCAGAGCGAGTGCGGCTCGCTTTGCCGGACAATCGCTCCAATCCGGCATGCCCCCAAATGGATTGGGATAGGCCAATCCAACGGAATCGTTATGGAACATTGCCATTAAATAGGGAATCGCTGCCTGTGCTGTATCGCCCATACTTCCCAACGATGAGGCAGCCTGACCACGCTCCATAGGATCACTGGAATAGAGTCGTTTGATTTCAGCGACGACCTTTTGCATTGAATCCGGCGGGATCTGTTCCCTGGGAATAGTCGGTTGAGCCAGAGTCTGGACTGCAAGAGAAAACAGAAACATGCTGACTGTTAAATTAACGCTCAATTTCATCGACAATCTCTTTCGAGTGGTCAAGATTGCTTCACTTCGTTCGCAATGACAGATGGTCGAGTTGCTTTGCTGCGTTCGCAATGACAGATGGTCGAATTGCTTTGCTGCGTTCGCAATGACAGATGGTCGAGTTGCTTTGCTGCG
>JALGVR010000028.1 GCA_025774605.1 bacterium | reverse complement strand
TTCAATGGTCAGCCGGGCGCTATGATCCAGTACATCCGTACTGTAATCCTCGATGCGGACGACCCAGGTGGGATGCATGTAATATGAATAAGTGGTCGTTACCTCACCGACCTGGATTTCCTCCTCAAACTCGACGGCGCGCTTGATGTCAAACCAACCTTCAACATGGCGCGGATCATGCCTGTTCTGAGCATACTGGACGATCATATGGATGCTTTCGTCTGTGTCCACATAGAATTCAGTTCCGCGGTAGTCGAAGAAGTTTCGCAATGTTACGTAATAGTATTCAAAATCAGAAGGGTTGCGTATAGCCCCCTGCTGAGGATCCTTGTCAAACCGAATCCATTGAAACTTTTGATCGAGATAATTGTGATAATACAGTATATACGGATCACCCGACGTCGAATCGACGAACGGCACCTCCAACCAGCCGGCAGGCAGTATGGTGGCGTAATTGCTCGTATGAGAGGCGTTCTCAAGGAAACCGATCGCCAGATCCATCTGATTGTAGAGCGAGCTGACGACATCTGCGGTGAGCCGGCTCACGGTGACCTCGTCGCGCTCAGTGGGCCTAAAGATGTAACCGGTCGGCTGCTCAGCGCAACTGAACAGTCCTGCCGCAAGAAAGGGCAGAAGAAAAATAAGCCTGTACGTTGATGGCTCGGACTTGAAGCGGAACATATCTCTTTTCCGGCGATTGATTATTATAACATGACTTGTTGATCCCTTATATTAATAAAGAATCACCCAACAGTCAAGTCTTCTAAACAATATCGGATATCAGAAGGAGTTTATAACCGGCGTTCCCGTAATATGCCTTAACATTTGGGCAGTAGTTAATAAGTTTTTCTATCGCTTGACATGCAAGGTATGATTGCTATAAATTGAGAGGAGCCGAATTTGGGCTGTGAGCATATTCATTAAAGCAGGGAAAGCGCGATTATCGACTGGATCAACATTCGCGGCGCTCGAGAGCACAACCTGAAGAACCTGCGGATCGACCTGCCGAGAAACAAGCTGGTGGTCGTTACCGGCATATCCGGTTCAGGCAAATCGTCACTGGTGTTCGATACGCTCTATGCCGAGGGTCAGCGGCGCTACGTCGAATCGCTGTCAGCCTATGCCCGGCAGTTCCTGGGGCTGATGGAGAAGCCGGACGTCGACCAGATCGACGGTCTCTCCCCCGCCATATCCATCGAACAGAAATCCGGTGTGCGCAATCCCCGCTCAACCGTCGGCACGGTGACTGAAATATACGACTACCTCCGTCTGCTGTATGCACGCATCGGCATCCCTCACTGCCCGTCATGCGGCAAGCGGATCAAACGCCAATCGGCGCAGGAGATCGTTGACAAGCTGCTGGAACTGCCGCAGGGTACGAAATTGTCGATACTGGCGCCGGTTGTGCGGGGGCGCAAGGGTGAATATCATGAGCTGTTCAAGACCCTTGCCCGCAACGGCTTCGTTAAAGTCCGTGTCGACGGCGTCCCGAGATCACTCGAAGAGAAAATACAGCTCGGTCGCCACAAGAAACACTCGATCGAGGTGGTGGTGGACCGGCTTAAAATCATCGCCGGTGTGCGCGAGAGGCTGACCGATTCCGTCGAAATCGCGCTCAGGCAGGCTTCAGGACTGGTGATCGCCGCCGCTGAAAACAAGCCCGAGGAGTTGTTCAGTGAGCATTTCGCCTGCCCGGACTGCGGCATCAGTTTCGAGGAGTTGAGCCCCCGGCTGTTCTCCTTCAACTCCCCATACGGCGCCTGCCAGTCCTGTACCGGTCTCGGCTTCAAACTGGAGATCGACGAACGGCTGGTCGTTCCGGATCCGTCGAAATCGATCATGGAAGGTGCGATCGTACCGTTCGTGCGCGGGCAGGAATCGTGGAACATGCGCCGGTTGGACCAGGTCGGCAAAGCTTACGGTTTCAAGCTCAGTACGCCTTTCAATAAACTGAAACCCGACCACCAGGATCTGATTCTCCACGGGAGTAAAGCGAGTAACATCAAGTTTATCTATAAAAGCCGGGATGGCCGTACACTCTGGGAACATGAAGGAGCCTGGGAGGGGATTATCCCCAATCTCGCCCGTCGCTACAAGCAGACCACGTCGCAGATGATCAGGGAATGGATCGAGGGGTTCATGGGACGGGTCGCCTGCCCGGAATGCAATGGAGAACGGCTGCGCGCTGAGGCCAGATCGGTCACCGTGGGCGGGATAGGCATCGTTCCGCTGGCGGATCTCTCCATCGACGCGGCGGCAGGGTTCTTTCATGATCTCACACTCAGCGAACGCCAATCGACGATCGCCCGCCAGATACTGAAGGAAGTCAACGCAAGGCTGGAATTTCTGCAGAAAGTCGGGCTTGGTTATCTGACGCTTTCCCGACCGGCGGGATCACTGTCCGGCGGCGAGGCACAGCGGATCAGGCTGGCAACCCAGATCGGCAGCGGGCTGGTCGGGGTTATGTACATCCTCGATGAACCCTCCATCGGCCTTCACCAGCGGGACAATCTGAGATTGATCAGCACTCTGAAACGGCTGCGGGATCTTGGCAACAGCGTCATCGTCGTCGAACATGACCGTGAGACCATTGAATCAGCCGACTGGGTCGTCGACCTGGGACCCGGCGCCGGTCTGCTCGGCGGTGAGGTCGTTGCCGAAGGACTTCCCGCAGATATAAAGGATAACGACAAGTCGCTGACCGGACGCTATCTTGCCGGCAAGGAGAGGATTCCATTGCCTGTCAAACGTCGCAAACCCAAGCGCGGCAAGTATATCAGATTGACAGGCGCCGAGGGAAACAACCTGAAGAAAATCAACGTCCAGATACCGCTGGGCTGTTTCACGTTGATAACCGGCGTGTCCGGATCCGGCAAATCAACTTTAATCGAGGAAACCCTCTACCCCGCTCTCGCCCGGGCAATCTATCGCAGCCGCACGCGACCGCTGCCCTACGAAAGTATCGACGGCCTGGGCTTGATTGACAAGGTGGTGGAGATCGACCAGTCGCCGATCGGCAGGACGCCGCGCTCAAATCCCGCCACCTACACCGGACTGTTCAATCATATCCGCGATCTGTTCGCTCAGCTTCCCGAAGCCAGGATCCGCGGCTATAAACCGGGAAGGTTCAGCTTCAACGTCAAAGGCGGACGCTGCGAAGCCTGCAAAGGCGGGGGGATCATCAAGATCGAAATGCACTTCCTGCCGGATGTTTATGTAACATGCGAGGTCTGCAAGGGCAGGCGGTACAACAGTGAAACCCTCGAAGTGCGTTACAAGGGAAAGGACATCTCAGAAGTCCTGGACATGAGTGTCAGACAGGCGCTCGAGTTCTTCCGCGACATCCCGTTCATCCGACGGAAACTGGACGTGCTGTACGGTGTCGGGCTGGGATATATCAAGCTGGGTCAGCAAGCCACCACGCTGTCCGGCGGCGAGGCGCAGCGCATCAAGCTCGCCACCGAACTGTCGAAGGTCGCTACAGGCAAGACACTTTATATCCTCGATGAGCCTACCACCGGGCTGCACTTTGCCGACATCAGGATGCTGCTTAACGTTTTGCAGAAACTGGTCGACAAGGGCAACAGCGTGCTGGTTATCGAACACAACATGGATGTGATCAAATGCGCCGACTGGATAATCGACCTGGGACCGGAGGGCGGCGATGAAGGAGGTTATCTCATTGCCGCAGGTCCACCCGAGAATATCGTGATGGAACCCAGGTCATACACCGGCAGGTTCCTTGCCGATGTATTAAACGCCGGTAAGGCACGCTTTCAACCTGGAACCGGTCTCACTGACGATGAAGCCTTGACTCGAGCGGGATAACGAATGTAAATTAGATGCCGGGCTCAATTGACATCATCCCCGCGTTTTCAACGGCGCGTCATTCCCGCGCACGCGGGGAACCATTGGTATTGATTAGCGCAGGACAGATGGCGGCGGCGTCATCCCCGCGCACGCGGGGAACCATTTTTAGTAGTAATCTGAATGGGCAATGGGGTCGCGTCATCCCCGCGCACGCGGGGAACCATTGTCCAGTCCCTTGAAGACAGGGAGGGAGAATCAATATCGTGTAGGGGGCGTTGTGTGGGAGCCTATTTATCGAGCCCCATTGAGTTCGGTCTCCGCAAGCCGGCCCCCGCGCGCATTGGGCATTTCCGGGACTGAAATTTTATCTTGAGGCGGACAGGAATGTCCGCCCTCCAAGCCAGGCTATAAGGTACCTCCCTTATTAAAAAGAAATATCAAGGATAAATAGATGGAAGGGAAGAAAACCGGACTTTACGAACAGCATCTGGCAATGGGCGCAAAGATGGTGCCCTTCGCCGGTTTCATCATGCCCGTCAATTACAGTGGTATCATTGATGAGCATCTGGCTGTCAGGAAAAACGTCGGTGTGTTTGACGTCTCGCACATGGGTGAGTTCGAATTTCGCGGCGCCGACGCCAGAAAATTCCTCAACTGGATTACGACGAACAACGTTGCACACCTTGAACCCGGCGGCGTTCAATACTCGGCGATGCTTTACGAAAACGGCGGCGTGGTGGATGATCTGCTCATCTATAGTTTCGATGATCATTACATGATGGTCGTCAATGCCTCGAACATCGAGAAGGATTTCAAGTGGATCAAGGATCACTTGACGGGGGACGTCCAACTGACGGACATCTCCTACCAGACAACGCTGTTGGCGGTGCAGGGTCCACATGCCGTTGATGTTCTCCGTAAGATCACCAACACCCCGCTCGACGAGATCAGTTACTACCATTTCAGAGCCGGCAAGGTGGCTGAAATTGACGCCTTGATCTCGCGCACCGGTTATACCGGTGAAGACGGTTTCGAGCTTTACTTCAAACGGGAGTTCTCACTCCATACTTGGGAGGCGCTGTTCGAAGCCGGCGAAGAATTCGGTATAAAACCCGCCGGTCTGGGCGCCAGAGATTCACTGCGATTGGAGGTGTGCTACAATCTCTACGGCAACGACATGGACCAGACCACCAACCCGATCGAAGCCGGGCTGGGCTGGATCGTGAAGACCAAAAAAGCCGGTGGTTTCATTGGCAAGGAACAGGTCCTGAAAGCCAGGCAAATAACCACGCGCAAACTGGTTGGATTCATCCTGAAGCAGAAGGGAATCGCTCGTCATGGAGCGGATGTTTTTGTCGGCGGCGCGAAGGTGGGGCACGTGACATCGGGAGGCTTCTCACCAATCTTGAACATGGCCATCGGGTTGGCATACATGGACAAGCCATACCATGAGATAGGAACCGCCATCGAAATCGACTCCCGTGGACGCCGTCTGCAGGCCCAAATTGTCCAGACACCTTTCTATAAAAGAGGATGAACAGAACAATAGATACTTCAGCCAAAGAACAGACGGCAACCGGAATACAGTTGTTTTTCACCATCGGCGGGATTAACGAAGAGCTGTTGAAAGGCAGCCGCGTCGTGGTCATTGACGTACTAAGATCGGCTGCATCAATAGTCGCGGCACTCGACAAGGACGCCAAGTACGTGATCCCTGCCGCGAGTGTCGATGCGGCGAGCAACCTGGCCAGCCAGATACCGCGCGATGACGTTCTGCTCTGCGGTGAGCACGAAGCAAAAACAGTCGACGGCTTCGACCTTGGCAACTCACCATCCGAATATACACGCGAGCGCGTGGGGGGACGGCGGCTTATCTTCGCCAGCACCAACGGATCTCCGGCGTTGTTGAAATGCTCCGGAGCCAAATCGGTGTATCTATGCGGTTTCATCAACCTCAACGCGGTGATCGACGCCCTCCTGAAACTGGCGGATCCCTTCCCGTTAACCATCGTCTGTGCGGGAAACCACAACCAGTTCTCGCTTGATGATTCCGTTTGCGGCGGAATGCTTATCCAGAGAATCCACCAGCGCATCGACCATCAACTTGAATTGAACGACGGCGCGCGCGCTGCCGAAAAACTGGCTCTTGAATTCGGTGGTAATATATTGGAGCTGCTGAACGAGACGGTACACGGAAGGAATTTAAGGGACATCGGCTTCGAGGATGATCTGGCGCTGTGCGCGGCGGACAGTATTTATTCAGTTGTTCCGACGCTGAGCGATGGAAGGTTGATCGCAATCAAATAGAATGGTAATTACATCCCCTCTTTCATTAGCCCGGACTCCGAATGTCCGGGTTATGTGTTTGTATGTACTTTCATTACTTAATGATACAAGTCTTACCTGATAGACAGGATATTTATTTGGTTTCCAGCGTTGGTTTTGTATATTACATCCGAACATGAAACACGCGAATAAAAAAACGGACACCCAGCGGACGTCCAGAAAATCCTCGTCATCCGGGAAACGATCGCGGAAGAAGGGTAAGGCATCGAAATCGATCTCGGTCACGGGGTCCGAGCTTCTCTTCCTGTTTCTGCTATTTACAGCCGCCTTCTTGTCAATATCGCTGATCGGCTACAACCCGGATGATAATTCAGGGCCGTTGGGTACGGTCGGTCCAACCTTCGCTGCACTCTGCTCGCAGATGACCTTCGGGCACTACGGCGCCATCAGCATCCCGGCACTAATCCTTTTCGTGTTGACATGGTGGATAACCGGCAGAAAGTTCAATATCTGGCGCTGGGTTGTCGGACTTCTTGCTGTTGGTTTCTTCATCGGTTTCGGGAATGCGTTTATCGAGAGACTGAATAGCGGGGAAAGTCCCGATTGGATCCGGTGCGGAGCTCTGCCTGCGTTGACGGCTGAGAAAGCGGTTCTCTACCTTCAACCTCTGGGAACGATCATCGTCTCGGCAACCGTCGTTCTCGCCCTGGCGGTGATCCTCTTCAACCTCCGTCCGACATGGTTTTTTAAGGCGCTGATTTCAGCAATCAAGTCTATCACAGTACTTCTCGGTAAACTGGTCAAGCCGACGGAGAAAATCACCAAACCCTTCGGGACAAGTGACAACAAGACGGGCGAAACTCAGCCGCCGGAGGATATTGCCGTCGGCGTTCAACCACCCGTCGAATCGGCCGGGATAACGAACCCCGAACCGGATAGTATTTCTGAAACCGTTGTAGAAACACATCCTCCCGGCACAGATGACGGAGCGGTCGGTGTTGCGACCGGAGCTCGCGAGCTTCCGCCCGTAAAACTGCTCGATATGCCGCCTCCCGACCGCCCGGAGGTGGATGATGCGGAACTCACGGACAACTCACGCCGTCTCGAAGAGAAGCTCACCAGCATGCGCATCACGGCGAAGGTGATCAGAACCAATCCCGGTCCCATCATCACCCGCTACGACCTGGAACCGGCCGCCGACGTGAAGATCGCCCGCATCGTCAGCCTGTCGGATGATATAGCCATGGCGCTCAAGGCTCGAGGCGTCAGAATCCTGGCGCCCATCCCCGGTGAAGCCGCGGTGGGAATCGAAATCCCCAACCGACAAACGCAACTGGTCTACATCCGCGAGATCATCGCCTCCGAAAAGTTCCGCCAGGCAAAAGCGCCTCTCACGGTCGCGCTGGGCAAGGATACGAACGGCAACATCTACTGCACCGATCTCGCCGAGATGCCTCATCTTCTAATTGCAGGTGCCACCGGTTCGGGAAAATCGGTCTGCATGAACGTCATCATCACCAGCCTGCTCTACCGCTGCGACCCCAGGGATGTGCGATTTATCCTGATCGATCCCAAGAAGATCGAGCTCTCCATCTATTCCCAACTGTCGCATCAGCACCTCGTCTCCCTGCCGGGCTTGGGCGAACAGGTGATCACCACCCCGGATAACGCCGTCAAGATACTGCAAAGCGTTCACATTGAGATGGAGCGCCGTTACGGAATCCTTGCCGAAGTCGGCGTGCGAAGTCTGGAGGAATACAACCGCTGGATTGAAGCGGCGTCACCCGACCAGACCGTTGCGAATCAGCGGGAACGGATCCCCTTCCTGGTAATCGTAATCGACGAGCTCGCCGACCTGATGTTGACGGTGCGGCGGGAATTCGAGGAACTGGTCGCCCGACTGGCGCAGATGGCTCGAGCGGTTGGAATCCACCTGATTGTGGCGACACAGCGACCGTCCGTCGATGTGGTCACCGGTTTGATCAAAGCCAATTTCCCGGCGAGGATCGCCTTTCGGGTCGCAACCAAGGTCGATTCGAGAACAATCATCGACACCATCGGCGCTGAAGCGCTTCTCGGACGAGGCGATATGCTCTTAATGGGCTTGGGGGGCGGCAAGCTCAAGCGGCTGCACGGGGCGCTCATCACCACCGAAGAGATCGAATCGGTCATTGAATTCGTTCGGGCGCAACCACCCTGCGACTCGAAGTTCGAGCTTCCCGATCCGGAAATCCACAAGGTGACAATCCACGGCGTTGAAACAGACAGCACCGCCCTTGACGCTGTGGATGAGCTGTTCGAGGAAGCCGCCAAGATAGTGGTTCGCACCGAACAGGGATCGGTCTCGGTTCTGCAGCGGCGGCTGCGGGTCGGCTACGCCCGGGCGGCGCGGCTGATCGATCAACTTGAACAGGCAGGCATAGTCGGTCCCTTTGACGGGTCCAAAGCCCGGCAGGTGATGGTTACAGCCGAAGAACTGACGGAACGTTACGGAATTAACCTGTGAAACCGACACGATATCTTTTCTTTCCTTTTGCCGTATTGCTCATCTTCAGCGGGCAAACCGACGCCATGTCGCCCGGGTCGGCGTTGAAAAAACTGCGCAAGCGCTATCGCTCGGTTGCCACTTTTCGCGCGGATTTCCGCGAGGTCTTCGAATGGGCTATGACCGGCGAGACAACCATTCGCTCCGGCAAGTTGCTGATCACAAAGGACAACAGGTTTCGCATCGACACCCCGGAACAGCTTCTGATTGCGGACGGCAGGAATGTATATCGTTACAACCGCATGAAGAAACAGGTCATCATCGAATCGATCAGCGATGACAGTGAACAGCTTTTACCACGTAAAATGATGCTGAATTTCGCCGACGAGTTCAAGGCGATTACAATCACCGATCTGGTGGTCGACGGCAGGGCGGGCTTCCGTCTGGATCTGGAGGCAAACGATCCGGACGCCTCACTCGTATCGTCGGCGAACGTCTGGGCGACGACGGATGATCTTACGGTTCATCGTCTGAAGTTCATCGATCTGAATTCGAATTCCACCACGTACTTTTTATCCGACATCAGTTTCGATCAGCCTGTCGACAGTTCGGAAACCTCGTTTACGCCCCCCGAAGGGGTTGAGCTGTTCGACCTGCGTTGAAGTTGGGATTGCTTAACCGCGTTCAGCATGACATACACAGTTGCAACCATTATCCTGAAGGTTCAGACGTTTGAATAACAGACGCGTTGTCATCGGAATATTCGTCAGTTTCATCCTCATCTACCTGATCATCTGGATACCGCGTCCGGGTGGATTGTTCAAAGGCGAACTGTCGATTTTTCAGGCTGCTTTCGGACAGCCCCGGATAGATTTCACCAACCTTGGGCGTATTCTGCTCCATCTTAAGCCGATCCCCTTGATATTGGGCTTTCTCGTAACCCCGATCCACTGCCTGGTCAGATCACACCGCTGGGGAATAATGGTCAAACATATGAGCAAGCTGAAACTGTTCGACGGATTCAGCATTATCATGGTGAGCTATTTCACGAATTCCATTCTACCGTTAAGGATCGGTGAGGTTGTGCGCGGCGTGTTGCTCGGTCGGCGGATCAAGATCACCAACAGCGCCGGTTTGGGTACTGTCGCCCTCGATCGGGCTCTGGATATGGTCAGCCTTCTCGTTGTGATTATTATAACTGGACTCCTGTTCGACTTCCCCGCTGAGATCGGGTACGCCGCGTGGTTATTGAGCGCCATCTCGCTGATTATGATCCTGATTATTGCAGCCATGATACTGTTCAAGGAGCGGCATGGAAACCTCCCGAACAGATTGCTGGAGTGGTTACCGGTTGGAATAGGCAGGCGAATACTCTCCATAATAAATCAGTTCATCTCCGGTTTCGCCGCCCTGAAGTCACCGGCAAACTACTTTTTGATCGTTGCCGATTCGGTTATAATCTGGGGACTGTATGCCGCCCAGGTACTGCTGGTTATGATCGCCTTCAACCTTCCGGCGAATTATCCGGTCATTGCCGCCGAACCTGTCATGACATCCTTCGTGATACTGGTAATCGCTGCATTAGTGTTGTCGGTTCCGTCGGCTCCGGGAGGTATCGGTACGTTTCACGCGGCGGTAATTTTCGGACTGGCTCTCTTTGGCGTGGGCACTGATGAAGCGGCCGGTTTCGCATTTATAATCCACGCCATAACCATAATATTTTACATATTCGTAGGTTTTCCCTTCATGTGGCGGGAGGGGCTGAAGCTGGTTCATCTGCGGAGTATGCGGGTCGATGGTGGGTGATCGACATCCGGTTGTTGAGCTAAAGGCATGCGCCAAGATAAACCTGGGGCTCAGAATCCTGTCAAGACGATCAGATGGATACCACGATCTGATCACTGTTTTCCAGCGGGTTTCCCTTGCCGACACTTTGACTCTGGAGACCCGGAAGGATGGGATAGAATATACGGGACCCGCCCTGACCGGCAAACCGGAAGACAACCTGTGCCATAAGGCGGCTTTGGCTTTTCGTTCACGCTTTCGCTCTGCAAAGGGGGTGAAGATCCATCTGGATAAGGTTATTCCACGGCAAGCCGGACTGGGCGGCGGCAGCAGCGACGCGGCTGCGGTGCTGCGGGGCATGGCGGAACTGAATAATATCCCGCTCGATCATGGAGCATTGCTCGGCGCGGCCGCCGATACCGGCTCTGACGTGCCCTTCTTTCTCTTGGACGTGCCGGCGGCTCTGGGACAAAGTCGCGGTGAGAAATTACGCGTTGTCAAAGGACTCGATGCAGGGATGATCCTGGTGATACTGAAGCCTGATATTTCGATTTCAACAGAATGGGCGTACAGACGGATTGACCGCTTGACTTTTGACAAAAATGATATTAAAATTGTAGTTCATGATTTTTTAGAATATGCGGGTGGGAAACCAACGGCGCAGATGACCAACGATTTCGAGGGTCCTCTTTTTAAAACCTACCCGGAGCTGGGCACAGCTTGCGACCTGATGATGTCCGCAGGAGCCGAATTTTCGGGTTTGTGCGGCAGTGGTTCAGCGATATTCGGCGCCTTCAGCGACGGCAACACCGCCGAAAAGGTCGCCCGCAAGTTCAGTTCACCGTGGCTCAGCTTTATTTGCCGTCCTTGTTAATCAGGTACCCGGTGGGACGCACTGGTAGGAGGAGCGATGGAGATCACAGAGATTAACATCAACATCCGTGGTGAAGAGAAGCTCAAGGCTTTTGTCAATGTCACCTTCGATGATGTCTTTGTGGTGCGCGGTTTGAAGGTAATACAGGGAAACAGCGGACTGTTCGTCTGCATGCCCTCGCGCAAGATGCAGGATGGCACGTACAAGGATATCGCCCATCCGATACGCAATAATTTCCGGCAACAACTGGAAAAAATGATCCTTGATGAGTATCAAAACCTTCTCGAAAAAGAGGGTGAGGAAGGCTGATCCCGCATCACTAAACACAGTCGGGGCTGCGGGTTGAATGACGTCGGGGGTGACGCTGATGATCAACATCTGTCGCCTGGCGACTGATTGTTAACGGTCGACAGGCTGGCAGTATCTGATCTGATCAACCCGTTTTGACCACCGCAGGAATAAGGCTGGTCAGGTTGATTTCCGACCGAATCTGTTGTGGTTTGCCTGGAAGGGATATCGAACAGTTGATAACTGGGGCGTAGCCAAGTGGCAAGGCACGGGGTTTTGGTCCCCGCATTCGAAGGTTCGAGTCCTTCCGCCCCAGCAACATTTCCTGTAGGATTATCCGGGGATTATTATGAAACTTTTCAGCGGGTCCGCTCATACCGTCCTGACGGACAGCATCGCCGATTTTATCGGTATCGAGGCCGGAAAGATCGAACGCAGGCGTTTTTCCGATGGCGAGTTCTGGGTCAAGTATCAGGAGAACATCCGTGGTCACGATGTCTTCCTGCTGCAGCCGACCCATCCTCCCGCCGATCATCTGCTGGAGCTGCTGATCATGATTGACGCCGCCCGCCGCGCGTCGGCAGCCCGGATTACTGCAGTCATACCCTATTTCGGATATGCGAGACAGGATCGGAAGGATAAACCCAGGGTGGCGATCACGGCGCGGTTGATTGCGAACTTACTGCAGGCCGCCACCGCGGACAGGATACTGACGATGGATCTGCATACTCCGCAGTTGCAGGGTTTCTTTGATATACCGGTTGACCACCTCTACTCCTCGTACATCTTCACCGAGCACTTCCGGAGGATCGCGGGGCCGGATCTGGTGGTTGTTTCGCCTGATGTGGGGGGAATCGCCATGGCGCGCAACTACGCCAAGCGGCTTCATGCCTCACTGGCTTTCATCGACAAACGCCGTTCGAAACACAACGAATCGGAGGTGATGAACGTGATCGGTGAGGTCGAGGGGAAGCGGGTTCTCATCATCGATGACATCGTCGACACCGCAGGCACCATCGTGAAAGCTTACCAGCGCCTCAGGGAGTTGAAGTGCGGTCCGATACACATAGCCTGCACACATCCGATCCTGTCAGGACCTGCCATCGAAAGGCTCCGGCAGATCGAACTGGAGGAATTCGTGGTCACCGACACGATTCCACTGCATGATGCTGCAAAATCCAGTGGACTGTTCATCGTACTTTCAACCGCCAAGATCTTCGGCGAGGCGATTCGACGCATTCATTACGGCGAATCGTTAAGTTATCTGTTTCTGTAATTTTGTTTATAATTCAATAGGCGATAATGGCTGACAATGATTTATTTGCTGTCCCCCGTCAGGCAAACGGCAAGGGGCCGGCGCGACAACTTCGCTTTCAGGGTCGTATCCCCGGTGTGTTTTA
This sequence comes from bacterium, assembly GCA_025774605.1. GTDB lineage: Bacteria > Electryoneota > AABM5-125-24 > Hatepunaeales > Hatepunaeaceae > JALGVR01. The sequence continues at coordinate 10,465 of JALGVR010000028.1, read as the reverse complement.
TTATCGCAGCGACCAGAATGTTCCGTTCTCAGTCGATGCAACCGAGCTGTTGATGCTACTGCGACAAAAACATGCCCTGATCAACCTGAGCATAGAGGGTTATGAGGCACGCGAATGTGTTGTCAGGGAGATCCAGCGGGATCCGATTGAAGATTATATTATTCACATCGATTTAATGGGTGTCAAGCGCGGTCAGAAGCTCACCGTTACGGTTCCGTTGCGGTTGACCGGAGTCCCCGTCGGTGTCAAGACCGGTGGAGGCATTCTTCAGAGTTCGTTGAATGAACTTGAGATCGAATGTCTGCCTAAGCACATTCCAACCAATGTGGAAATCGATGTGACTGATCTGCAGATCGGGCATTCCCGGCATGTGAGAGACCTCGATTTACCCAATCTCAAGCTCCTGCACGACCCGGACGAGCTGATCGCTTCAGTTGTTCCTCCCACGGTTATCCGCGAACCTGTCGAAGAGATCGAAGGGGAAGAAGAGGAAGAGGGCGAAGAGGAAAAGGCTGAAGAAGAGGACGAGAAGGAGGAAGAGGAAGCTGACAAAGGGAAATGATTCCCGGAGGACAGCCTGAAATTCGGTCGATGACTTGAAGCTCATCGCGGGACTCGGAAATCCCACCAGACGTTACCGTAATACGTGGCATAATGTGGGCGCTATGACACTGGAGCTTCTCGCTTCACGGTGGGGAAAAGCCTTCAGAGCAGGTAAAGGGGATTTCCTGTTCGCCGAAGCACAGCGCTGCGGCAGCGAAATCACCTTGATGATCCCGACTTCCTACATGAACCGTTCCGGCGGTCCGATTGTCAACTGGATAAACTATTTCAGGATTGATCCGGAGGAGGTCCTGATCATTTATGACGACCATGATCTACCTTTGGGGCGTATCCGGTTGCGTGAACGGGGATCTTCCGGCGGACACAGGGGTATGGAGGACATCATCCGGCTGGCGGGAACCGAAGATATCCCCCGGGTGCGTATCGGCATCCGGACGAATGTTGAACGGGACAAGCTGTCGCACCAGGTTCTCTCAAAGATACCAAAATCGCAATTCGATTATCTGACAAGGATCTTCGAAGCTGCAGCCGATGCGGTCGAAATGACCCTTGCCGACGGGATCGTTGCCGCGATGAATCATTATAATAATCTCGAGATCGAGTGAATCCGTGATTTTCGGCGCTCGGCAAAGGTCATGATTAATTTTGTTGGCTCCATCGATTATGGGAGCTTAAATTATATCGGATTTAACTGAAAATCCGGAATCAAGAAGTCAACACTCCTCCCCCGCTCAGAGCAGGCGGGGGTGCCAAACCAAAGGAGGCAGATGAAACACTACGAACTATTGTACATTACCGATCCTTCCAACGACGATGGTATCGAGGATGTCAAGAGGAGGATTGAAGGAATAATCACCGGTCGAGAGGGCTCGGTGATCTCGTTCGAAAAGGTCGGCAAGAAACGGCTGGCATATCCCATCCAGAAGCGTCAGTATGGCATTTACTTCCTGGTCAACCTCACTGGAGACGGTCGCATTGTTCAAGCCCTGGACTATTTCCTCAGATTGAACAGCCTCGTTCTCAGGCATCTTATCCTCACTTTATCCGACAAACAAATGCAACTCAAGGATCTTACCATAAAGATCCAGAAGGAGGAAGCCGAGCGGATGCGCAGCGGGGGTCGGCCCCTGAAACAGGCTGAGAAAGTCGAAGTGATGGCTCAGGTAAGAACCGCACTTGAAAAATCGAACGAAACTCCCGAAACTCCGGCGGAGAAAGCGGAGACTCCGGAAACAGCCGAGGAGACCGTGAGCGCCGCTGAAGATACGGTCACCGACGGTCTCGAAGAGAATATCGATAATCAGGAGAAGATCGAAGAAAAACCGGTTCAATCCGAAACCGAAACTGTTGCAGAAGAGTTAGATTCATCAGATGAACCGACAGAGACAAGTCAACCTGCGCCCGGGCAAGTTGATGATGTAAACGAAAAAAAAGTGGAGTGAGAAATGGCTGATTTGAAGATGCCCGACATAAATAACGTCATCATTGTGGGCAATCTAATTAAAGACCCAATTATTCGCGCGACGACGAACGGCACACCGGTTGCCAATTTCACGATAGCTTCGAATCGCAAGTTCAAGGACAACTTCGGACAGTGGAAAGAGGACGTCTGCTTTATCGGCATTGTTGCCTGGTATAAATTGGCTGAGAGTTGCGCTGAGAACCTGCGCAAGGGGAGCGCGGTGCTGGTTGAGGGCGAGCTGCAGAGCCGGCAGTGGCGCACGGATGATGGACATTATCGTAACGTTGTTGAAATCAAGGCGCGCCGGATACAATTCCTGAACAAGCGGGAAATGGTTCTGTCAGATATGGAAACCAGCGTAAGTCCATTCGCAGAAGGCAAAGAGCTGGCGGGCAGCGAAGGTAAACCCGATGCAGACGACCGTGAAGATGTGAACGGTATCAGCGATGGCGACAAAACGGATGCCGACGACACCGAAACCGGAGAGGATGAAAACGATGACAAAGATTCATCATTCGACTTCGGTTTCCGCGATCTTAAATTATAACGGGAGCATTCAATGATATTGATACGCAAAAAGATATGCCGCTTCTGCGAGAACCGTATTTACTACATTGATTACAAGGACGATCGGCTGCTGCATCGGTTCATCACCGAGGAGGGTAAGATCATCCCCCGTCGGATATCCGGAACATGTTCGCAGCATCAGCGTCAGTTGGTGAAGGCGATTAAACGCGCCCGTCATATGGCGATACTGCCGTTCGTGCTCGAGGTGCCACGCTAAGGAGATGTGCTTGTGAAGGTTATATTACTCAATGATATCGAGAAACTTGGACAAGCCGGCGATATGGTCACTGTCAAGGACGGTTATGCCCGCAACTTCCTGGTTCCCACCGGAATGGCGGTTAAAGCCGACCCCAAGAATCTCCGGCAGCTTGAAGCACAGAGAAAGGCGGCTGAAGCCAGGACGATGCGTGAACTACGCACCCATAAAGCACTTGCGGCACGACTGGCAAAATGCACGCTGACAACCAAGGTCAAGGTCGGCGAAGAGGACAAGATGTTCGGCGCCGTTACATCGCAGGACATCTGTGATATGCTGGCCCAGCAGGATATAGATATCGACCGCCGCACCATCGATCTTCCCGAACCGATAAAGGCATTGGGAGTATACACCATCCCGGTGAAAATCCATACCGACGTTGAAGCCCATGTAACGCTCAAGGTCATCAAGGAGGATTGATATCCCGGTGGATTAACGACGGCACCCGAACAATGCGGATGTCGTCTTTTAAGGTTTCCCATGTCTGAAAGAATTTTGATCACCGGTTGTGCGGGTTTTATCGGTTTCCATCTCAGCCGCAGGTTGCTCGCCGATGGCTGGCGCGTTATCGGTCTTGACAACATCAACGACTACTACGACGTCCAACTCAAATACGACCGACTGGCGATCCTGAAGGAAAAGCATGACTTCACGTTTTACAAGCTCGATCTCGCTGACAGGTCCGGATTGGACGGGCTCTTTGCCCGGGAAGAACTCGGCGCTGACGATCGTATAGTCAATCTGGCGGCTCAAGCCGGGGTTCGGTATTCACGCGAGAATCCGGAGAGTTATATCCAGAGCAATCTGAACGGCTTCTTCAACCTGCTCGAATGCGCCCGCCTGGCCGGCATCCGGCACCTGGTATACGCCTCGTCCAGCTCGGTTTACGGCGGGAACACGAGGCTGCCTTTTTCGATACATGACAACGTCGATCACCCGATCTCGCTGTACGCCGCAACCAAGAAATCGAATGAACTGCTGGCGCATGTCTATTCCTACACCTACAACCTGCCCACGACAGGGCTGCGTTTCTTTACCGTTTACGGGCCATGGGGCAGGCCGGACATGGCGCTGTTCATCTTCACCAGAGCCATCCTTGCCGGCGAGCCGCTTCCGGTTTACAACCACGGCCACATGTACCGGGATTTCACCTATATCGACGACATAGTCGAGGGAATTTGTAAAGTCCTCGACCATGATCCACTCCCGGACCCCGACTGGAGCGGGGACACACCGGATCCCGCCACCAGTTTTGTCCCGTACCGCCTCTACAATATCGGAAACCACGAATCCGTCGAACTTACCGAATTCATCCGGCTCATCGAAGAGTGCCTGGGACGAAAGGCGACCCTGAACTTCCTGCCGATGCAGCAGGGTGACGTGAAAGCCACGTTCGCCGATATCGACGACCTGTGTGAAACCGTCGGCTTCAGACCCGCTACTTCGATCGTGAAAGGTATTCCGAAGTTCATTGAATGGTATAAAGAGTATTACAAGATTGATATTTGATTATTTATTAAGGGGTGCGGATGATGGTTTCAACTGTTAAATGTCATGCTGAACGTAGTGAAGCATCTCAAAACCGTCAACTGCGGATTCTTCACTTCGTTCAGAATGACGGGAGTGACGGTTTACCGCGCGGGAACGATACAACGAAAACCCTTGCTCCGTAACCTTTTCAATATGTATGGATATGTTCACGATAGCTGTCAACGGGAGCTATCCCAGGCTTCTTGATCCGCCGCGCCCTCAACTGCTGCAGCGCGCCATCGAGAATTTCAGGCAGGGACGGATTACAGAGAGAGAGCTGAAGCGCGCCAAGGACCGCGCCACGGTGGACGCGGTGGCGGAGATGGTCGCCGCCGGTGTCGAGTTGGTGAGCGACGGGCAGGTGCGCTGGGAAAACCCAATGATACATATCTGCCGGGAGCTTGGCGGCTTCGCGGTGAAAGACGACTATCAGGAGTCGGACAATGGCCATTACAAGCCGCGCGCTGTTGAGAGGATTAAATGGACCCACCCGATACTGCTGGATGATTACCGCTTCCTGCAAGACCGGTCGCCCGTGGAGGTCAGACCCGTCCTGACCGGGCCTTTCAGCCTTGCCAGACTGTGCGACCCGGGTGTATACGGCGATGATACCGGCTCCCTCGCCAATGACCTGGCGGACGCCCTTAACCGGGAGCTGATGGGACTGGAAGCGGGTGGTTTCAAGTATATCCTCGTTGAGGAGCCGTTGATCGCATCCAATAAGGACAAGATCACCGCTTTCGTCGAAACCGCGAACCTGCTCTGCAACTCTGTGAAAGCCAAGGTGATGCTGTGCACTTTCGGCGGCGACATGGTCGGTATTGAAGATGAGCTCAATGAAACACCCTTCAGCGGCTTCAGCTTTGACCTGTGCGACGGTCCTGAAAACGAGAGACTGCTTGCCGTCGACACGATGTGGAAGGATCGAATCCTGCAGCTGGGTCTGGTGCATTCCCGGAAACTGGAGGTTGAGCGACCGACCGATATTGCTCGAACGCTGTTGAAGGTGGCTCAGTTTCACGACCCGGAGCTGATTTGGGCTGCTCCAAGCGCCGGACTGGGATTTCTGCCGCGCGACGTCGCCTTCGCCAAGTTAAAGAGTCTCTATACCGGGGCGGATCGAGCCCGGCGGGAAATTGCCCGGCTTGAAAGACCGGGAGGATCACTCCCCGGGCAGCGATGAAACTCCAGCGGTTCACACTAACTAACTAAGTCAAGTTGGACCTGCAACTCATAGGTATCCTGGCAGCGCTCTTCTTTTCCGCCTGGTTCGCCGGGTCGGAAACCAGCTTTCTGAGTTACAACAGAGCGCGCCTTCAAGCCTGGCTCCGCAGTGGAAGGAAAGGTACCCGGGCAGTCGATTTCCTCAGCCGCAAGCCCGAGAGATTCCTGATCACCACGCTTACCGGCAACAACCTGTCCACTGTCATTTATTCGTCACTGATGGCACTGTGGTTGACGAGGTACGGGTTCTCGGAACGGTTCATCCTGGTCGTTGCACCGCTGATATTGCTTGTCTTTGGTGAAACCATTCCGAAGGTTATAGCGCGCCAGTCGGCAAATCAGATCATACTTGTCGTCGGGGTGGTTCTTTACATCTTCCGTCTGTCGGCATGGCCTTTTATCAGGCTGATCGAAACGGTTCTTGTCCGGATGGGAAGGTATGTGGGACTGCCCGAAAAAACGACAGGGCATGTGTTGAGTCGAACCGAAATAGTCAACGAGATCAAGACGGCCGGTCGCGAGGGCGACTACCCTGAGAACACCTACAGAATCCTGCACAGGTTCTTTAAAATCAGCGAACGCCGCGTCAGGGACATCATGACCCCGCGTACGTCTGTCGTTGCGCTCAGCGTCGACGCGCCCGCTTCAGAGGCGCGACGGCTGATCATCGAAAGCGGTTTTACCAGGCTCCCCTGTTACCGTAAACAGTTGGACGACGTCATCGGTGTTGTGACGGCACAGGATCTGTTGAAAAAGCCACCTGATCTGAAAACGGTGATCCGTCCGCTTCTCTCTGTGCCGGCATTGCTTACCGTCGTTGAGCTCGTCTCATGGATGAAGAAAAACCGAACCAGCCTGGCAGGCGTGCTCGATGAACATGGCGGAATGGCCGGCATTGTCACCGTGGACGATATCGCGCGGGAACTGGTGGGGATGATCGAGGACGAGTATGACACCGAAGACCACCAGTGCATTCGCCTCTCAAACAGTACCTGGCTTGTTGATGGACGGACACGCCTGAGCATACTTGGCCAGAGGCTGGGCTTCGATCTTTTCCGGGAGGAAGCGGCGAGTCTCGGCGGAGCTGTTATCAGACTTTTCAACAGGATACCAAAGGTTGGAGACGAACTGGATCTGCCGGCAGCCACCATTCGCGTCATCCAGGCAAGCCCGCGCGGCGTCGGTCTGGTGAGAATTACAGTCAGGGATCGTCCGGATAATGATAACCGTCTTGATTCGAACTGACGGCAGGGCTATATTACACCAGACATAAGATATATCATCCTATGTGGTGTAACAGCATCAATATTCTGATAAAATAAAATTGGAGAACCGCTTGTGGTAATGACTCAACTGCGCAGCCAGATGAAGGTCATTCTCTGGATTCTGGTGTTCGCATTCCTGGCTACCATTGTTTTCAGTTGGGGCATGGGAGGATTCAAGTCCCGTGACAAACCCGGTATAATCGGTGTAATTGACGGCTATGAAGTAACCTATGAGGAGTTCGACAACAGAATCCGCTTGGCTTATGACAACGTTATGCGTCAATCAGAAGGCGAACCCGACGAAAACAAGATAAAAAGACTTCGCGAAGAGACATGGAACAACGATATTGATGAGATTCTCCGGGCGAATGAAGCCAAACGATTGGGCATCAAGGTTACCGACGAGGAGGTCGCCTATGTCGTGCAGAATTACCCGCCGCAGGAAATCCAGCAGGTGGAAACCTTCCAGAAGAATGGCAAGTTCGATCTGCAACTGTACCAGGATTTCCTCCGTGAGCCACAGGCGCTGCGATATCTTCTTGATATCGAACGGAGGGTTAAAACCTTTCTGATCGATCAGGAGTTGAATTTCCTGGTGGCTCAGTGCACTGATGTCCCCATCGGAGAGGTCAGGGACGAATACCTGCGGCAGACCGCGACCGCAAAGCTGAAATTCCTGGTGTTATTGAGGGAAAACTTCGAAATTGACAGCGCTGAAATCACCGACAGGATGATGCGGCATTATTACCAGCTTTTCTCCGGCAAGTTCAAACAGTATCCCAAGCGGCAGTTCGCCTATGTGAAGTTTATTACCATACCCACCAGCGAAGACACCCTCGATATCATTCACGAGGCGAAGGGTCTCATGGAGGAAATCCGCAACGGCGCCGACTTTGCCGAACTCGCTCTGCAATCCTCCGAGGATAAAAGTACGAAGAGCAAAGGCGGTGATCTCGGCTGGATCAATTATGAATCAATGGTAGAGCCATTTTCAAAAGCCGCCTTTGCCGCTGAACCCGGTGAACCGGTCGGTCCCGTGCAGACAAGGCACGGCTTCCATGTCATCCTGGTTGAAGATAAACGAACCGAGAACGGTGTTGAAGAGGTCAAGGCGAGACACATTCTCCTGAAGATCAAGCCCTCCCCCGACACGCGTGACCAGGTCTATACTGACGCCTACAACTTCTCACAGGACATCAAGGAAGCCGACTTCGCGCAGATGGCGGAAGATTACGGCTATGATGTGGATACAACGGATGCGTTTTCCGAAGCCGGTTACATCAAGGGACTGGGAAAGATGAGAATGGCTGCTGAATTCTGCTTCAACAATCCGGTTGGAGCGGTCAGCGATGTTTATCCGGTACCGGAGGGATATATCGTCTTTCAGATATGCAACGTCATCGAAGAGAGCATTAAACCCTTTGATGAGGTGAAATCCCAGATTTATAAGAAAATATCAAAGGTGCTGCTGGACAACAAGGTGTGGGATAAGGCTGCTGAAGTGCGCGCCGGGATTGAAACGGTTGACGACATGGAAGGGGTTGCGAAGGAGTACGGACTGAAGATCCATGTCACCGCCGACAGTATAAGGGTTGACAGCGGTCTGCCGGATAACCTTAGAAGAGACAAGGACTTCCTCACCCAGGCTTTTCGACTGTCAGAGGGTGATATTTCCGACATCATCTCAACCGGGCGCGGCTGTTATATCGCTTATATGGAGAGCAAGTCACCCTGGAATGATGAGGATTTTCTGACGTTGCATCCAACAATCTACAATTCCCTGGTAGCCAAAAAACAGCAACAGACATTGAAAAATTGGCAGCGCGAGCTGCGCATTGCGGCAGACATCCGGGATTACCGGTACAAGTATTTCCATGATTTTTAACAGACTGGTAATGCAGGTTGAAGCATAAAAGCAAATTCATTAGACAAGCCGACTCGTCACCTGAGCTTCTGAGCCACATCCAGCACAATTTACCCCGCAATCCGGACAATCCGGTCGGCTTGAATAAAACCAAACATTAAACGGTGGAAGTTATGAAGAGAACCCTGACCCCGATATTTTTACTGTTTTTGTTGTTTGCCTTGGGTTGCCACATCGCCGGTCCTGAAGAGAAAGCCATCGCACAGATGATCGAAACTTTCGTGCACGCCATCGACCGGAATGACGACGATCTGGGGCATGCCTGCCTGATGGATCAGCGCGCCTTCGAGACCTTAAATCCATCGGTCACTGCACGGGTCGACGCAGAATCCTTCATGGATGAATACATGTCCGATCTTGTACAGTCCTACCGGGATCTGAAGCAGAAATATGAAGGACATGACCTGAAGTTCAAAAAATTTACACTCGGCGAACCCTTTTACCAGTACAAGGGATTCGCCGCCTTTAAAAACAACGAGGTGAGCATCAGCGTCGACGGAAGAGAGGAGACCTTCAACATTCTGAAGATCGTCAAGATCGGCGACAGATGGCTGATAGTAAGTCTCGGCGCTAACGAGTATTAGAGGCTTTAACTGAAGGATTTTCAACGATTATCCGCGGAAGCGGTTGACCGTTTGATACAAGAAGCCGGATTCCGCCCGCGCTGGATAATCGAACTCGGCAGCGGATTCGACACCGCAGCTCAAAGCCTCTCCGTAAGTCGTTCCGTACCTTACTCCGAGTTGGCTGGTTTCATGATACCGACGACCCCGGGACATTCCGGGGTCGTTCGATTCTGCATCGGTTCACGCGGTGGGGCATTTTTCCTCTGTGGGCGCAGTCATCTCTACGAGGGTACACCGTTCTTCAATATCGCAAACGCCGCAAGAATCGCTTCGATCACTGATGCCGAAGGACTTCTGCTCTGCAGTGCCTGCGGCGGAGTTGACCCGTATGCGGGAATTGGTGACATCCATCTGTTCAATGACGTGATCCGTTTCCCACCCCATCGTTGGAGTCACAGCGAGAGACCGGCAGCAGAGACATTTCACGATAGAATGCCATCTCCACGGAAACCGCTCAATCCACACTTCAGCAACGCGGTTACAGACGCCGCCCGGCGCGCCGAAGTCGCTCTGAACAACGGTGTCATCGCACTGGTGACCGGTCCGTGTTACGAAACCGCGGCTGAGATCGAGGCACTGCGCCGCCTGGACGTTTCCGCGGTCAGCATGTCATGCGATCCCGTGTTGAAACAGGCGGCTCGGCTTGGAGTCGCGACAGCGATGCTGGGCGGTATTGCGAACATCGCCGGTCAACCCGGGAAACGGCTGGACCATCAGTTAATACTGGACAACGTATCGGTAAACATCGCCCCGAAATTTGTGCGGATATTCAGGGAATTGATCGGTTTGTAACTTGTTTACGATACCGGCTTCATAATTGGGCGATGGGGATTGAATACGCCGTCGCTTCATCGTCTGCATGATAATATACTCCATTCTCATCAGGATAGCCGTTGACGACAGAGGTCAAAGCTAAGCTGGCATATACCTGTATAAGAGACCGTAATTGCTTTCGAAGGTTGGAGATTACTTCGCTGCGCTCGCAATGACGGTGTATTAATGTTAGTACCTACTTGAGTAAAAAAGCGTATGAAAGATGCTGTCATT